>JAIFLK010000055.1 GCA_020049115.1 Chloroflexota bacterium | reverse complement strand
CAATGGCTTATAAGCCATTGCACGCCTGTTGTGATAAATAACTTTTTTGCAAAAGGAGTGCAACGCGTCAGTTTTGCGCCTTTTTGGTGCAGTAATGCTGAAGCGTTGCACTCCCAATTTCAAATCACGTATAAAAGTTCATAAATATGAACGGCGGCGTTACGCCCTTTAACGTGAATCGTGCCTAAATCATTCACGGTAACGTAAGGTTTGACCCGTTCATAGATGTCTTCACTAATGATAATTTGTCCGCCAATGGCATTTTCTTGCAGTCGTTTGGCGAGATTAACCGTGTCGCCAATGGCGGTATAATTCATCTGTTGCACTGTGCCAATGTTGCCCACAACGGCGGGGCCGAGATGTAAGCCCGTGCCGAAACTCACTTGATGGTCGGTGGCGGTCAGTTGGAGGTTATGGGCTTTGATAAGTAGTTGCATGGCCCAGGCAGCGCGCACGGCTCGTAATACATGGTCAGGTTGGCTGAGGGGGGCGTTGAAAAAGGCCATGACCGCATCGCCCATGAATTTATCCAGGGTGCCTTCTTGCTCTAAAATCGCGTTGACGGCGAGTCCTAAATATTGGTTTAACACTTCAACGAGCTGCTCGGGATGTAAGTTTTCGCTTAATTTGGTAAAGCTGCGGATGTCGGTAAATAACACCGTTATTTCTTGTCGTTTACCGCCCAGGGCCACTTGGTCGCCTTGTTCCACCAAGCGGTCAACCACCGTTGAGTTGACATAGCGATTGAAGAGGTGGCGGATTTGATACTTTTCGCGCTCTTTGGCCCGTTGACGTTCTTCAAAAAAACGGGCTTTCATGATAGCGACCATGGCTTGGTTGGCGAGAATAGAGAGGACGTGCTGTTGATTTTCCTCAAATAAATCGGCCTCTGCCCCCAAAACGCTGAGGGTGCCGATGAGTTGCTGCTCGTCAATTAACGGCACAATAAGTAATGAATGGAAGTCATCAAATAATAAATTGGCTTGGCTAGGGGTCGCAGCTAAATCAGGGATATAAATGGCCTCACGGTGGGCAATCACTTCATGTACAATTGTTTCAAAGCCCACTTGCGGATAGATTATTTTGCTGTTATTGATTGAGGAAAAAACGACGGGTAATAAATCTTGTTTATTTTCAGACAGGAGGTGCATGATGCAACTGTTAGAATCAGGCACTAATTCTAGGGAAACTTGAGCAATGACACTCAAAACGGAGTCTAAATCTAAATTGTTCATGAGGCGCAACCCAACATCATGGAGTAATTCTAGCTCCTCTAAATGTTGGGCGGTAACGCGGGCAAATTGTTCATTGAGGCGTAAGGAACTTTCTAATTGTCGTCGTTGCTCCTCTAACAGATCATATTGCTCTTTAATCCGTAACATGGAGCGCACCCGCGCCAATAACTCCAAATTATCAAAGGGCTTTTGGAGGAAATCATCTGCGCCCGCATCCAAACCCCGCACCAAATCATTTTTACCGTCGAGTGCGGTCACTAAAATGATGGGGATGTGTCGCCATTTTTCATTCGTTTTGATGAGGTGGCAGACTTGAAAGCCATTTAATTCGGGCATCATGACATCAAGCAGAATTAAATCGGGCAGAAATTCAACCACTTTTTGTAATGCCTCGCGCCCATTGACGGCAAAACCAAGTTGATATCCTTTGGTGGCGAGGAGTCCTTCTAAAATATCACGAATAAAAGGTTGGTCATCAACGATAAGCACTTTAGATTTTTTGTCCATGGGGCAATCCTTAGAGCGTATTTTTATGGTTAGGGCTTTTGCTTCAGGAGGGCGAAAATTTTATTTTCGCCTGTCAAAATGAAATTTTGACACTCCTGTTGGCTACCAAAACGGACTGCGTAAATTCTATGGGTTTAGGGCTTGAGATAGCTCTCAATGACTTGGGCTAATTGTTGCAATTGTACGGGTTTGCTCAAATAATCATTGGCCCCTGCTGCCAAACATTGTTCACGGTCACCGGCCATGGCACGGGCGGTTAAGGCAATAATGGGCGTGAAGGCGAATTGGGGTTGGGCGCGTAATTTTTTCATAGCCTCTAGTCCGTCCATTTCGGGCATTTGGATGTCCATGAGGATTAAATCAGGGGTTTCGAGGGCCACTTGTTTGAGGGCTTCTTTCCCGTTACGAGCTATGATAATGCGATACCCCTTAACCCACAAAAAGTCATTGAACAAATTGGCGATATTTTCATCATCTTCCGTTACTAATATCAACGGCATGGTGGTTTCAATGGGCATGGCGGAGACAATCGGCGGCTCAATGGTGGTTAGAACATGTTCATCAATGATAGGTTTGTTAATAATAGCTCGGTAGAGCGCGCCTAAAAGTTGCTGTTGCGTAATAGGCTTAACCAAATATTCCGCCGCGCCTAATGCTAACCCGCGTGGTTGTTCATCTAACACCGAAACGACTAAAACAGGAATATGTTGCGTTAGGATATTATTTTTTAAGCTCGTTAAAATTTCCCAACCAGAGATATAATTTAACATTAGGTCTAAAATAATCACATTCGGTTGAAAATCTTGGGCCTTAGCCACGGCTTGTTCCCCCTCCACATGAACCACATTCGTAACATTAAGCGAATTAAGATAACGGGTTAATTGATTGACCATCATCATAGAATCTTCAACCACTAAAACCCGTTGGATGACCAAAAGTGGCTCAATTTCGGCCTCACTTGACGATGGCAGCATCGCGAGTTGGGGTTGCCACGGCAAAGAAATGGTAAAACGACTTCCTAGCCCCACGTCACTTTCGACGGTGATTTTGCCTAAATGTAATTCTACCATGCGGGAAACCAGCACCAAGCCTAACCCTGTACCCGTATGTTGACGTGATAAACTGTTATCTAATTGGACAAAAGGTTTGAATAATCGCTTCATGTCCTCTGGAGAAATCCCAATGCCGCTATCCCACACCGTAATATAAATCATGTTTTGGCTGACGCTACTGACCACTTTTAAGCCCACATGCCCATTATCGGGCGTAAATTTGACCGCGTTGCTCAGTAAATTAACTAAAATTTGTTTCAACCGACGCTCATCTGCTTGTAATATTGGGTTAGCATCGTCTAATTTAACCGTGAGATTCAACTGTTTTTTATTGGCGATTTGTTTAATAAATTGTAAACTTGTTTGACAAACGGCATTGACGGAAACTGGGTGAATGTGCATTTCTAATTTACCCGCTTCAATTTTGGACAAATCAAGAATGTCATTAATGAGAGCTAATAAATGCCGTCCACTTTCATCAATGTTACTGACGGATTTTATTTGGCGTTCATTCAAATCGCCATAGACTTCTAACTTTAAGACTTCACACAATCCTAAAATGGCCGTGAGCGGGGTGCGGAGTTCATGGCTCATGTTGGCGAGAAATTCATCTTTCAGTTTAGCAGAACGGGCTAATTCTTCATTGGCGGTTTGTAAGTCGGTGGTACGTTCAGCCACCCGTTGCGCCAACGAAGCCCGTTCCTCGGCTAAAGTTTGGTAGAGGCGGGCATTTTCAATGGCGGTAGCGGCGGGCGCGGCTAACGAAATCAAAATGCGTAAATCATCAGGGCTAAAAACTGTCCCTTCTTTATTCAAGGCTTCAATCGCCCCGATGGTTTGCCCTTTGGTTTGCAAGGGAACACACATAATCGAATGGGTAGTAAAGCCACTTTGCTGGTCAAATTGTTGAAAGAAACGGCTATCATTAGATACATCTTGTACTAAAACGGCCTCGTCATGCTGAATAACCCAGCCTACCACGCCTTGGCCTAAAGGCAATCGTCGCCCTTTGATAAATTCTTCACCCCCACCTGATGTCGCCGCAAACCAAATATCACCCTTTATTTCATCATATAAGGCAATAGAAGAGGCCGTTACCCCCGCCAAATGAATCACATGTTGGGTAATGGTGGTCAGCGTTTCTTCCAAATTTAAGGAAGATGTAACCATCTGAGTGATGAGGTTGAGGGTAGTTAATTCCTCTAAATATTGATTCATTTCATCATATAAACGGGCATTATCAATCGCGCCTGCCGCTTGATTGGCTAAAAGTTGAGCCAAGGCAATTTCGGCGGGGGTAAAAACGCGCTCTACCTGGTCGGTTAAAATTTCTATTAAACCAATGACCCGTTCCTGAAAAATCATGGCGAGCATGAGGCTGGTTTGGAAGTTATGAGGGCCTAAACGCACCCGTTGTATGGGAGTCATTACGTCGGGATTAAGCGAGTGTTGAATGGGATGATGGGTCGTTAAAACTTGTTTGGTGAGGGGAAAGTCCGCCAAATTGTAAATATTATCTAATAACGGCTTATTTAGCTTACTTTTAGGGGTATGGCGTGCCAGTAAACTAATGTCATTTTCAGCCTGATGCCAATCATAAATGTAACAAGCCTCAGCCTTAACCAAGTTAGCCATTTCAGAGGTAACGGCTTGTAATACTTTCTTGATGTTGAGGCTAGACATAATAATGCTGCCCACTGATTGCAAAATAAGTAATTCATGGTTGCGTTGCACCAATTCTGTTTCTGATTTTTTACGCTCAATGGCGGTGGCTAAAACATTGGCAATGGCTTGTAGAAAGTGGATGCTATCTTGTCCAAAGATACGGGGTTTAGTGCTATGGGCCGCTAACACCCCAAATGGATAGTCATGTCCTGCTACAATGACGCTCATCCCACTAACTATTTCTTGGGCATGTAATAACTCTGAGGGAGTAAACCGTTTTTCATGAGCCAAATTTTCCACAATAATAGACTCATTTTGTTTTAACGTGTAGCCTGATTGCGAATTAAAATAAGAGAGAGTGGTTTCTTGCCCGATTAATTCAGTCGGCCAACCCACGCCAGCCCGCAAAATTAATATTTCGTCAGTAGGGAGTAATTCTAATAATTTTACATATTCAACCTCTAACGTTTCCGCGACCATGCTGACGGCGGCTTGCATTAAATCGGTTAATTCTTGACCTGCTAACGCCTGTTGGCCTAATTCCGCCACTTTTGCTTGTTGCAACGCCTGGGCTTTTAATTCAGCCTCCATGCGTTCACGTTCATATAACTCTAAGCGGAGTTGTTCATTATTAAATCGTAGCTCAGTCGTGGTTTGTCCCACGGATACGTTACTTTTTTGCCAATCCTTCTTAATAACGGTGGGCGGCTTAACCTGATATAAGCGCATCACTTGCACGGTTTCGTCATGATGAATGACCAAATGGCTGTCCACTTCCGCCATAAAACGGATGCCGCCTTTCGTTTGGGCAATAATTTCGTAAGATTGCTCATATTTCATCATCGTATTTTGCAGTAATACGGTGCGAGTATCTTCGGTGGATAATTCAAGTAAGGTATGATTAAGTAACTCATCCAAAGTGTAACCAAACATGGTCAACAGCGTTGAATTAGCCCACAGTAACCGTACTTTACGATGGATTAAAATGGGGGTGGCTGAGTCGGCCTCACTAAATTGGTTGGCTATAATGGCAAAATCATGGGATGATAACATGGCGGTTAAAAAAAAACCTCCTAAAGTTGATGCCTTACTTGACCAAGAAAGACAATAACAGGAGGCTAAATAGCAAGAATCGGAGATTATTTTATGTAATTACTAGGTGTCATTGATGATTGTAGTGTAATGTTTTTGTTCTCTTTTGACAATAGAGTAGTGGTACTAACTCCTAATGGTATTTTGAATTGCCTCTAAATAAATATCTAACGTCCGTTCTACCGCCTCAAAGATGACCTCATGGAAAAGTTCCAATGAGCCACTGCTGGACGCACTCTCAATTGCCTGAATATATTGCACGCGGTCTTCGGGTCGAATCAGGGCCGGTGTATAGCCCATTTGCAGGAGAAGTAAGTTAGTTAAAAGTCGGGCGGTGCGGCCATTGCCGTCAATAAAAGGATGAATGGTAACTAACCGATATTGTGCTTCACTAGCAATTATTACGGGGTGTTCAGTCGCCGCGTGCAGCCACGACATAAACTCAACCATGAGCCGAGGCAGTTTGACGGGATTGGGTAAAACGGTCAGGCTACCTGAAATTCTCACTGGAATATTTCTAAATTTGCCCGCATGTTGCGGCTCAATATTAAATAGAATTAATTGATGAATTTGGAGGATGTCATCTAAAGTAATTTCTAGGCGCGATTTGGCAACCAATCCCCTGACGAAATCATACGCCTGGGCATGGTTTTCCGCCTCAAGATGCTCACGGATACTCTTGCCACCAATGGTCAAGCCTTTTTCAATAATGATGGCAGTCTCGCTACGAGTGAGGGTATTGCCTTCAATGGCGTTACTACTGTAGGTTAATTCTACCTTGAGCCACTGCTCTAAATTAGCCAACAATTCTAGTGGCAAAGGGCGAAATGAATCCAGCCACTCTTTTTTGGCTTGAATGATTTTGAGTTGGTCGAGCATAATAGGCGGTAATTTTGGGGGGAAAGTCATGCGCCAATTATACCATGTGAATCGGCGAATGAGTAGGGGCGCGGTATAATTAGGGGATGAGTAATTTGGGGTTTAATAAAGGAGGGATAATGCAAACGTTATTAACTGAAATTGAACGGTGGCGGAATGAGGGTAAATCAGTTGCCATCGCCACGGTGGTTAAGGTATATGGCTCGGCTCCGCGCCCTTTGGGGTCAAAAATGGCAGTGTCCTTGAGTGGCAACATGGTGGGGTCGGTGAGTGGTGGTTGTGTGGAAGGGGCGGTTTTTGAGGAGGCTTATATCGTGATGCAGCAGGGGCAACCTAAATTGATTGCTTACGGCATTACCGATGAACTGGCCGCGCTGACGGTGGGGTTGGCTTGTGGTGGTACGATTGAGGTATTTGTTGAGCCATTGACGGGTTATGAATTATTGCGGGACGGTTTGCAGCAAGGGCAATTAGTGGCGGTAGCTACGGTGATTGCGGGGGCAGCGTTAGGGCAAAAATTGTTCATTTGGGCTGATGGGCGAATGGCGGGGACGATTGGCTCAAATGAATTGACCGAACAAGTGCGGCAATATAGCGTAACTTTATTGGCAAAGCAACACCATGGGCGCGCCCATTTTACGGTGGGTGCAGAAACGGCGGAGCTTTTTGTGGAGGTGTATCCACCCCCACAAAAACTCATGATAATTGGGGCGGTACATATTGCGATTTCATTAAGCACTTTTGCCAAGTCATTGGGTTTTCAAACCATCGTCATTGACCCGCGCGGCATGTTTGCTACGCGGGAGCGTTTTCCGCAGGTGGATAAATTGCTGGTGGCTTGGCCTGATGAGGTGATGGCTGATTTGCATTTAGATGAGGCGACTTATATCGTTACCCTCACCCATGATGAGAAGATAGATAACCCCGCCTTACAAGTGGCCTTGAATAGCCCCGCCCGTTATATTGGCGCGTTGGGTTCACGGGTAACTCATGCCAAACGGCTGGTGGCTCTACGGGAAATGGGTGTGGCAGAACATCAATTCTCGCGTCTCCATGCCCCGATTGGCTTGGATATTGGCGCCTCGGGGCCAGAGGAGATTGCGATTTCTATCATTGCGGAAATAGTGGCCGCGCGGCGGGGGAATTAAAGATAACCTGATTGAAATATTCTTAGAGGCAAGGTATACTATAAATCAATTAGAAAAAAGTCCTATTGCCAACTCAATTCAAACTTGAATATGGTACAATAGGATTGAGTTTTTATAGTAGTACAATAGAGTTTATACCGATTAAAAAATCGTTGGCATTTTGTAGGGGCAATGCCTTGTGCTTGCCCCCGTTTTGGGCAGGGACAAGCCCTGCCCTTACGAAAATCATTAAATCGGTATAATGTCTAATGTTCATTTAATTTCTTGTACATGGTCAGACAAGAATGTCCGACCTACCAACGGTAGAACAGACATTCTTGTCTGTTCGGATATGCTAAAAACTAAATGAACAGGGTAGTAGCTTGGTCAGAAATTGGTTAGTTTTATGATGCCGTATTTTTAACACTTATTGGTAGACCTATAAGGAGAACTATGAGACAAAAAATTATTTCGGCCAGTTTGATTTTTATTTTGCTTAGTACACAGATTTTACAGCCTTTAACGGCGATGGCAGCCAACCCAACCACGTGGTATGACAGTGATGGGGACGGGATACCTGACCACATGGAATTAAATGGCTGGTATAGCGGCGAGAAAGGGGCGACTTTTGGGCCTTATATCACTGACCCCTATTTAGCTGATCATGATGGGGATGGTTTGACGGATGGGGAGGAGCAACTTTATGCCACCAACCCAAAGGATAAAACTAGCCCTGGCATGTATGTGCAGTATGAAAGCCGTTTTCAAACGGCGCGCTATTTTAGCGATAGCCAATATAAGGATGATGAGAGTGGTTATCTACGGTGGCTTAAAGCGGGACATCGTACCTTAATGGGGGCGAAGGAATTGTTTACGGGCAAGGGCGATGGGAATGATAGCATTAGTGCGGCGGCCGTTTTTCCTGCGACTATTCCTCGTTTACCCAACTATAAAGATGCCGACGCGAATGAAGAGAGCAAAGACGTAGGCATGGTGGTGCGCCGAGGGACAACTTTTGTCATTGGCGGTGATACTAGTGCCACGTTAACCATGAGTGGGCCGAGTGGGGCGACCTTACCTTTTACTAAGAGTTTATGTAGTAATGGGTGGGATGTGGGTGTCCCCACTAATGCTAAACTTGGAACTTATAATGCTACTTTATCGGGCAAGGTCATGCCGATTCGGGTGATTTTTGAATTGCCTACAGCTAATGCGGCAGTGTCTACGGCGGCGAATCAAAAAGCCTTTAGTTTTAGTGAAGGGCGCAATGGGAAGCTCAGTAGTGATGATGTGAACTCTTTTGGCTATATTGAGAAGCCAACAAGCGGCCAAATGTCACCTGGTGGCCTGGTGTCGCGCGATGAAACGGCGGTCTGGTGGATGACCCGCCAGGGGTGGTATGGGGCTGACTGTAATGATGCCGCAGGATTAAGCCAGCAAGGAGGCACTTCAGCTGGTCCTTGTGGTCCGGCGGGTCAAAGACAGGCGTACCGCCGTTCCTCGGGTTACGCTCAAGGCGGTCAAACTGACCAATATCGTAAATATATTTTCAACGAATTGGTCATGCCAGCCGTTGCGGGACAAACCACTCAGGCGAGTGCCATTAATGTCTTGGCGAACTTATCTGACCGTGAACTTTATATTGATTACAACCAAGTTCATAATCGCATGAATACAATTCTCGCGCTGACACCGATTGGTGGTGGCAACTATAAAGAGGCAGGTGGGGCATGTCAAGATGCGGCCCAATCGTTCACGAGTTTTACGCGGGCGGCGGGTATTTTGTCTCGCCCCTTTATTGCTGACCATAATACAGCCCCGTTTCAAGGCAATGACTTTGTCCAAAATGGGCTAACTTATCACACTTCTTGGTCGCATGGGGTTGACTCAACATACGGTTGGTATGACCATGCGGCGATGCTGTGGGACCCTAATGTGACTAATTTGGCGGGTGGTAAAGGCAGTTGGGTTGTTGCGAGAAGTTACGCAGGACAAGAAACGGGTTCGGCGAATAGTTACGGTAATAATAATACTTTTGCCTATACTGGTATTTCGGGCTATGGTGGCAATCTTAATGTGGGCAATGTGGGTTATGGCAATAATTATAATGATGTGATTATTGTGGCTAACTCGGCCTGGGATTTTTGGGACCATCGGGTAGGTAATAATGGTAATGTCAAAGATTATAGTAAGCTGAATGGCACCAACAAAGGTGGCGAAGGGATGGTCAATCCGCCTGAGTATTGGGGAGATACGGATACTTTTGGTCTTTTTGGGGGGGCTTATGCTAGTAATCCCATTTTGGCGTTGGAGTTTTATCAGGGAGCCAATTCCAGTGTTTATAATTATCACACTTTTGGTTATACTAACGATTATACCTGGGACGCTCGTTATCCGCATGGCCTCAGAAATTTTAACCCTGGGGTAGATACAGGGGTGGTTACATTTTGGGGGGGTGATGGTTTTAGACCTTCTGACTGGATACGCAGTAGCCCACCTTATGCCTACGGTTTACCTTCAGGGCGTTATAATGCGACAGATGATTGGTTGGGTGAGCCTTTACCTAAAAATTGTGCTTCTTATCTGGGTATTCAAGGTGCTGCCTGTCCTTATAGTTTAGTTGAAAACCAACGGAGTGGGCGAGAAAATGAACCAACAGACCCGCCCACCCAATACTTGGATTTACCGCCAGTTTCTAGTGATACTCATCGTTCTGCCATTGTCTTAGACGGGTCAGCTCCGACCCAATCGAATACGGTGGGCGATGCCCAAATTAATGGTCAGCCTAATAGCTATGCTCAAGATACCAATAATGATGGCTATCCTGATGCTTTAGCAGTAGATATAAACCTAAATGTTAATCCCAGTGGCAATAGCTATATTGTCACTGCCGAGTTATATGGGGCTAATAACGAATTTATTAATTCAGCTTCATGGACAGGGACAACGTCCCCGATTCATTTAGTGTTTAATAACGCTGATGGTAAAGCTGGCCCCTATAATTTAGAACGCCTGGTGATTAAAGAAACAAATGTCGGCATTTTAAGCGAAAAAGCTTTTTTTACCTTGTCCAATTCCCCCGAATTAGCCAATTCTGGTCCAATTCATTTCGCTCAACCTGCTCGCCAGGCGCGTGATGCTAGCTTTAACGGGGCAGTCATGGGAACGGTTTCTACCCCTGATACGGATGGGGACGGGCTTTTTGACAAGCTGATTGTGCCAGTGCAAGTGAATGTAACAGATGCTAATCCTTATCGCGTGGAAGCCTGGTTAGTGGATGCTAAGGGGGACTTGGTTGCGATTTCTGATGATGCTTTTACTTCGCCAGGGGCAGGCATTAAAAACCTGAACTTGACCTTTGATGGTCGGGCGATTAGTGGGCATGGGGTTGATGGCCCCTACACTGTAGAGGCTTTACGGGTGATTCAAGGCCCAACGGGCTATACTGTGAAGGCTGAAATTGAGGAAACGGGGTGGTCACTTAACTACACGGCCAATCAATTTGGGCCTAAGATTTTATTCCGTAACGACTTAGAAACGCAACAAGCCAGTTGGGTCACTCAATTCTGGAGTTTAGTCACTGACCAATCAGCCAGTTATCCGACCTCTGGTTATACGGTCAATCCTGGGAATAGCAATAACTTTTTACGTTGGCAAAATAGTATTGATGGCTCTAATTATGCTAAAGTTGGTCTCCGTTTCAATAGCTGTTATCAATTAGGTTCAGTCAATGATAAAGCCATGCCCCAGGTGCAGAAAAATGGGGCCTGGACAACGGTAGGAACTTATAGCAATAGTAGCCAATCATGGAATGAAAGACTGATTGAGCTAGATAATAGTTTCGACGAGTTATCTAACTTAAAATTACAGTTTCTGGGCAACAGCGCGGTCAACATGAAGTGGAACATTGATGATGTGCGCGTGTTTGGTTGGCCCGCGATTAAGAACCCTGCCGTAACTTATGTTTCGGGAACAGTTGGGGTATCTGCGGTTACGTTCAATGGTAGTTTTGATTCGGTGGCCTCAACCTTGCCCGTCACTTATACCTGGAATTTCAATGATGGCACGGCGAATCAGATTCAGGTGGTAAATAGCACTGTGACTAATACCACGATTGTTCACTCTTTCCCCGCAGTCCAGCTTTATCCTTTTACTTTAACCATCCAAACGCCGTATGACAGTGTTGATTTTCCTGCTTTAGCTGGCCCTGGCATTGCGGTTGATTCGGCTGATTTCACGGTTAATCCCACTATTCCTGTGGTGGGAACATCGATCTCCTTTGTGTCGAGTTACTTGCCTAATGATGCCACCAATAATGCCTTAGCTTCCATGCGTTATACCTGGGATTTTGGCGATGGGACTATTGTTGGCCCAAGTACCAGCGCGGCCAGCCCTACCCATAGCTATGTAGCAGGGGGCAGTTATCAGGTTAAACTCACGGTTAATAATGGTTTTGGCACGGCTACCAGTGTGAAAATTGTTGAGGTAAAAGAAGCCGTTGTAGCGGTCACGAGCTTGGTAGTCAATCCTACTAGTCCCACCGAACTATCACCCGCGACCTTTACCGCAGTTATTACTCCCTCCACCGCCTCAAACCCAGTGACATATGCCTGGGATTTTGGCAATGGGCAGTCTGCTACGACCACCACGCCAAGTGTCGTTTATACCTATCCCGTTAAAGGTAACTTTAATGTGTCCGTTACGGCACAAAATCCTTATGGCCCCGTAACGGCAGCTAAAGTTCTCGCCGTAACGGTGTTGGGTAAGCCAGTTCAATCAACCCAATTCACCTATAATTCAGCCGGCGGCCCTTTATCTGCGGTATTAACCGCCACATATAGCACAGCTGATGTGGCACAACCTGTTACTGTTACATGGTATGTCAACAATGTCATTGTGGCTACAGGGAGTTCTTTATCCTATACTTTCGCCACGGCTGATGCTTATACGGTCAGAGTGGTTGCCAGCAATGGCTTTGGCACGCCCGTCTCTTATACCGAGGTCATTACCACGCCCTTTGATAATGATTACGATGGTTTAAGTAATGATGAAGAAGCAGCTTTAGGGACTGACCCTAATAACCCTGATACGGATGGGGATAGTTTGACTGATGGTGAAGAGGTCAATGGCTTTTTGTTTACTACTGTGGTTAGCCGTTCCAATGGTGGTGGTGGTACAGTCGGCCACCCTGATACGGGCAGCCTTATCAAAACAAATCCGCTTAATCCTGATACAGATGGTGATGGTTTGAATGATGGGCCAGAAGTGAATTTGGGTTCAAACCCGCGAGACAAGGATACGGATAATGATGGTCTCCTTGATAGCGGGGAAAATGGCTCTTATACTACGTCACCTTTTGATTGGGATACTGACCATGACGGGTTAAATGATTATCTCGAAAAACAGATAGGCACAAATGGCTTTAGCCCTGATAGTGAGGTTGCCGTAGATGGCACCTTATTATATGATGGTATCAATGACCTCATTGAGGTTGGCCCTGATACGGCTCACCCCCATGACACTGATAGTGATGGGGTGATTGATGCGTTGGAAGTGGACTCCGATAATGACGGCATTTTGGACGATAAGGAATATTACACCAATAATGGGGTTGATTTCCCGCTTTGTCTCAGCCCAGATGCCGCTTGTAAAAACAATGATGTCGATGGTGATGGCCTTCCTAACTATCGGGATACCGATTCTGACGGGGACGGCGCACTCGACTCTGAAGAAGGGGGTACGGCTGATAGTAATGGCGATGGGGTGTTAGACTTCCTCCAATTTAACCCACAACCGGTGAGAACCGTTGCTTTTACTTTTAGCCCTGGCGCACCAGGGGATAATGATGTAGTAACATTTAACGCCACAACTGGCCCTGCTGTTGCCGTCACTCCGATTACATTCACTTGGGATTTTGGCGATGGTAAGCCCATTGTTGAAACCTCCACACCTTCCGTGCAACATGCTTTCTCGCCGATTGGTCAATACACCGTTAAGGTGACGGCCAAAAATGCGTTGAATACCACCACAATACCCTCAGCCACTGTGATTGTCTCGGTGGTAACGGGTATGCCCATTTCGAGTGTCGTGGTTACCGCCCCCATGTATGTTTTTATAGACAAACTGGTAGATTTAACGGCGATAGTTTCACCGACGGGTGCTTCCGAACCCATTACTTATACTTGGATTGTGGACGGTGGTACACCGATTGTTTCTACCATAGCGACCTTACCTTACAGCTTTACGACAGAAGGGCCGCATACGGTTCTCGTATCGGTCAGTAATAAATACATGGCGGGGAGTTCAAAGACTTCGACTCTCTTGACTCTTTATGCCGGGTATCCGATTACTGGGGTAATGTTCAGTTATACCCCTACGCTGGTGCTAGAAAATACCTCCGTAGATTTTACGGCGATAGTTAGCCCCAGTAATGCTACCGCGCCGATAACCTACATGTGGCAAATTGGTAATTTCACGGCAACCACGACCGCGCTCAACTTTAGCCATGTCTTTACCAAAGAGGGGATTTATCCCGTTATCTTGACCGCGACGGGTAACTTTAGCTCCGCCACTTATATGGATAAAGTGATTGTGGGTCGTCCCGTACAGGGGATTACGGTCACGTTAGTGCCGACCTCCCCCATCCAATATGACGTGATAACTTTTACTGTTATGGTCACGCCAACGGACTTGATGACCTCTACCCCGCCGATAACCTACGTCTGGCAGTTTAATGATGAACCCTGGATTACGACCACGGACATCATGACGACGCGGGTTTATACGGAAATGGGAGTTTACAGTGTGACGATAAAAGCCCTGAATGAGTTTGGCTCGGTGCAAACCACGACGGTCTTTACTATCGGTGGTAAACCTGTGGCTGACGTTTTCGTAACGGCGGCGGCTAATCAGGTGATGGATGGGGATAGAACCTTCTTTACGGCGACATATGCGCCAGATAATGCGGCGTTACCCGTTTCGTATAGCTGGAACTTTAACGATGGCACGCCGCCGACTATCTCTGATAGCCCGAATGTTATCCATGAGTTTGCCACCGTTGGCACGTATACCGTGCGGATAACGGCGACGAATGGTTGGGGAACACCGGCCGTTACGACCACCATCATGGTGGTGAATGGCCGTCCCATTCGGGATATTGCGTTAGAAGTGAAACCTGATTTCTTGTTTGATAAGAACACCGCGACGTTGTCGGTTTTTGTCCGCCCCTATAATGCGTCACAACCTGTGATGTACCAATGGGAATTTGGCGATGGAACGGTTACTTCTACCATTAGTTCATCGGTCTATCACCCTTATAATTATGGGAGCTATGTGGTTACGGTGACGGCTATCAGTAATTATACTACGCCTAAAGTCATCACTGGGTCCTTTACGGTTGAGGGAACAGCGGTGAAGGAAGTGAGTTTGGCGAGTGGTTTAGCGGATGTAACGAATGGCCTGAAGATGGCCTTAACCGCAACGGTACAAACGGTTAATGTTAGCACGCCTGTGACGTATACCTGGAACTTTGGCGACGGAAGCGGTTTAATTGTCACGACTGATAGCCAAATAAACCATACCTTCCCCACCTCGGGAACCTACACCGTTTGGGTGACGGCCTCGAATCAATTTGGCTCACAGAGTAGCCAGTTACAGGTCATTGCGCCGCAAGACACCGATAAGGACGGCTTGAGTGATGTGCAAGAATTGGCTTTGGGAACTGACCTCAATAAAGCGGACAGTGACGGGGACGGTTTGTTAGATGGGATTGAGGTGACATACAATCTTAATCCTAATGGGGTGGATAGTGATGGTGATACTATCCCCGATGGGGTTGAGTTTGGCTCAGGGACACAACCTGTTAATACTGATAAAACATTACCGAGTGGTGGCGATAGCCTAATTGATGCTTTAGACCTCGACTCCGATGACGATACGGTGCTTGATAGTGTTGAAGGAACTGTAGACACTGACCATGACGGTAAGCCTGATTATCAAGACTTAGATAGTGATAACGATTTGTTGCCTGATAAGGAAGAGGTTAAATCGGGGACTAATCGGATTCTGCCTGATACGGATGGTGATACTTTAACCGATGGTCAAGAAGTAAGTGCTGGCTCTGACCCCTTGAAGGTGGATAGTGATGGCGATACCATTTCTGATACGTTGGAAGTGGGTGATTGGCATAATCCAACCGACACCGATGGTGATAAAAAGATTGATGCCCTCGACCCTGACTCCGATGAGCCGTTAGATGATGGGGTATTGGATATTGATGAATACACATCTGACCAAGACCCGTTGAGTAAGACATGTACCGATACCACCACTGACCAAGATAATGATGGTCTAAAGAATTGTTTCGATAACGATGCTGATGGCGACGGGTTGCTGAACTACGTTGACCCTGACAACGATAATGATGGGGTGCCTGATAGAGTGGAATACCCAGGCCAACAAGCTCAAGGTCGGGCGTTGCGGGCAGGTTCCATGGTGGGTTGTACGAATACCACTGTTGACCGTAATGGTAATGGTACGCCTGATTGTCAGGAAGTGGATGTGGACGAGGATGGTTTGCCCAACCACCTCGACCTTGATAGCAATGGTAATGGCACGTTAGATAAGGTTGAAGTGGGGGCGAATCCATTACAACCTGTGGATAGTGACCAAGACGGTTTGCCTGATTTCTTGGATACCAAACCCACCGACCTACCAAAAATCTTCTTACCGATTATCATTCGGAAGTAAGGTTTAGCTAATCAGTCGTTCAGCGAGTCAGTTGGTCAGCTTTTTAGCTGATTGCTGACTCGCTGAACGCTAACTAGCTAATAGACTGACATGCTAACAGATACCTCCCCCGAAGTTGAAAAAGTACAGATTATGTTATTGCGGCAGGCGAGTTCGCTGCAACGGATGAAGCGGTTGCGCTCTTTATCGCAAACCGTCATTCAGTTGTCTCGGCGCGCGATCCAACGCGCTCACCCTGAGTTAAATGAACAAGAGGTAGCCTTACTTTTTATTGCCTATCATTATGGTGCAGAGTTAGCGGATAGAGTGCGAGTTTATTTGCGGAGTAATTATGCAGAATCCTGATGTGATTGTGGCGTTAGCACCCGTCCAGCAAGCCTTTGTTAAACTTAATATTGCTTATTATATTGGTGGGTCAGTGGCGAGTTCAGTTTATGGGTTAGCGCGGGCCACCATGGATATTGATTTAGTTGCCGATATTCAAACTCAGCATGTGCCACATTTAGTCAAGTTACTGAAAACTACTTACTATATTGACGGTGATATGCTAACCTCGGCTATTCACCGTCATGCTTCATTTAATCTCATTCACCTTGAAACCATGATTAAGGTGGATATTTTTGTGCTACGGTTGGGAAAATATGCTCAAAGTGCTTTACTCCGTCGCCGTCAAGATACGTTAGATGAATCAACTGAGTTGTTCTATGTTGCCAGTGCCGAGGACACCATTTTAGCTAAACTTGAATGGTATCGGCTCGGTGGGGAGACCTCAGAACGGCAATGGCGCGATGTGTTAGGCGTGTTGAAGGTGCAAGAGGGGCGACTAGATTTGGCTTATATGCGCGAGTGGGCGCAGGAATTAAACGTGAGCGATTTGTTATCGGGTGCCTTGCAAGCAGCCTACCCTCAAGGGCAAGGCTGAGTGCGTGAGCCTGACATGCGTTGGGCAAAGTTCCATTGAAAGAGCGTTTGGGGGGTGATAATGAGGGCGATTTCATTGGCTTGTTGTTTGAGCAGCCGTTGCGCTAATGGGGTGTCGGTACTTCCTTCATATCTTTGTAATAATTGGCTCAAAATGGGCGCGCCAAGATGTTCTGCTAACGTGACCAAGCCCTGTCCACGCAGCCCACAATAGGGAGGTTCATCGGCAGCAATCTCAAAGGCCACGCGAGGATTATGTTGTAAATATGTTATGATTTTGGCTGATTTTTGAGTGGCGCAATAAATCTTACCGTCTTGATAAAGATACCATAACGATAGTACAAACGGCCAACCTGACGGCGTGGTACAGGCCAGCCGCACGGGAATAAGGATTTTTTGCAGATATTGTTCGATATTAGTTGTGATTAACATTGTTAAACTCGTTTGTTCCACGTCTCATGGTCATATTGATTAGCCCGCAATTCTGCCGCCAGGTTGAGTTCATGGTCAGTTAAAGGGCTAGTTTCAAGGGTCAAATTCAATTCCTCGGCCATGCCTTGCGCTAAAGCTGTAGCTATTTCCTCGAATGAACAGACTCGTCCTATTGCCATTTCTAACGTAGTGGCGCGTTGGGGTAATAATAATTCTTGTTGTTCTCGTTCCTCTGGCGAAAGATTTAGTAACTCTAAAATGCGCTTGAGGTCGCCATGTAACGGCAATGTGCCATGTTGTAACACCACTTTTTTGCGCCGCAATTGCGCGCTGCCCACCAACTTTTTCCCCCGCCAGACAATTTCATAACGCCCTGGTGTATCAAAACAAACAGGCCCTTGACGGTCCGCTTTGGTGCGGGGTTGCTCTCGTTTCTCCGCCTGTTCCGCCTCAACCCCTAATTTTTGTAAGCCACGTAATAAACCCAAACTTAGAACTTGATAAGAACGCAAAATGCCGCCCACAATGCGCGGGTCATCTTCGGGCATGATGAGGCTATAGGTCAACTCATCGGTATGGAAAATGGCCTTGCCGCCCGTCGCCCGACGCGTCCAGGTGTAGCCATGCGCCCAACACGCCGCTTCATTGACCTCTGACCAGGCTTGATTATAGCCTAAACTGAGGCAGGCGGGTTGCCATTGATAAAAGCGCAACGTTGGCTGACCTTGTCCTTGCGCGAGGGATTGTAATATGGCTTCATCTATTGCCATGTTGGTCGCGCCGTCTACCCAACTTCCTTCCCCCCGTTCACGGGGGGAAAGAGGGTGGTCATCATAAGTTATAAGGAGTCGCCAGGTGGCGTGGGAATAATTAGACATGGGCTGATTTTAGCATAAAATAGGGAGGCTTGCTAATTTTGCGGCATGGTGGCAGAATCGGGGTAAATCGGTAGACCTACCAGGTTTTGAAAACCTTGTAGGTCTAAAAATTAAGCTAATTGGACTTACGCAAAAGCCAAGTCTACCCCCCTTAATCCCCCCGACATCGGGGGGAGATTTTGCGCCCTCTCCTACGTAGGAGAGGGTTGGGGTGAGGTGTTTGCGTAAGTCCTGGCTAATTGGAGTCCAAATCTTTAGATTTGAGTTTATCAAATCTAAAGATTTGGACTCCGTATAATCCATGCAATACTTTTTAATCGGACTCGGTGGTTTTTTGGGGGCAAATGTCCGTTATTTGACGCAACAATGGGCCGCGCAACAGTGGGGTGCGGGGTTTCCTTATGGCACGATGATTGCCAATGTTGTTGGCAGTTTCATCATTGGCCTCTTCATGACGTTGGCAACAGGGCGTTTGCCCATTTCCACGGAAATGCGGCTCTTTGTAGCCGTCGGCTTTTTGGGCGGATTCACGACCTTTTCCTCCTTCACGTTGGAAACATTCCGTTTGATGGAGCAGGCCAATTGGACGGCGGCGGCGGCCAATTTTTTTGGTAATACCGTGTTAGGTTTTATCGGCGTGGCGGTGGGCGTATTTCTGGCCCAATGGCTCACGCGGGGAGGGGGGCAATAATGCAACTGGTGGGCATGGCACAAAAGGTAACAATTTACATTGGCGATAGTGACCACTGGCATCATCAGCCGTTGTACATGGCGATTTTGGAGCTATTGCGGCGAGAAGATTGCGCGGGCGCAACGGTGACGCGGGGTACGGCGGGCTTTGGCGCGCACAGTCGGATTCATACCGCTAGTTTGGTAGACCTGTCGGCGGATTTGCCGATAATCATTGAGTGGGTGGATAGCGCGGCGCGAGTGCAACAACTGCTGCCGCGTCTGCAAGAGATGGTTAACGAGGGGTTGATAACCGTTCAACCCGTGGAAGTGTTGACTTATACGCATCGGCGGTTACGGGAGCTGCCCATGAGTTTGCCCGTGCAGGACATTATGAGCCGCGAAGTCCATGCAGTGCGGCCTGATACGCCCGTGGTGGAGGCGGTCAAATTGTTGTTGGATAAGGTTTATCGCGCGCTGCCCGTTACGGATGAGGCGGGGCGGGTGGTGGGCATTTTGACGGAGGGGGATTTGCTGGCTAAAACGAAATTATTGGCAACTTCTGTGCAACAGGGCTTACAGCCAAGCGAATTAGACAAATTATTACAACAGATACGCCAAAGTGGGCAAACCGTGCAGGAACTCATGACCGCTAATCCCTATACCGTCACCCCTGAAACCACTGTCCCCGAGGCAGTCAGTCTGATGGTTAGCCACTATGTTAAGCGGTTATTGGTGGTAGGTGCGGGGCATAAATTAGTGGGAATTGTCAGTCGGGTGGATGTGTTGCGGGCGTTGGCGCAACCGGGCATGGCGGAAATGCCGCGCCCAATGTTGCCCCCTGGCTCACCCAAACAGGTGGGGCAGATTATGCTGACCCAAGTACCGACAGTGTTAGTTAGTGCATCATTGGCGGAGGTGGTGAATTTACTGGTCAGTCATGCCCGACGGCGGGTGGTGGTAATTGATGCCACGCGTCAGGTCGTGGGGATTATTACCGATGGCGATTTGCTGAATCGGGCGACTGAGAAGGAACGAGGCGGCATCTTACAATCGCTTAGTCGGCGGCTCTTTTTGGTGGGTGAGGCCACGTTTCACCTCAACCACCGCACCGCCGCCGAGGTCATGACCGCGCCCGTCATCACCACCACGCCGACGGCCTCATTGGGAGAGGCGTTACAGTTATTATTACATCACCGTATCAAACGGCTGCCCGTGGTCAATGAACAAGGCGCGTTAGTTGGCTTAATTGGCCGCGCCGATATTTTGCAGGCACTGGCGTTGCATCAATGAGTAGCGTTATATTTCGACCCGAAGGGTTCGCTGTTTGAACCCTTCGGGTCATGTCATGGATTGATTTACTTCCTGATGAGTGGTAAATAAATGTTAAGTGGCGTTGGAGTCATGGTGACGGTATTCATGGGTGTCGCGGTGACGGTGAGTGTGGGTAGGAGTGGTGGGGCAGGCGGGATTGCGGGATTGCCAATTGGGGTCTTTGCTGCTTAAGATGCTGGCTTGGGCGGTATTGAAGGCCACCAAGCCACAATTGTTGTGGAAATGAGATGTTTATAACCTCGCGCAATACAAAAAAACGAGTAAGTTATTAGCTCACTCGCTTCTTATAGTCATATACTTTACATCAATAAACTGCGTTTGTCATAAATAATTCGTTCATTTTAAGGCCGTTCCAAGATTTAAAACATCCCAAAATCACCCTCACCCCCGTCCCCTCTCCCAAAAGGCGAGTTACTCCCTCGCCCTTTGGGAGAGGGCTGGGGTGAGGGTGTCTGTTGATAACTCTATTTTTTATGGGACGGTTATTTTCTTGCAACGGCCTTACCCATTCGTTGTAGTTTTACTAAACCAAACGGCGGCCACGTTGTAAGGCCATGAATCCGCCCAAAATGATAAAGATGGCAAAGGCCAACGCTACTAGGGCAATCGTGGCGGGTGAAAGGGTGGTTGCGCCTGATTGGGGTAATACGGCCTCAGTTTTGGTAGCGGCAGCGGTATTTTCGGCGGGTTTGGCAACGGTGGCAGCAGCAGTCGTCGTCACCATGTCGGCAGTGGCGCGGCTATCGGCTTTGGTCTCTTCTAAGATAAAGCGATATGCCCCCGCGTTTGCCCCGTTATAAACCAATTGATACACTTTGCCCGCCTCGGCTTGAAATTGATAGCCAATGCCACTCACGCCAAGCTCACTTAATGTCCCGCGATATTCGCCTGGAATGAGGGGCGCATCCATAAATGTACAAATGGATTTGTCACTCTTCTTAGCATTCACGCGTGCGTCCCCTGAACTATGGAAGGGCGTAGGGCTATTGTAATCAAAATCAATATCCATGCCACTGCAATTACGTACCCGTAATACGGCTTTATCCGCCACCGCGTAGAGGAAGCTCGGCTCAATTTCAGGATAATACGGCAGGGGGCTACCTAACGGATTGTTAATGGTGAAGGTTGGCCCCATGTAGTCAGTATAGTTGCTATCCGTCCGCACTTGCCGAATGACCAATTGATACGTGCCATTGGCGAAAACGCGCGGGTCTAAGCGGGCTAAATTACCATTCATCACGGGGCTATAGCCACTCGCGGCCCAAATCATATTGCCGCCGCCACTGAGAAAAATTTCATACCGTAGAAACTTCTTAAAATTCGCCGTACCGACCACCATCATCATGCTGGAAACGGTGGTTTGCGGGGCGGGGCTGACGATGGCCGTTGCCTCTGGGGTTTCGGCTAAGGCCGACCCGCTACTAAAAAACAGGAGCATGATAAGGGCTATCATCATGCCATATCGGTGTGTAACTTTTTTCATTTAAATCCTCCAATGGGTTGCTATTACTTTGCTCATTTAGTTGTTATCGCATCAACCAGCCATTATAAGGCTTTAAGCCTTATAATAGCTTATTTAATATTTTGTCCCATTGTATCATACTTCACAGCGATTGTGAAGCCTCCGCCTCAAAAATCAATTGGCGGCGTTCAATGCCATACCAATTTTCATGCAAATTCAAGGCTTGTAGCACGTCTATCGGGCGCAAATTACCAAATTGACCCGCCGTTAAGCGCATGCTGAGTTGTGCTTCTCCTGGAGTCCAATTTGTTAGCGTTAATTCGTGTAGCCAGGGGCGAAGATTAATATTTTCACTTTTTTGTTTGCGTTCACGAATTTGCCAAATCTCGGTGGCAGCGAGTAAACTGCTTATCCTTTCATTTAAAACCTCAGCCGATAACTCCGTTTCAACGGTCACGAGATATTCGGCTTGGCGCAAGAGATTCTCTAGGTGAGGGGCTTTCAGGGGAACTTCCTCAATTGCATGGATGCCAATACCGACAGGTAAGGCTTGGCTTATCTGCTCTTTGGCCGTAGCTAAATCAACGGGTTCAGTCAAAATAATATCCAAAATCTCGGCGGTGCCAATGGTGCCGAGGGGCAAACTAAAGGCGGTTTGAATTTTGGGACGGGCATTAAAGCCCTTAGAATAAGCCAAGGGTAGGCGGGCGCGGCGCAAACTCCGTTCCCAGGCCAACATTAAATCTAAGTGGCCGATATATTTAATAATCTCTTTCTTAGAGAAAACAAGCCGTAATCGTTGAGGTTGGTTAGCTGTTATTATGGCCTCATTAATTGTTGGCTTGTCATTATTTAAATCCTCATTATCTGTAATATACTGTTCAGGTGTCATCATGGCCTCATTATTTTTTGGATTACTTCAAGGGTGGTGGGAGATATAGGTAATTTACTGACTTCAGTGAGCGTAAACCAACCCACGGCCTCAGCATCATCGCCTGCCAACAAGGGTTGAGTGGGGTCAACTAGCTCGGCCCGTAAATCAATAATCACATAGTGAAATTCTACTTGATGCCTGTTATCATGCTGGATATTTTCAAAAACATAAACCACTTCATTGGCCTGTACATGGAGTCCCGTTTCTTCCCAAACCTCACGTTCCACCGCCATTTTTAGGCTTTCACCTAGTTGCACACTACCGCCTGGGATTGCCCAAACGCCTTTTTCAGGAGCTTTACCTCGCAAAATCAATAATACTTTATTCTGATAAATAACAACCCCGCCAACAGCAACACGGGGCAAATCAGGGTAATGAGTTTTAGAATTAATCATAATCGCTCTATTTTATCTATCCATTCTCACAAGGCAAACCCACCATAAAGCCATTGCCTATTTTAAACCTTTACTCCTATTGTCTATCTGACCACAATTGGTTAAAATAGAGGAGTAATTATTTTGGCATCATTAAATGTTACCTTGTTTTTGATATAGCGTAATAATAAAAATAAACTCTATTGGAGGTTTCACATGAAAAACCTGAGATTTTGGGCAGCTGGTTTAATTCTTTGGTTAGGATTTATCTTTAATATTGAAGCTATGTTACAACAGTTAAATGATACAGGCTACATGCATGCCTCGGTCAATATTATTTACTCTTACACGTACTTTTTTATTTTATTTATCGTTATTTTTAACGTACTTATTCCTAATTTACGTAAACAGAGTTTATTTATTTTTCTCCTTATTTTTATCCTCCTCTATTTACTCTTCACGGGCTTTTTTTTTCATGAATCTATTTTAAGCGATATTCCGCTAACTATTACACAAATTTGCGCCCTCATTCTCACGGCCTTATTAACCCGACAATTTAATTTGCAACTCCATCAAGTGGAAGAAGTTATTAATGAGGTCACTTTTAGTTATTTAGGAGGATTACCTGACCTTTTTTCCGAAAATCAAGGAGTTATGTATAATGAAGTGAAACGGGCGCGGCGTTATCAACGCCCCGTCTCATTCATTGCCCTTAAATTTGAGGATGGTAGTTTGAATAAAGCCTTACCACAAATAGTTACTGAGGTTCAACAGGCCATGATGAAGCAATATGTCGTGGCGCATGTTGCTCATACGATTAAAGAAAATACCCAAGATTTTGATACCATTGCTATTTATGATAGGACATTTTTAGTGGTTCTACCTGAGTCAACCTCCGCCGAAACTGCTTTGGTGGCTGAAAAACTCCAGCAAGTTATCTTAGAAAAACTAGGGATAAATCTACAAATTGGCCTCGCTAACTATCCTGATGATGCCAGCACCTTTGAAGGATTAGTAGCTTTAGCCCTT
>JAIFLK010000326.1 GCA_020049115.1 Chloroflexota bacterium | reverse complement strand
GTGGGCAATGTGGTATGATTTAGGGCCGCTTATCTTGACAATTCCAATACCACTATGGCCTATTGACGTTGCTATGGCTGCTATTGTATCATCTAAACTATATACCATTTAAACATCCTCCTGCCTGTATTATACTCAAAAACTTTACTAAGCGTATCTTTATGATTAGTAAAAGAGTCTACTTATGGTAGGGGGTAAAATTATAGCCTAGTAAATATTATCTATTTTCATTGAGAAACAGACAAGTCATGAAACCTCCAACACGCTGGTGGTCATTTTTTTATGGCTTACCTAGCATTAGCTATAAAATCATTATCCCTTACGCCATGTTAACTTTAGCATTGGCCGCTATAGGGATATATGTTATGACTAGTCTGGTGGCTGGTTCATTTCAAGAACGTTTTGATAATCAATTGTTAGAAGCGGGCCGCATTATTAGCGGTGAAATTGTCAATCAGGAAGCATTACGATTAAAAGTGAGTCGGGATGCCACCAATACTCAAGGTGTATCTGAAGCGGTGGCAAAAGAGGATTGGAATGGCCTTTACGACATTATTTATCCCATCATGGTCACAAATCTTGATGTTGATAGCCTCATTATAGTCAATAAACAAGGCAAAGAAGTATTACGCTTTGGGCGAGACCCGAATGGGGATAAAGCCCAAGTTTATGAAAATCATCAAAATGAGATAGATTTAATTAGTTGGCGGGCTGTTTCCGACATACTTTCAGGCAAGACCTTAGAAAAAGGGGTAGAATTAGCCTCTGATACACAATCAAAACAGTTAATTATTTATACGGTCGCCCCACTGCGAACTCAAGCTGGGATTGGTGGAGCCGTTCTCGTTGGTAATTATGTCGGCCATGAGATTTTGTTATTACGCGAAGTAGCCGCAGCAGACATTATTTTATTAGGTGAACCACCCACCATTTTAGGTTCAACTATTCGCTTAACTGAAGCCGATAAAACTAAGTTTTCCGCGCTCTTTACATCTGAACGTTATCAAATGGTATTAGCCTTAGCTAATCAAAAACAAACCCTCTTTGATAATTTTGAGGCGGAACAACAAAGTTATCGGCTGGCTTATGCCCCTTTTCTACTTAATAATAAACCGTATGGTGTTTTTGCTGTTGCCTTATCCACTAACTTCGTTACTACAACCAATAATAATAGCCGCACCACCTTAACGGTTATTTTCACCATTGGGGTAGTCATTGTTTTTGTGGTTGGTTTGGGTGTTTCCCGCCAAATTATTCAACCCTTAAAACGGCTCGTTCAAGTGACTCAGGCCGTTGCTCGTGGTGACCTTAAACAACGCACTGAGTTGACTAGCCGAGACGAGGTGGGGGTTTTAGCGGCTAATTTTGACCACATGACGGTTAAATTAGAGGAAAAAACTAATCAATTAGAAGAAGAAGCCAGTAAATTAACGGCAATTCTCAGCAGTATTGCTGATGGGGTGATTGTGCAAGATGCAACCGGGGGGATTATCAGCCAAAACCCTGCCGCAGACAATATTATTCAAGCCATTAATAAAACCAGCAAAGATACGTCAACCAATGCAGACCCACTGCAACATTTATTAAATTCACTCCATGATTTAGCCTTTTTAGAACAACGCCGCATAAACATGGGGGACTTAGTTTTAAGTGCTTTATCCGCCCCCGTTATCACCTCTAATCACGAAAAATTAGGGTCAGTGGTAGTCTTGCGAGATATTACCAAAGAGGTCATTGCTGAAAAGTTAAAAGATAAATTTATTCAGGATGTTTCCCATGAACTGAAAACGCCGATGTTCCCCTTAACGGGTGCAATTACGCTCATTAAAATGATGCTGCCAATGATTCAGGCGCAAGTTGCCCCTAAAATTTATGATAAATTACTCCACAATGCCAATGTCGCGGATGAGCAAGCCAATGACATAAAAAATGTGGTGATGGCGATGGTGGATTTATCAGAAATTGATGCCGATAGTTTTGCCATTAACTGCATTCCCATGAATTTATTGGAGTTGATAGAATTGGTCACGCGCGATTGGTATGGGCCAATGGAAGAGAAGGGGTTAGAGTTTGAGGTTATTGTGCCAGCAGAGCCGATTTGGATTAATGGCGATTGGGAAAAATTGGCTCATGTCCTTCGGGCTTTGCTAAAAAATTCGTATAATTATACTCTTACAGGACGCGTTGACCTTTCCGTTACATGTCAAGCTGAACGAGTTGTGGTTCTCCTTAAAGATACAGGGGTGGGTATCTTAGAGAAAGACCAAGAACAACTCTTTACCCGTTTTTACCGTGCTATTCATGATAAAAAGACATATGAATTGAGTGGCATTGGCTTAGGGTTATATTTAAGTAAAGTTATTTTAGAACGGCAAAAGGGTGAAATTTGGATGCAAGAAAGTAAGGCTTATGGTGGCAGTACTTTTGGTTTTGCCTTACCTATTGCAGCTGCTCCCGAAATGTCGGATGGGGCTGAGGAAGATGATTGGGCTGAGGAAGATGATTGGGGCGAAGAGGCAGAAGATAATAATGAGGCCGTTATTTATACAACTTAATCTGTCTTAATAATAGACCTGAGTTAGGACACCATTAATCTCAATGACCATACAACTGTCTCAAGTAACAAGTTATGACTTAGAAGAAAAAAGAAAATATCGTGAACGCAGATTCGGCTGGATATTAGTTTTATTGATCCTGCTGGGTCTCATTTGTGTTATCTGCTCATCACAAGTAGCCTTAATGAATATTACACCAACTCAAATTAATGCCAGTATGTTAGTTGATGCAAGAGCGGATTATAAAACTATTGATAACATGGTTATCGCGCCCCTCAATGCTAATATCGTCCAAGAAGTTATTCGTGACCAACGTCAGCTGGAACAGGCAGCGCAAGAAACCCCTCAAATGCAAGAAACCCCTCAAATTGTTATGCTGCCGCCTGCCCCCACCTTACAACGCTCAACCACTACGCCCGACCAGCTCGTTTATGCCCCATTTACACCTACCCCAACCGTTATACCTGTAGAACGTACTCCCCCAACCGCAACACCCCTACCCTCAGCCACTCGCCGCCCAGTAACCACGACCCCTAGACCCGTAGCGACTACCACGGCTGCCCCAACCACCACCAGAGTGCCGCCCACTCTCCAGGCAACCGCCACCAAAATACCACCCACCATTGCGCCCACCGCCACCAAAATACCACCCACCATTGCGCCCACCACAACCAATGTGCCACCCACTGTTCCCACAAACACACCCGTTCCTCCACCCACTGCTGTTCCCACAAACACACCCGTTCCTCCACCCACTGTTCCCACAAACACACCCGTTCCTCCACCCACTGTTCCCACAAACACACCCGTTCCCACCCCAACCCTCGAACCAGACATTCTAGTGCAATTTAGCACGGCAGCCTATACTATTACTGAAAATACACGCCAAATCATTATTACGGTCATGTTAGCTAAACCCGCGACTAAAGCTGTGACTGTAAATTATATTACGAATGATGGCACGGCCACTTTGGGCTTAGATTATTTAGCGGACAGTGGGACTTTAAGTTTCAGCCCCAATCAAACCCAAGCCACTTTCACCATCTCTATTTTAGATGATACCTTAGATGAATTAGCCGAAACAGTTGTTTTAACTTTAAGTAATCCTAGCGCGGGCTTGGTTTTAGGCAACCCCAATCAAGCCATTTTATCCATTATGGATAATGACAATACACCGTTGGTGCAATTCAATCAACCCAACTACGTGGCAAATGAAGCGGCAGGGCTAACCACCCTAACCATGACCCTCAATACTGCTTCTAGTTTAACCGTGACCGCTTTCTATAGCCCCACTGACGGCACGGCTTTGGCTAATCAAGATTATCTCGCCCAACCTGATAACGTTACCTTTCTACCAGGCCAAATCACGCGTCCCTTAACCCTCACCCTAATTAATGATTCCCTGCCCGAACCCAATAAATATTTCACGGTTGCCATCACCCAAGCCAATAATGCTCAAATTGACTCACCCAACCTCGTTACCGTCACCTTACAAAGTGAGGATTTGCCCACCGTACAATTTAGTAACGCGACTTATCAAGCCAATGAAAGCGCGGGGGCGGTTCTCGTCACGGTAACATTAAGCACCTCAGTCGGACATGCCATTATCATCAATTATGCGACGCAAAATGGCACCGCTACCACCAATAATGATTATTTACCTATTAGTGGCATTTTAACATTCCTACCAGGCCAAATCAATCAAACTATCAGCCTCAATATAGTGGATGACCTGTTGCAAGAATCTGATGAAACTGTCCAATTCACCTTAGCCAACCCTACGGGCGCAACATTTGGTACGCCTGCAACCGCATTGTTGACGATTCATGATGACGATGGGCCACCACAAATTAGCTTTAGCCAAAATAACTATCTCATTGATGAGCAAAGTGGCTTGGCAATTATTACAGTTAGTTTAACCACCGTCTCAGCCTTGCCCATTAGCGTAGATTATGCCACCTTAAATAATACCGCCCTAGCTGGTCAAGATTTTACCGCGATAAACGGGACTTTAACCTTTACCCCAAGCCAAACCATTTTAACCGTTACCGTGCCAATAACGGATAATGCCATTAACCAGCCAAATCGCGCTTTTTGGCTCAATTTGAGCAACCCCATCAATGGCACACTTGCCAACCCAACGGTACAAACGGCTGTAACCATTGTCGATAATGACCCCATGCCAACGGTACAGTTTGCTAATAATTTATATCTTGCCAACGAAACTGACCCTAATACTATCATTACAGTTACATTAAATCAGCCCTCCGCCTTTACTACCTCGGTCAGCTATACCCTGCAACCAGGCACCGCCCAGGCAGGTTTAGATTATCAGCCCGTTACGGGAACGTTGATTTTCCTGCCAGGACAAACGGCTCAAACCTTTACCGTTCCGCTTAATAATAACAATCTCTATCAAATCGCCAATAAAACGGTGACATTACAACTATCGAACCCAACTCAACTACAGTTAGCTGTACCCTTTACTGCCACATTACAAATAAATAATGATGACCCCGCGCCGCTTATTTCTTTTAGCAATAGCCTCTATACCATCACTGAAAATGGGACTCTAGCTAATATTACAGTAACATTAAACACACCATCTACTCTTACCACTTCAGTGGACTATAACACCAGTAATGGCACAGCCATGAGTGGCTTTGATTACACTACCGTAACAGGAACACTCACCATTTTAGCGGGTGCCACACAACAAAGTTTTACTATCCCCATCATAAACGATACCCTGGTGGAAAGTAATGAAACGGTACAACTGACATTAAGCAATCCCCTTAACGGAATTTTAAGCAACCCGCAAGTGGCAACCCTGACCATTATGGATGATGATACCTTAGCCAAAGTCCAATTTGCCGCCGCCGCCTATAGCGTTAATGAAAATAGCGGCCTGGTTAATATTGACTTGACCCTAGATAAATCCTATCCCGTGACCACCAGCGTTGATATTAACAGTAGTAACGGGACGGGCGTGGCAGGAGTTAATTACGCCCCGATTAGTCAAACCGTCATTTTCGCGCCCAATCAAGTCATTCAAACCATACCCATAACTATTTTCAATAATAGTTTGCCTGAAACTAATAAAACCTTTGTGTTGCAAATGAGTAATTGGGTCAATGTAGGCGTTGGTGCGCCCAACGTTACGCTAGTAACCATTTTGGAAGATGATGTTCTCATCATCTATTTCGACCAGGCCACTTATCTCGTTGATGAAACGGTTGGCTCGGCCATGCTTACAGTAACGCTCAACCTCACACCCACGTTTCCCATCACCGTCACCTATCAAACCAGCAATAGCACCGCTTTGGCGGGTAGCGACTACACCGCGAAAACCCAAACCATTTCTTTCGCTCCAGGGCAACTTACCGCGAATATTGCCATTGCCGTCACCAATGATGTCGTAACTGAAGGTTACGAAGACTTTTTTGTGACCCTCAGTAGCCCCATAGGGGCCATGCTTGGCTCACCCAACCCCGCAAAAGTAACGATTCGGGATAATGATACCCCTGCCTTTAAGTTTAGTGCGTTGGGTTACAGTGCTAATGAAAATGGCGCGACGGCTGATTTTGTCATCAATTTAACGTTTGCCGCCACCATTAATACATCCATTGCTTATAATACCAATGACATTACGGCTCTCGCGGCCTCAGATTATGTCGCCAGTAGCGGAGTTATCACCTTTACGCCAGGCCAAACCAGTTATATCCTCGCTATCCCCTTAATAAATGATTTGAATATCGAACCCAACGAAACGTTTGCCGTCAGGCTACACACCCCCACTAATGCTCTGCTCACCTTGCCAGATGTTGCGACTATGACACTTGTGGATAATGATACCCCCTCGGTTCAATTTACCAGTGCCACCTATAGCGGCCCTGAAAGTGGTGGCTCTGTGAGCGCAATAGTAAGTTTAAGTAATCCCGTCAATGCCACAGTAACAGTTAATTACGCCACTAGCAACGGCACCGCGATAAGTGGGAGTGATTATACGGGCGCGAGTGGCACATTAACCTTTGCGCCGCTAGAAACCAGTAAACCTATCGTAATATCCTTGCTTGACGATGCAGTGATTGAAGCCAACGAAACCTTTGCCCTGACCTTAAGCACACCCACTAATGCCACGTTGGGCGGGCCTAACGCCACCACCTTAACCATTGTCAGTGATGATGTGCCGCAGGTCAATTTTGCCTCGGCCAGCTACAGCGTCAATGAAAATGCTGGCACCGTGACGATTAACGTCCAACTTAATGTCGCGCCGTTAGTAGCAGTAACGGTTAATTACAACACCAGTGACAGTTCGGCCACCGCTGGTAGCGATTATACGGCTGTTATTGGCGGTTCAGTGAATTTTATCGTGGGGCAAACCAACCAAAGTTTTACCATTTCGATTGCCGATAACGCGCTCGTGGAAAATAACGAAACCTTTAATATTACCCTCAGCAGCCCTACCAATGCCACCTTACTCGCGCCAGCCAGCACCACCGTAACTATTATGGATAATGACTTCGCAACGGTACAATTTAGTAGTAATAATTATACTGTAGCTGAAAATGGTGGTGTAGCTAACCTTAATGTGACTTTGGATCAATCCAGTCCCTATCCCATTACAGTAACTTATACTACTAGCGATTATACCGCCATTGCCCCAACAGACTATAGTGCCGCAAGTGGAACTATCACTTTTCCTCCTGGCAATACCAACCAAACAATTCCCATTACCATTGTTAATGATACTGGGGTTGATGGAGATGAAATATTCACCGTAACCTTAAATTCACCCGTCTCAGCCACCTTAACCTCACCCAACCCTGCGAGTGTGACAATTATTGATAATGATCCACCTCTGCCTCAATGTCAGGCCGTAGCTTTATCCACTTCCGTAGATACAACCAACTTGCCAACCATCATGGTGACGATAAATATTACCAATAACTACACTGCAACAGCGCGAGTGCGACAATCATTCCTGTGGGTTTACACCACCTCTAATGAAACCGCGATTACCATGACCAACCGCCCCACCATGGCTCCATTTGGAGCCACCAATGGCGGCATTTTTGGCCTAGTTTATACCGACCAAATTGAATATTTCTTTCCAACCTCTATCTCTATTCCCGTGACTAGTTCAGTAACTTTGACCGCGACCTATCAGGTAACAGGCTCTTATAATTTTGATGATGATATTTTTGGAGCGCGGGTTGATTTTGCTGGTGGCACTTTTAACCGTTGTCCCTTAGCCCAAGCTCTAGCAACCGCTGCTGCACCCTCAGCTTTCGTCACCGTCAATATAGTTAATCCCGCTTCTGATGGCCTCGTGTTAAATACGTCACCTCTGGCCCGCTTTGAGGCCACTGTCCCTGTGGCAACGGCCTCAGTAGATTGGGTACGCTTCCAGATTATCCATGATGGTAGTGGTGCAGTCATTTGGGATTGGTATGATGTCCGCCCACCAGGTTATTGTGCCTTTTGGGACCCCTCAGACGGTACCTGTAATGAACCTATTAACTTTGGTGATCCGCCTTCAACCGCAGGTACAGGGCTAGATTGGAATTTGTTACTGAATGGCAACTATACATTAATCGCAACCGCCCGCGACCACAACGGCAATGTAGGCCAAACCAGTCGTACCTTTATCATCAATCGTTAAGGAATATTTTATGAGTTGCAGTAACGAATTTGTCTTACATTGGCATGAGTTTCTAGGCAATATTGAGAAACATATCCGCAAAGAGGCCACGATTGAGGATGATGTACCAACGGTGATGGTCAACACGATTATCCAAAGTGAATTGGTCAATTGGCACAATCCGCAACATCCTCATGGGCAGTGGCTCAGGCGGCTCATCCAAGCCCAGCCTGAGCAAGGCGCAACCTTTCAGGCAGCCTTAAACCAAACTCACCTGCAAACACCCCTCAGCTTTGAACCCACGCCCTTTTCTATCAGATTATTACTTGCCACACTCATCGCTTGCATCAACGTGATCTGGCGATACCGTTTTAAGGCCCCCCGCCACAAACAAATTTTTGACGTTGGCGCATGGTTAGCGGTCTTTTTTGTCTTACATCAATTATTATGGCCTCCTTACCGTAACTACCAAGTCGGCATCCTGCTTGACCAACTACGCCGCGAACTCGGTCAAACCGAGCAAAGCCTCCATGCCATTTTAGCGGAAATAGACCGCTAGAATCTATGTTGGAGTCCACAATTATTTGTGGGCAGTCCGCAAAAAATTGCGGACTCCAACATAAAAAATAAAAAAGCCCCTGACAAATTGTCAAGGGCTTTTTTTATTGGCTTAAATTTCGCTTAATTACTGAATTTCATACGTCAACTGTAGCTGTACATTCAATTCCAACTCACCTGGGGAGATAGGGCCACCGCCACCACCTTTACCTTCGGCAGAGGAAAAGGCCGCGCTATTCATAAAGGGCATGCCAGTATCGACATTTTCATTAATGTTCACGATTTTACCCAACGTAACACCATTTAACTTCGCTAACTCTTCCGCTTTCGCTTTACCAATCTTCACCGCTTCTTCACGGGCTTGAGCGCGTAATTTGCTAGGGTCAGCCACATCAAATGTTCCCATGTAGATGTTATTCGCCCCCGCTTCAATCGCTGCGGCTAAAATATCTTCAATTTTAGTAATATCACGCACCGTTACCATCACATTATTGCTGAAACGATAGGTTGTGGGAGGAGTTTCGCTACCTGCTGAGGCCATCGGGTCAATATATGGGCGTTCAGCATACACATTATAACTAGAGGTTTGAATATCTATTTCCGCCACACCTTGCGCTTTGAGAGCCGCCATTAATGCTTCCATCGTCTTGGCGGTTTGTTTAGCCGCTTCTGGCACTGTCGAGGCCGCCACTTCCACGCCCACATTCACTTGGGCAATATCAGGGCTAGTCCGCACTTTCCCCTCACCCACCACCGTAATGGTGCGGGGCGGCGCGCCTGCCGCTTGCTGCATGGGCGCGCAACTGACTAAAAATACAGCTACAATACAAGTAGCTAAAAGAATGTATTTCTGTTTCATCTGTTTTAAATCTCCTTAAATTAACTCATTGATTTTGGGTTTAGGACTTTCGCCTATGGCGATAATGGAGTCCAAATCTTTAGATTTGTTAGATTAGGCGGTCAAATCTAAAGATTTGGACTCCGTAAGTGAAAGTCCTAAGGTTATTGAGGTGGATTATTCCGCCTTCACGCTATTTGACGACAGGCCGCATGAATTAGTTCCAGGTTTTTCGCAATCGAACACGCTATTTGACGACAGGCCGCATGAATTAGTTCCAGGTTTTTCGCAATCGAATTTTTTTGATTAAACACCGCTGACCCCGCCACCAAAATCGTTGCGCCCGCGCCCACCACTTGCCCCGCCGTCGCCGCGCTGACCCCACCGTCAACCTCCAACTCCGCATGTGAACCACAATCATCTAACATCTTACGTAATCTAGCAATTTTAGCGGTACTCGCGGGAATGTAACTTTGCCCCCCAAAACCAGGGTTCACCGACATAATTAACACTAAATCTACATCTAGCAAAATCTCCGTTAAACTAGATAACGGCGTGGCAGGGTTCAGCGTCACCCCCGCCTTCACCCCCAATTCCT
>JAIFLK010000064.1 GCA_020049115.1 Chloroflexota bacterium | reverse complement strand
AAGAAACGGTCATAATGCGCCGTATACCACACCCGTTGTATTTCAATCACAATACGGTGTTCAGGGTCATCAACAAAAATGTCCATCTCTGTATCCACCCCGCCTATCGGTGGCACAAATTTCTTTTCCTGCTCAATCACAATCGTGTTCGGGTTCAGGTCAACCCCGATTAAATCCTTCACAAACGCCACCAAAATTTCAGGGTCGCGAAACAACTTCTTGAAAATAACTTCATTGTCTAACGGGGCTAACGCCATGATAAGCCTCCTGAGCCACTCACGGTGACGGGCGGCCCCGCCTGCACGCGGGTTACGGTGATAAGGGTTAAAACGGCGACAAGTATTACAATTTTCTGTTTCATAGAACTTGGCTCCTCGGTTCAATAATGATAATTAAAGATTAACATTTTACTACTGTTAAAAGTTCATGACAAACTTAACTATACTGATACTGCATTTCATTGGAAATTTACACTTTTTCAACCCAAAGAGTTGCGAGAGTTTTTTTGAGCCTCTATAATCAATTCGGCTTGGCAATGGGATTTCCGCGACCTACAGATAAACCCAAGGCTAAAGCCACCGACCTGAGAGGACAAAGCCTACTGAAGTAGGCTAAAAGCTGCGTCATCGGGCAATGGACATGGCAATGTAGCATTAGCTTCGTTTTTTTAGCACGGCGGCTTCAGTGCTGTAGCAGTGGCAACACTTTAGCTTTGCCCCATAGCGGTTAGGCAAAGCTAAAGTGTTGCCACTGCTGTATAAATATATATTATTGACATTTACCCCTCCCATTTTAGGATACATTAGACCTTAGGAATTAAAATCATTATGAAAACTTCTCATTTCTTACTTCTAATTTCTTATTTCTTACTCCTCATCTTCCTCCCCCGCCTCACCCATTTAGGCGGCTAACTCCTCATCTTCCTCCCCCGCCTCACCCATTTAGGCGGCTACGTCATTGTAGATGAGGCCGACCGTTGGCGATGGGCGGAGGATTTCACCAACGCCCTCTTACAACGCGACCTCGCCGCGACCCGCGTGGGTGATGGCTACCCTGGCATTGTCCCCGTGTGGGCGGAAACCGCCTGGATTTTCGCCGAGGCCACTCGCCGTTCATGGCACGCGGGGCAATGGATTGGCGAACCAGGCATGTATCAACTCATGCATCAATGGGAACGACAAGACTCGCTGCATTGGCAACGGCTGCCCATTGTCGTCCTCAATAGCCTGCTCACCTTAGCCATGATAGCCCTCATCTGGCGATTATGGGGCGGGCGTGTCGGCCTAATCGCGGGGACACTCATTGCCCTAGACCCCTTTTATCTGAGCGATTCCCGCGTCAATCGGGCGGAGGCGGTCATCACGGGGTTAATGATGCTGTCAATTTTGTGGCTCATGGTCTATGGCTACACGAAAAATCGCCGCGACCTCATTTTATCCGCCATCTTGGGTGGCCTCAGCCTGCTCACCAAAATTCAAGCCCTCGTTATGTTACCCGCCGTTGGCCTCATTCTGTGGCTCATCTTGAGTCAGCGTGAAACCGTCACCCACCCGCGCCAACTTTTTCATCCCGCGCTTATTGCCAAATCGTTACAAATATTTAGTTTATGGCTACTTATCGCCGCGTTAACCTGGTTCATTCTATGGCCTGCCATGTGGGTTACGCCCCTAGATACCTTAACTTTCGTTTACAATTACGCTACCCGCAAAGTCGGCACAGAGGGCGTTAACCTCTTTTTTTGGGGGCAAACCTACCAAAACAGCGACCCTGGCCTCCTTTTTTATCCATTTGTCATGCTCATGCGCCTCAGTCCCATCGCCTTAATTGGTTTGTTAGGCTTTATGGGGCGAATGAGCAGCAAAACCTCCCACCTGAATCAGGGGGGACAGAGGGGGGTTGCCAACCTTTATTTAATTGTCTACCTGGTCGTTTATGCTTTCGCCATGAGCATTGGCAGCCATAAACAAGACCGTTATATTTTGCCCATTTTCCCCGCCCTAGATATTTTGGGCGCGGTGGGGTTGCTTTATTTGGGGGAAAAATTAAGAACGTATGTCATTAAGTTGAGATCATGTCATTCTGAGCAAAGCGAAGAATCCCTGCAACATTCGCCTAGAAATCAGGTTATCGGGGCCGAAAATCGCTTGGGTTGGGCGAAGTTTGAGGGATTCTTCACTCCGCTACGCTACATTCAGAATGACATGCAATCTCCCAATATGAGGTCTGGCTTTGCCGCGTTCTTTTTACTCCTTATCATACAAATTATGACCATCTACCCCCATCATCCGTATTACTACTCCTACTTTAACCCTTTGTTAGGTGGCGGCGCGACGGCGGTTAAAACCTTGCGGGTCGGTTGGGGTGAGGGCATGGATCAAGTGGGGCAATATCTAGCCACGAAAGCGAATGGCGGTGACTTGGTGGTGAGCAGCCGCTTTACCCAAAACATGCCCGCCTTCAAAGGCAAGGCCATCTCGCTGCTGCCCGATGGTCGCTGGACACAGGCCGATTACATTGTATTATATATCCAACAAGTGCAACGCTATCAAGAGCCTAGCCCTGAATTTTTGGCTTATTTTCTGGCCCGTCAACCCGAAAAAATTATCACCATTGGCGGCATTGATTACGCCAAAATTTATCCCATGCCCTTTAGCATCACCGCCAACCCGCAAATCAGCCGCATCAATAAACAACTCGCCTTGCTCGGCTATCGGTGGGAGGCTGACGGGCTACCCTTACGGCTATGGTGGGAAAATCTCGGCCTGACGGCTGACCGCACCCTCATGGCGCGGCTAGTGGGCGCGGCTGGCACAACGGAGTGGACTCCCTGTGCGCCTGACCCTGATTTTCGTCAGCCAGCGCAACAATCTGGGGCATACGTCGAGTCATTATGTGACATCGAATTGACCACTTTACCTCCTGATACCTATACCGTTGAAATTGGTTTGAGCCACGAGACGCAACATATAGAAACAATTCCCTTCCCTAACGGTTGGCAAGCGGCCACTTTAGATGAACAGCACACCATGAGCGATACCAGCCTACTTGACCGTTTAGAGGCGATTATCGCCCAAAAGTTGCCCCCCAAAGCCACTCGCCAACAACGAGTATATAACACGCAATTACATTTGGTGGGTTATGAACTCAACCCACCGCAACCGCGCCCTGGTGAGACCGTAGAATTGGCTTTTTATTGGCAGCTAGTCGGCGAGATGTTAAAGCCCGTTACGCTTACCGTACAATTAGCGGATAGTCGGCTGCAACCGTTGGGGCGTGATGACGTAACCTTACAAGTCAATAGTTGGCTACAAAATGCTATCATGCCGACTCACCATACTTTTACCCTGTCAAAAGAGTTGGACAGCCCCTTAGCGGCCCAAGTAGAAATCACCCTTTATAATGAAGCGCAGGTTGCCCTCAAAGCCACTGATTTTCATAGGCAAGCCTTAGATAAAATCCTCACCCGATTCACCATTTCGCCACCGTCAACCCCTGAATCAACCTTTAAATCAACGTCAGCAATTTGGCAGGATGGGATAGAGTTGCGCGGCTATCAACTCCCTGCCCAATCTTTGCGCGGCAGGGGCGTTTTACCTATAAAACTCTTTTGGCAAACCCGCCAACCCCTCACCCAAAACCTCATGGTATTCATCCACTTGCTAGACTCACACGGCCAAATCATCAGCCAAAATGACAGTTTGCCCCGCAACGGTGCATATCCCACGCCCTGGTGGCAACCGCAACTCCTGATTGAGGATAGTCACACCCTCACCCTGCTCGCCGATGTACCGCCTGGCCCATATCATTTAGCCGTTGGCCTGTATGACGCGGAAAGTTTAACCCGCTTGCCATTGACTGACGGGGCTGACCATGTTGAATTAGGAATTAGGAATTAGGAATTACAAAACCAGAATCCGCGAAGGACGCGAAGAAAAACTAAGTTTTTGTTTTTTCTTCGCGTCCTTCGCGGATTCTAGCTATCCCTTAAACGCTTTAGTCCGCGCCCTGTATGTTTCGGAGGTGCGCCGATTAGCGGCAATTTCCTCGGCGGTTAAGGAGCGAATCACTTTGGCAGGGCTACCCAAAATAAGCGAATTGGCGGGAAACACTTTGCCTGGGGTCAACAATGCACCCGCACCCACCAAGCAATTTTCGCCCACGACCACTCCATTAAGCAATATTGCCCTGATACCAATTAAGGCATTATCCGCCACAATCGCCCCATGCACAATCGCCCCATGCCCCACCGTCACGCCCTGTCCCAAAATACAGGGGTAGCCAGGGTCAGCATGCAAAATACACCCTTCCTGAATATTACTCCCTGCGCCCACCACGATGGGGGTCGTATCGCCCCGCAAAGTGCTATTAAACCACACACTAGCCTCAGCCGCCAGTGTCACATCACCCACAATTATCACCCCCGCCGCGACAAACGCGGTGGGGTCAATCTGCTCAGGTCTAAATTCTGTGGCAAACATGTTGACGAACTCCTTATGATTGGTTTATACTGATGAGAATAGGACTTTGGCTTACGGAGTGCAAACCTTAAGGTTTGCGCCACAAATTCTCTGCAAACCTTAAGGTTTGCACTCCAGCCCACCCATGTCTATCCAACAATTTCCCTGCCCTCAATGTGGGGCAAATTTAGCGTTCAAACCCGACTCCACCCTTTTAGTCTGCGCCAATTGCGGCCATGAGGAAGAATTTACCCCCGCCAAAACTGCCATTGTCGAGTTGGATTATGCCCAACATTTGACCAAACTAGGGGCGGAGGCCGATACCCATGAAGTTTTAACGGTGAAATGTCAACGCTGTGGGGCGGAAACTACCTTAGAACCAAATGTTACGGCCAGTAATTGCCCTTTTTGTGGCACGCCCATGGTCATGACCAGCCATTCGCAACGCTTAATTAAGCCCCAATCACTGCTCCCTTTTAGCATTAATCATGATAAAGCGCAAGAGCTATTTCGCGACTGGCTCAAAAGTTTATGGTTTGCGCCTAACGGGTTATTAAAGCAAGCCTATAGCGATGAAACCGACATTAAGGGAATTTATCTGCCCCATTGGACGTATGATTGCGAAACGACCAGCCAATATACGGGTGAACGGGGCGAGCATTATTACGAAACAGAACATTATACCGAAACTGATGATAAGGGTAACACCGTTCACAAAACGCGGCAAGTGCGGAAAACTCATTGGTATCCCGCCAGTGGTGTAGTGCATGATAGTTTTGATGATATTTTAGTGGTTGCCACCGACTCGCTGCCACCGACATACATTGAAATGCTAGAACCATGGGATTTACCCCAGTTAGTGCCATATCAAGCGGAGTATTTAAGCGGTTTCCGTAGCGAAAGCTACCGTATTCCGTTGCCTGATGGTTTTGAGGTGGCGAAAACGAAAATGGCCTCAAAAATTACCGCCTCAATTAAGGCCGACATTGGCGGCGATGTGCAACGGATTCATAGCCAAACCAGTCACCATGATAACGTAACATTTAAGCATATCCTGCTTCCTACCTGGCTGAATGCCTATCGTTATCAAGAGGAAATTTACCGCTTTTTAGTCAATGCCCGCACAGGTGAGGTGCAAGGTGAACGCCCGCTTAGTTGGTGGAAAATCATCTTTGCCGTACTACTTGATTTGATTTTGGCGAGCATGACAGCATATGGTGGCTCATTAGTCACGGCTGAGGATTACATTGCCGTAACTTTAGGCGGCGTAGCAATTCTGGCACTTATCGGCCTCATGGCAATTTATATGCTCGCCTCAGAGGGACATCGTAAGGCAAAAAAATGATACCATGAGGGGCAAGATTAAAGGATTTTCAAGATAAAATTAGTCATCAGGTGACTTGAAGTCACCTGATGACTAGGCCATATAGCAATCCAGCTAAATTTTGACTAAACATCTCGTCGCGGCTTCTAACCCCGTTGATATTGCACCAACAAATAATCCCACTTCATAATCGGCGAATAAGGAACTGACCATTGAATGACCACATCATCTTTATCAATCCATAAATCCTGTTCCATGTGCTGCTCATAGCGACGAAAATGACGGCAAGCAAACTGCCCCGCGAGGGTTTCAATCTCTTCATCATTGCAATATTCGTAATCTACAGGGCGAATAGTGACCGATAAAGGCAAATTATCTTCAGGCTGCATCCGCAGACTAACTAAATTTAGCGTTTGCCGCCCCCCTGCTACCTGGTCATATTGGCGTAAAATAAAGCCTTGTAATGAAACAGGAGGCAGAAAAAGTGCGTAATTTATTGGAACTTCTAACACCGCTTCATGGGTTTCCCCCGCTACCGTAATGGTCTGTGTAATGAGGTCATCGGTAAAGTGTAAGGTGGTCTGCGCCTCATTTTCATTCAGTTGCTGCGTCATTTCCAAATATTGCGGGCGATACTCCGCCGTCATGCGGAGTTGGGTATTTTGCTTCAAGCGCACCAACCCCACCCGCCCCTTTACTTGCGCTTGATGCTCTAACAAACCATTTGCGCTACGTTGGAGCGTCCATGTCTCGGTCAGCCCACTATCATGCTGGGCTAATTGGTAATTATATTTCCCTTGTGCTACAGATTGTTGCGTTGATAATATCATCGTTTAGCAGGATTTACAGGAGTGCAACGGGTTATAACCCGTTGCACTCCTGTAAATCCTGTCCACATGTAAATAATTCGGGAATTTAGTCATCAGGTGACTTTAAGTCACCTGATGACTAGACCACACCAATCATGGTCACTTTGTTGGCACTAATTTCTGTTCTATCAACCAGTGGGCGAGAGCCTCGCCCACCAATTCATTGCCCTTCACATTCCAATGAATGGCCTGATTCGGCCAATAAACGCCCTCGCCGCCACCTTTCAGATAATTAACTAAGATGGGCTGCAAATCGAACACCGATACACCTTTCGCGGCCATCAGGTCACTCAGCACCCGATGCGGCAGGTACGAGTCGGCCTGCGCCAAAATCGGTTCAGCCGCAATCATGGCCGCCCGACTCGCAGGGTTCACCTCCACATCCACCGACCGATTGATGGGCGCAATCGCCACCACCGTTTTCGCCCCTGCCGCCGAAGCCTCTGCTGCCAATTGCCCATAAATGCCCGCCGTCAATTGATACGCCTCATTCAGGCGCGCATCTTGACGGTCAACATCTAGCCATGGCGCGTACAAATTCGTAGAAAATGTTTCCTTTTCATACACTTTTAGGAACAGCGCGGTCAGCCGTTGATAGAGCCGCGAATGGGTGTAAATTGTATTTAAACCACTCGTCAACCACCGCCGCGCCTGCGTACAACGTTGCCAAGTTGAAGTTAGACCTGGGGCCGCCCACCATGGGTCACTATCAAATTGCCCATTGCAAACTTCAAAATAGGGCGCAAAACAATGCACCCCGCCCGTCGGCCCAGCCGTCATAATGTGGTTTGGCAACACATCTAACAAATCATTGCCAGGATACCACATTGCCAACAGCAAATCAGGCTGATATAGTTTACCCTCCGTGCGGAAATACATCAATTCTTGCGGCGGGCTGATATAGTTTACCCTCCGTGCGGAAATACATCAATTCTTGCGGCGGACCCCAGGCAAAAATCCCCCCATTGATGACCTCAAATTTAAGATTAGGCGAGGCTTGTTCATTCAAAGTGCGTTCCAAAATTTTGGCACTCGTTTCCGCCTCCGCCATCTCCACCGCCTCCATCATGGAGTCGCCTAAAATAAGAATCCGAAATATGCCCGATTCTTTTTTAACTGGATAATCTGGCCCGCGCATGCCCGTGCTGTTCCAAACCATTGGATAAGTGCGGTCATACATTGTAATGGTAGTCGTGTGATTGGGAATCCCGCGCCAACCAACCACAGGGTCGCATTGATGATTACGGTGAACTTGGTCGCCAATTTCGTAAGGCGGCCCCAGCCACCGCGCGCCCAACTCGGCCATGATGAAGGCCAACAAAATGCCCAGCCCCATGAGGATTAATTTACCGCTAAATTCTATGAAATGTTGTCGCAATATGATGACCTCTACGGAGTCCAAATCTTTAGATTTGACCCCTCAATCTAACAAATCTAAAGATTTGGACTCCGTCAGTATGACGATATTAACCCTACTTTATGCCTTATGGTTTCTTTTGGCAAATAACTCTTTTTTCAAAATAAGAATTTCATAATCGAAAGGGCTGACTTGCAAAAATAGGCCAGCTATGATAAACTTGCCGCAAATTAAGCCCTTTGTGGTGGGCACCAAGGGTGAACCAATCAGCTGGATTAATCAGGTTGGTTTTCCGCGCCGTGCCGCATAAAGGTAGAATTGATTAGGCTAACGCGCTGCTCTATCTCAGAGGGCGCGTTTTTTGGAAATATTCACATTAATCTTAATTTTGTTAGAGGTTTCATTTTAATACAGCTTTATACCTAAAAATGAACATTTACCCCCCCCACCATAATATTTTGCAATATACGTTATTGTTGGCATTGAAATCAACAAGCTAAGTGTGACTATTGAATTTATAGTCATACTTAGCTTGTTTTTGTTTGGCTTCAAACTTATACGGCGGGTGGTCAAATCTAACGATTTGGATACCGTTAGGGAAAGCCCAAGGTTTAATAGAGTGGAGGAATGCAAATGAAATAAATATTAAAAAGAGTATTAATGTTGTGAAACTATATTTTACAAATTCTAAGGAGATAGAAAATGAAAAGAAAAATTATCAGTGTGTTATTTGTTACCGTTTTAGCTTTAGTTTTGACCAATTGTGGTGCTACCCAGGTTGCGCCATTAACAAACCCTACAGCGGCAGCAGTACCCACCGCAACACCCGTACCACCTCCACCCACCGCGACCCCTACACCTGTACCGCCCACTCCTACACCTACTATCCCTGATTTTATGAAGCAACAGGGGTTTCAAGAAAATAGTCAATTGGCTCTGGCTTCAGGCACAACTATTTTCCCACCTTTTGTGGTAGATAAAAGTCAAGCATACTCCAAAGGTTCAGATGAGTTTGTATTGGCCTATACCATGGCACTGCCTGATGACCCCGCGGCGCAAGCCTTTCAAGCCGAATTAAAAGACCCTAACAAATTTGTTTTATGGGGCATAGGCATGTTAGGTGGTGGTAATATTAATGTTGAGAAACAATTATCTAGTTTAGAAGGTATTGGCGATAGCGCGAGTGGGGCAACATTTAGCACCACTTTGTTCAATGTGGCCGTCAAAGCGGATGCCGTGGTGTTCCAACATGGCAAAATGGGGGCTTTAGTCATCGTAATACATGGCGCAGATAAAGAACCCACGACTTCAGCACCTGACTTTGCCCGTCGTTTTGATAGTACAATAGTCGGTAATTAGTAGCCTTTAGTCATCGGATGACTACCCTCCAAATCTTGATATACTGATACTACCTAGATAAATAGGTGAACTATTTTTATAAAAATAGTTCACCTATTATCAGAACAAAATTATGGGAAATATTATTAGTTGTTTGGTTAAGTTGTTGCTCGTAGCAGCGGTGATGATTTGTGTATTATTAGTTGGATTTATTTACATATCAGGTCCGACTATAAACAACCCCACCACTTACCTTAAGACCCCTGACCCTGCCCACCCGTTAAACATCAAACCGACTGAACTTATTAGCACGCCTACGGGTTTTCAACGGCCCGCCGACCAGGGTAATTATACCGCGCCGATTGGGACTAAAGTAGAAGGGATTGGGGTCATTACCAATAGTTTCGCGCTATTAGGTACAGAGAAACTTGAATTTGTTACGGGTTATACCGTTCAATTTCCTGATGATGTTAACCTATCAAGTTATAATTTGACTCATCACCCTGAACTTATTTTAAGCATGTTGGTCACAGGGATGAAGGCCGCGGGCATTGATAACCAAGAAAATCTACCCAATTTGGAGGGTATTGGTGATGAATCTGTGGGATTAACTTTAACCACGACCCGTGAAGGCATGAAATTACGGATAGATGCGGTCATTTTCCGTCGTGGTAAAATGGGGGCGTTAGCAGCCGTTATCTATAGCGATGGGCAAAAACCATCGGCATATGTGGGCGATATTGCCCGCCAAATGGATACCCATATCCAAAATAGTAAATAATAACTTTCGCTGATTAGTCATCAGGTGACTGGCAGTCACCTGATGACTACGCCATTCCATTAATTCATGCTTGACAGAACATTAATTTAGTTTTAGTGATGAAACATTAATAATAGAGTTACTCTTTCCTAAGAAACTTTCACGCATTATTTCTTGAGAAAGAGTAACTTCAAGGTAAATTAGCTTATGTTTGGAAACACCTCACTGCCGATTGACTTCAATGTAAAAACGATGCAATTAGGAAACAATAACTCCAAAAAAATACTCATTGTTTCATATGATGGTAAAGAAAAAACAGTTCCACTAGGACAATTTGAAGCAGGTAACGTTTCTGAGATAA
>JAIFLK010000188.1 GCA_020049115.1 Chloroflexota bacterium | reverse complement strand
CGTGGGCCGAGATAAAGTTTGTCTGAGCCTGGGCGGATGTCTGTGCCTAAAATAATCAAATCAACCCCATTTCGTTTGGCTAAATCCAGAATAATTGTTTCTAAATCTGGCCCAAATTTTACACTGGCATACGTTTGTACTCCTAGTAATTCCCCCGTTATTCTTAATTCTTCCACAATATCATGAGCAATCGTAATTTGTCGCTCGCGTGAAGCCGCATCCATGTTAAAATGGTAATTGTAGGGTTTTTCTTCGATGACTTTGACTAAATGAACTTGTTCTTCGGGGCTGGTTGCAATGGCAAAGGCGACCTCGGCAGCGCGCTTGGCGGCCAATGAACCATTGGTTGGCACTAAAATCCGTTTGGGTTGCCAATCTGAGGGAATATCTTGTCCATGAACCACTAAACTAGGGCAGGGCGATAGGCGCACCAAATCATCTACTAGCGGGGTGAAGAGTTGACCAACGCTTTTGGCTTTTTCCGTTGCCCCTAATATCAATAAATCGTAATTTTTATTGGCTTCGTCCAAAATGGTTTCCACCAGCCGCGAATTTTCGACTACTTTTTTGGTTAAATTTTGTTGCGGAAAAATAGTCGCTAATTTAGTCAGAAAATCGTTGCTTTCTACTTTATCGGTGGGGGTAGCGAGGGTGTAGAGGGTGATGGCTAATTTATTTTTGAGCGTAAGGCGTGCTAAAAGGAGGGCTTCGATGAGGTGAGTGGGGCTGCCACTGTTCGTTTGCCGCCGACGAACAGGCAATAAAACTCGGTGAACGTTTGCCATGAGGTTGTCTTTGAGTAGGGCTTCTTGATTTAGGCGAGCTAACTCTTCGGTTTCAGGGGTGACATGGCTCAGTGTCCAGCGTAGGGCTATGGGGGCCATGAGGGAGGTGGTGACGGCCATGAGAACGACCATTGAGAACATGTCTTGGTTGAAAATACCTACGGAGAGGCCAATGGTGGCGACAATAATTTGAATCGCCCCACGAGCGTTAAGCCCCGCGCCAAAACTTAAGGCTGTCCAGTGGTTGCTATTGCCAAGCAGTCGCGCCCCCAGATATGCGCCCACGACCTTGCTGAAAGTTGCGACTAGTATCATGAGCAAGGCGATAGTTAGGAGGCGGGGTTGGGCTAAACTGATAATGTTGACCTTGAGACCCGCGATGGCGAAGAAGATGGGGGCAAAAATACCAAAGGCCATACTCTCAATTTTTTCAATAATTTCTTTGGGTAGGTTAGGTATTTGGGCAAATAAAATGCCAACCATGAATGAGCCTAACACTGCCTCTAAGTGGATGGCTTGGGCAATTGCGCCCCAGGTAAACATGACGATGATAACCAAAGATAATGTTTTATCGCGGCTGTTAATGTTGTCTTGGGTGAAAGCCATTAATTTTTTAACCAACCACCGCCCAATGATGAAACTACCTGTAATGAACACTAATACTTTAACCACCGAAAGGGTAACGCTCGTGATGGTGACGGCTGCGCCACTGAATAAGCCAACCACGACGGAGAGTAAAATCCAGGCGATGGTATCATCAACCATGCCTGCGGCGATGATAATTTGGCCGATGTCGCGGCGAATAAGTTGTAAGTCTATTAACACTTTGGCGATAACGGGAATGGCGGAAAGCGACATGGTGGTGGCGAGAAATAAAGCAAAGATGAGCCGATGCTCAGGGGCAATGAGCAGTTCATTGGGCAAAAAATAGCCTAATAGTAAACCGCAGGCAAAGGGGAGTATGAGGCCGCCGATGGCTGTCCCTAACGCATTACGGGCATGGCGGCGTATGAGGGGTAAATCGGTTTCTAGGCCAGTGATGAGCAGCAAAAACATCACGCCAATAAAGCTAATTAGCTCTAGTAAATAGCCTTGTGTTGGCGTTTGGGGAATTATCCAATAACCAAGTGCAGGAATTAAGCCACTGATGAAGGAAGGGCCTAAGATGATGCCCGCTAAAAGTTCTCCGACAACGGAGGGTTGGCCGAGCCGTTGGGCAATTTCGGCAAATAAACGGGCGGTGAGCAGTAATATCGAAACTTGAATCATCAAGACTAATATATCGTGATGTGACGCGGCGGTAAAGGGTTGTGACATGATTAGGACTCCTTAGTGAGGTTAAAGTGAAGCCCTTATTGTAGCCTTGATTGACTGTAAGACCAAATGAAGAGTTATTATCACCAACGCCAAAAGCGACGCGATAGCTCTACTCGCGCCGCTTTTGGCGTTAGACTGATTGACTAACTAACTAATTAGTGGAGGAATTAGCGTCCCCTTTTACATGGGTATCAAAAAAGCGAATGGATTCGGCCATAGCGGTGTTAAAGTTAGCAGCAATGTTGTGGTTATCATCTTCGTATAGATAAAGTTCCACTTCTCCATTGACCGCTTTTATTTCTTGTTCCAACAGGCTAGACATCTCATGCGGCACCGATTCATCTAGGGTGCCATGATGCAGTTGAATCGGGCCTGACAAATCACTTACGTAGCTATTGGGTGAAATGGCCGCCCAAAAGGTGGGGTTTTCTTCGGGCGTACCGTAAGTTTCGGTCAGTTCTTGCCGCCACCGCCGCCGTGTATTATTGGGGTCAGGCGTGGGCGTGGCATTATTATTGTTGCGCCGCCAGTTGGAAAGTAAATCAGGATAGGAGGCCACCACCCCCGCCCAAATAACGCCCGCCTTAATGTCAGGGTTGACCACCATCGCGCGCAAGGTGATTTGCCCACCCATTGAGTGACCCCACATGCCGATACGCTGAACATCCACGTTTGGGTATTTTTTCACACTGGCTAAGGCATTCAGGACGTCAATGGTGTAAGCAGGTGTGCCATAGCCCCCTGCTGCCTCACCCTCAGAGAAGCCATGCCCGCGATAATCGGAACGAAATATAATGTAGCCATTACGGGCAAAGCCGTCTACATACGCAATGTAACGTTCCGTAGTACGATATTGGGCGGGGGGAATGTAGCCATGATTAAAAATGATAGCAGGCCAACCCGTTGCAGGTGGTTCACCCTGTGGCACGGTCAATAGGGCGAAGATTTTGTTACCTTCTGAAAGATAGGAGGTCAGATAACGGTCATAATTTGCGCCAGGCTCAAGGGTTTCCTCAATGATAATATCACTGCCAGGGTAGCTTTGTTGGCGCATGGTTTCTATCATGAGGGCATGGGTGGGGGTTGATGTTGGCGTGGGGGTAGTCGTGTTGGTAGCGGTGGCGGTTGGTTCAGGGGTAGCCGTATGAGTCGGCGTGGCGGTGTTAGTGGGGGGGAGAGGCGTTGGCGTGGCGGCCTCTGCCACCACGATGGGCGTGGCCGTTGGTTCAGGCGGTGTGATAACTTCATTATTACAAGCGATTAAAAATGTGAGCGTGCTAAATAATAAGATTTTTTTGAAAAATGACATGGGTTGGTTTCCTTTATACTTAGTACGGGTAACTATTGTGGTTTACTCATCTGATGACTTGAGGTCATCAGATGAGTAAAAGCATTGTTGTTTCTGGTTAAATTGGTTATAATAACCTTCATTTCGTTCATCATCTATTGACACAGTGCCATAGCTTGATAGGTTATTGTAATCTCTCACGTTGTGGCGTTTTCATCACCATGCCAAAAGCCATTCAAATGACCACTTACGGCGCGCCAGCCGTTCTACACTTAACAGACATTACATTGCCGCTGCTCCAGCCGCATGAGATACGTTTGCAAATGGTGGCGGCGGCGGTTAATCGGGCTGACCTTGAAATTCGGAGTGGTAAATGGCCGATTCAATCAGCCAATCCCTTTCCCTACACGCCAGGGCTAGAGGTGATTGGTCAGGTGGTGGCAGTGGGCGAAGATGTAACAACGGTTAATCTTGGTAATGAAGTGATAACCATGATGCAAAAATTGGGCGGAATTCATGGGGTGAGGGCGGGGGGGTATCAGGAATTTGTTACAGTTAATGCCGATGCAGTGGCAATTGTCCCGCCGATTAACTTGATGCAAGTGGCCGCACTGGGGTTAGCAGCAATTACGGCCTATAACGGGTTGCGGCGCATGGATATTGTGGTCGGGCAACGGGTGGTTATTCATGGGGCAAGTGGCGGGGTTGGCTCCATTGCCGTCTCTATGGCGAAGGCGTTGGGGGCAACGGTTATTGCCACCACTTCCCATCATACTAAAGATGATTACCTATTTAGCTTAGGTGCAGATGAAATCGTTCATTTAGAGGCGGGGCAATTGCTCCAGCAACTGGGGGCGCGCAGTGTGGATGCGGTGCTAGAAACATTAGGTGAACTTACGTTTAATGAGAGTGTGGCGGTGTTAAAACCTGGGGGTCATCTTTGTTTGGTGGGCGCGGCTTCGGGTGAAAAACTCACCTTGAGCGCGTGGGATTTATTACAGGATTTACAGCTGACGGGATATAGCTCAGAGAATTTGACGGGTGAGGATTTGCGGGCCGACATGGAGGAAATTTATCATTGGCTCACGGTTGGTGATATTACGCCACCGTTTTATCAAACTTACCCGTTAGCTGAGGCCGCGCAGGTGCATCATTTGATGGAATCGGGGCAATTAGTGGGGCGGGCGTTGCTCGTGCCGTAAATATTTATTACGAAATAAAGTCATCAGGTGACTAGACCATAGGAGCATAAATCATGACGAAACGTGTAGTTTATGGGGTTGCGAATTATGAAGAGGTTGTGCAAAAAAACGGCTATTTTGTGGATAAAACCCGTTATATTGAGCAGTTAGAACGGTTAGAAAATCCTGTTTTCCTACGGCCGCGCCGTTTTGGAAAATCATTATGGTGTCGTATTTTGGAATGTTACTATAACATTAACCAAAAAGATGATTTTGAAAAGCTCTTTGGACACACTTACATTGGGCGTAACCCTACGCCCTTACGAAATACTTTTTTTGTAACCCATTTGGACTTTTCCATCATTAGCCCCGCAGGGACAATTGAGGAAATTGAGGCGAGTTTCAATCATCATTGTAATCTTTACTTTAATAACATTGTGCAACGATATAAACAATGGTTTCAAGGTCAGGTGACGATTGTGCCAAACGGTAGCGCGGCGGAGAATTTAGGCGCAATTTTACGTTATATTGAACTTAATCATTTACCCTCATTGTATGTGATTATTGATGAATATGACAATTTCTCCAATCAACTTGTTTCGGGACATAAAGATGAGTTGTATCGCGCTTTGACCGCGAATGATAGTTTTTTCAAAACGTTCTTTAAGGTGTTAAAAGAGGGGCGTAAGACGGGAGCCATTAGTAACGTTTATATTACGGGCGTGTTGCCCATAACGATTGATGACATGGCTTCAGGTTTTAACATTGCGACATTTATTACCCTTGACCCCATTTTTGAGTCCATGCTCGGCTTCACGCAGACGGAGGTGGATAGGCTGCTTGATGAGATTTTTCAGGATTATCAGCTTGACCCGTCTATACGGCCAGAAATTGATGAGGTGATTAAGAATCAATATAATGGCTATCATTTTGTTAAGCCTGAGGGCGAAAGTTTATATAACTCAACTATTCTCATGTATTTCTTAGATTGGTTGTGTAATCATCGTGAAATGCCCGAATTTTTGACCGATATGAATTTACGCACCGATTTGTCATGGGTTAAGCGAATCACGTCGGCGCAGCCTAATGATACGGAACAATTTGTCAGCCAATTATTACAGGAAAATATCATTGGTTATGATAAAAATTACCTGGTGACCAAATTTAACATGTCGGCCTTTTTTCAACAGGAATTTTATCCCATTTCGTTTTATTACTTAGGCATGTTGACCAAGCATAATGACCAATATTTGCGCTTACCGAATATGAATATGCGGAAAATTTTTACTGAATATTTCAATGAGTTATATCGAATTGATGTTTCGAGTAAATATGCCGAAATGATGATTCATTTTGTGGAAACGTTAGATTTGCCGCAACTCTTTGCCGATTATTGGCGGCTTTATGTGTCACAATTGCCTGAAGTGGTATTTCAACAAGTGAATGAAAATTTCTACCGTACTACCTTTTTTGAGTTATGCAGCCGTCATATTTCCAACCTATTCACCTGGAATTTAGAGCGTTCCTACCCACAGGGGCGCAGCGATTTGGAGTTTGTGGGCAAATACCATGCGCGTTATGCGGGGACACGCATTGTTATAGAGTTTAAGTATTACGCTAATCGTGAGGCCAAAAAGGTGCTTAAGGTGGCGCGCCTGAGTAAAAAGGCCATCGCTGAGTTTACTTTGCAGGCGGAGGATACGGCGCAAATTGCGGGCTATGTGGCGGGTTTGCGGGCGGAGTATCCCGAAGCAAAGATTACGCAATATGTGATTTATTGCTTTGGTAATCAAGGGTTTCGGGTGTTTCAGGTGTAAATTGTGTTTTGGCGGAGTCCAAATCTAAAGATTTGGACTCCAAATTGACTATGGCGAAAGTAACGTTATCTTCTGAATTTATTGATGAATCGCTGGCAGATAAGGCGCGCTGGTTTGCGACCTTAACCTTTGAGCAACGCCTGGCATGGCTAGATGAGTGGACGGAAATAATTTTACAGAATGACCCGACATTTTTTGAGAGGTTAAAGCCTGATGATAGCACATTCCAAGGCACTGTTCTTGTCCTTAGAAAGAAACAACGTTAAATATGTGGTGATTGGGGGCGTGGCGGCCATTTTGCA
>JAIFLK010000213.1 GCA_020049115.1 Chloroflexota bacterium | reverse complement strand
GCAGCCCCGAGACGCTCAAGCGCATGCGCCGCCCGCATAATGTGGCGAAATTAACCCAATGGATTGAAAGCTATCGTCAGGCCATGCCAGGTGCGGTCATTCGCACTACTTTTATTGTGGGTTATCCAGGGGAAACGGAGGCGGAGTTTCAAGAATTACTTCATTTTATGCAAGTGGTTCAATTTGACCGCGTCGGTGCGTTCACTTTTTCACCTGAGCCTGGCACGCCTGCCTACGATTTGTCTGATTGGGTGGCGGATGAGGTGAAACAGGAACGGTGGGAACGGCTCATGGCTTTTCAACAGCCAATTTCATTAGACCGTAATCAGCGCATGGTGGGGCAGCGGCTGGAGGTGTTGGTGGATGGCGCAGGGGATGGGGTGAGTATTGCGCGTAGCTATCGCGATGCGCCAGAGATTGATGGCTATGTGGTCATTGAGCAGGAGTTACCCATAAACCAAGTAACCTCCGTTGTGGTGACGGGGGCGATGGAGTATGATTTAATTGCGCGGCCTGCGGATGAGTTGATGTTAATTTAGTCATCAGGTGACTCAAAGTCACCTGATGACTCGTATAGGAGATGTAGCTATGAGTTCATATATCATTGATTTACCTGAATCGGCGTTCTCGGCTTTACGTAAGCCACCCATTGAGTTTATTCAGGAAATGAAATATGCGGCGGTGGTTAAATGGTATGAAGCGGGTATGATTACTCAAGATAAAGCGGCGGAGATTGCGGCGATTTCACGCTATCAATTTCTGAGATTACTTGCCCAATATAAAGTGTCTATCATGCAATATACCCCTGAGATTTTAGAAGAGGAGTTGGTATATGTTCGTGGAGAAGGTCGTCCTGAACGCCTCACCGCTTATTCTGTTGTGTAATAGTGAGTTAGCTTTTATATTACCTCAGCTTTTTAGGGAAATTGTTGTCCCTGAAGCAGTTTGGCAGGAAATCATGGTTAATTCACATGGTGATAAAGCCGCGCAACTTTTGCCTACAATGGATTGGCTGACGAAAGTTTCCGTTATCTCTTTGCCTGAAGTGATGACTTGGGATTTAGGTGCAGGTGAAACTGAAGTGTTAAGTTTTGCTATCAAACATCGCCTATATGCTCCCATATTAGATGACATGTTAGCTAAAAAATGCGCTAAGGCTTTGAATCTGCAAACGATTGGCACGGGTACACTCCTGATTTTAGCGAAAGAGCATGGTTTGATTCCATCGGTTGAACAATCATTACGTAAGTTGCAAGATGTGGGTTTGTGGATTTCTGAACCTGTCATTCAGTTACTTAAAAATAAGGCGGGAGAGTAGGTTTAGGAAGGGGTTATTCGGCTGAAATATCTAACCCAAAATTAAACCTAGAGAGCATGTGATACATGACAATGCCGACACTGGTGGCGAGGTTAAGACTGCGGACATGGGGATTGACCATGGGGATGGTGAGGCAATTATCGGGGTGGGCTTTGAGGAGCGATTCGGGGAGGCCAGCCGTTTCTTTGCCAAAGAGAAATATATCGCCAGGTTTAGGTTGAATGGCGGTGTAGGGGCGTTTGACTTTGGTGGTTAGGAAATAAGTCCTAGTCAAATCAAGTTGCTCAAAAAAGGCGTTGACATCGGGTTGATATTTAATGCGGACAAATTCCCAATAATCTAGCCCTGCCCGTTTGAGATAACGGTCAGTGAGTTCAAAACCTGCCTGACCAACAATTAACAATTCCATGTGGGTGGCGGCGCAGAGTCGGGCAATATTTCCCGTGTTGGGTGGGATTTGCGGTTCAATCAGGGCGACAGTAAACATAAATGAAAGGTCTCACTAACGTTATTTTGAGCATGAAGGCATGATTGTACTCACTTTGGCTTTTTGAGGCAACTATTTTTCAAACGCGTGGGTCTGCTTTGGCTGATTGAATGTCTCCATGATACAATAAGCGGTACTTGAGATTAAAAAGTTAGAGATTAGAAATTCAAGATTGTAATTAAAGACCATCTCCTATTCCTAATCTCTAAACACATATACATGGCAGTTGAACGAAAAATAATTTCTACTACCGCCGCGCCTGCCGCGGTAGGCCCATATTCACAAGCTGTACAGGTAGGTCATTTCCTGTTTACGGCGGGACAGATCCCACTTGTGCCAGAACTTGGCAAGTTAGTTGATGGTGGGATAGAGGCCCAAACCCACCAAGTGATGCAAAACTTGTCTAACGTCTTAGCGGCGGCAGGGTTAACCTTTGCTAATGTCGTCAAAACGACTATTTTTGTGACGAATTTAGCGGATTTTGACGCAATCAACAAAGTGTATGGTAGTTTTTTTGAACAAAATCCACCCGCTCGCAGTACGGTTCAGGTGGCTGCATTGCCCAAAGGGGCCAATGTGGAAATCGAAATGATCGCCGTTGTGAGTTGAATTTAACCTTGTTTGATTTTTATAGTAAATCAAAGTATAATACATTTTAAGTTTAAGCCCCATATAAAAGGAGAAACAAACATTCATGGCTGTGGACAACATCCAGCCCCCACAAAAAACCTCTGATAATTCTGAAAATAACCAGATTATATCTATGGCAGATTTACTTGCTCAGGAGGATTTAACCTTTCCAGTTATTAAAATGGGGGAAATTGTTAAAGGGGTAGTCGCAAAGAAAAGCTCATCTGAAATTTTTGTGGATATTGGCGCAAAATCAGAAGGGGTTGTAGATAGTAAGGATTTAGGTAAACTTACCCAGGAAGAACTGAGCCAGATTAATATAGGCGATACGGTTTTTGTCTATATTTTGAATACTGGTACTGATGATGAAGACCGCGCTGAGTTGTCTTTAAGTCAGGCGAAAGCTGAACAAGATTGGGATTTTGCCCAACGTCTCTTTAAGACGGGCGAAAGTGTTGAGCGTCCCGTAGTGGGCTACAATAAAGGTGGCTTGATTGTTGAATTTGGACAATTACGCGGCTTTGTACCTGGCTCTCAAGTGGTCACGGGGCAGTCGGGCGGGGTGGGCAAATCAACCGGGCGTTGGAATCAAATGGTTGGTAAAACCCTCTCGCTTAAAATTATTGAAGTGGATAAAGAACGAAATCGGCTGATTCTGTCTGAACGATTGGTGATGGATGAGGCTCGCGAGAAAGATAACGAAAAGAAATCTGAGTTTCTCCATACGCTCACTGAAGGTCAAACGGTTACGGGGCGTATCACTCGCTTAGTAGAGTTTGGGGCTTTTGTTGATGTGGGTGGCGGAATTGATGGTTTAATTCACCTTTCGGAATTGGCGTGGGCGCGCATTTTACACCCTAACGAAATTTTAAGTGTGGGTGATGAAGTGCAAGTGTATGTGCTTAATGTGGATATTGAGCAACAGCGCGTAGCTTTGAGCCTTAAACGATTGCAACCTGAACCCTGGAGTAAAGTTTTTGAGCATTATCAGATTAATCAAGTCGTTGACGCGGTGATTACGAAGTTGACCGATTTTGGGGCGTTTGCCCGAATTGATGACCGCATTGAAGGGCTGATTCATATCTCTGAGATTAGTAATAAAAACATTACTCATCCTAACCAGATGGTGACGGAAGGGGATAAAATTCAGGTCCGTATTATTAACATTGACCCAGAGCGCAGGCGCATGGGGCTAAGTATCAAACAGGTTGATGAAACTCCTGCGGATTGGGACATGCCCAAGCAAGCAGAGGTGGCTCTCGCAATGGCTGAGGCCATGCCTGAAGCAGTTATGTAGTCTGCAATAGACCATGTCCATCAACGGGCATGGTCTATTGTGATTTTTCATCTTATGTAAGACGTAATGTATTGTACGTAAAATTATTTATGCACGACACATTATGTGTCAAGCAATTATTAACCCGTAGGAACTCGTTACATGGCTGATAAGTTTGATAGGTTTACAAAACGTGCTCGCCGAGTTTTAACTCTGGCTCAAGAAGAAGCCCAGCGTTTAAATCACAATTATATTGGCACAGAACACCTTTTACTTGGTTTAGTGCGTGAAGAAAATGGTGTCGCTGTACGAGTTCTGCGTGATTTAGGTGTGGACCCCAAGAAAATCCGCGAACGGATTGAGCGGACAGTGGGTCGTGGGCAACGTACTATGTATGGTAAGTTAAGTCTTACGCCTCGCACCAAACGGGTTATTGAGTTGGCAGTCGATGAAGCGAGACGTTTAGGCCATCATTATATCGGCACAGAACATCTTTTGCTTGGTTTGGTGCGGGCGGGTGAAGGTGTCGCGGTTGATGTGCTTAAAGGGCTAGGCGTTGGTTTAGATAAAGTGCGCTCGCAAGCGGCCCGTATCATGATGGAAAGTGGCGCGCAATCGGGGGCGAATAAGCCTGCCAATAAAGGCACGCCGTTGGTTGACCAGTTAGGGACGGATTTGACGGCTTTAGCTGAGGCGGGTAAGTTAGACCCTGTGGTTGGTCGCAAGACCGAAATTGAGCGCGTCATTCAGATTTTATCGCGACGCTTGAAAAATAATCCCGCGTTAATTGGTGAACCTGGCGTGGGTAAAACCGCGATTGTTGAGGGGTTAGCCCAACGGATAATTCAAAAACAAGTGCCTGATACCTTGTTAGGTAAACGGGTGGTCATGTTAGATGTTGGCTCGTTGGTCGCGGGGACGATGTATCGTGGGCAATTTGAAGAGCGACTCAAACGGGTCATTGAAGAAATTAAAACCTCTGGCGCAATTTTGTTCATTGATGAACTGCACATGTTAGTGGGTGCAGGGTCAGCGGGCAGTTCAGTGGACGCGGCCAATATTCTGAAACCTGCTTTGGCGCGTGGTGAACTCCAATGTATTGGCGCGACGACCTTAGATGAATATCGTAAGAATATTGAAGGGGACGCGGCCTTAGAACGGCGTTTCCAGTCGGTCATGGTAGAAGAACCGAGTGTTGAAGAAACCATTCAGATTCTCAAGGGCGTGCGTAGCCGTTATGAGGATCATCATAATTTGAAAATTACCGATGAGGCGTTATCGGCGGCGGCTTTCTTGGCGGCCCGTTATGTGCCTGACCGTTTCATGCCTGATAAGGCGATTGATTTGATTGATGAAGCTGGGGCGAGAGTTCGGCTTTATAAGATACCTTTTACCATTGAGACGATAAAGGAAATGTCTGAAACTGAAAGTTCGTTGTCGGCCTTTGAAAAAGAGTTCATGGAAGATGATGAACCCGAAGAAGACCCCAACAAACCGCAAGTCATGGCCGAAGATATTGCCGAAGTGGTCTCCATGTGGACGGGTGTGCCTGTCCGTCAATTAGCGGCGGAAGAAAAAGTGCGCTTGCTGCAAATGGAAGGGGCGTTACATCACCGCGTGATTGGACAGAATGAAGCTATTGATACGATTTCTAAAGCGGTGCGGCGCGCGCGGGCGGGCTTGAAAGACCCCAAACGCCCGATTGGAACATTCATGTTTTTAGGGCCAACAGGGGTTGGTAAAACTGAGTTAGCGAAATCTTTGGCCGAGTTTATGTTTGGCAGTGAGGACGCCCTCATTAAGCTCGACATGAGCGAGTTCATGGAACGCCATAGCATTGCCCGTTTGGTTGGCTCGCCCCCTGGTTATGTTGGCTCAGAGGATGGTGGTCAATTAACGGAAGCGGTTCGCCGCCGACCTTATAGCGTGGTGCTGTTTGATGAAATTGAGAAAGCGCACCCTGAAGCCTTTAACATGTTGTTGCAAATTATGGAAGATGGGCAACTAAGCGATGCTAAGGGTAAGCGGGTTGATTTTCGTAACTGTATTTTAATTTTAACCTCCAATGTGGGGGCTGACCTCATTAAGCGGGAAACCTCGCTGGGCTTTAATATCAAGCGCGATGAGAAGCAAACTGAGGAAGATATTTATAAGAAAATGCAGAAGAAAGTGATGAGTGATTTGGAACGGGCTTTCCGTCCTGAATTTCGTAATCGGTTAGATTCTGTCATTATCTTCCGTGCGCTTTCTCGTGAGGAAATAGGCCAAATTGTGGATTTATTGCTTGACCGCGTACGCGCTCGCTTAAGCGAACACGATATTTCGCTTAGAGTCTCCGAATCGGCGAAACATTTTATTGCTGAGGAAGGCTATGACCCCGATTTTGGGGCGCGGCCACTCCGCCGAGTGATTCAACATCGAATTGAAGATATTTTGTCGGAAGGCATTTTGGCAGGGACATACAACGCCGAAGATACGGTGCATGTCGATGTGCTTGAGGGTCAACTGGTGTTCAAGACAACGGTTTCGTTGGATAAACAACTTGAGGGCATGATGCCCGTTTTGGCTTAATTTTTTTAAGATGATAAAATGAAGCCCGCTGATTAGCGGGCTTTTTTATTTGCTGAAATTAAGCTACAGGCTTACACTAAGATTACTTTTAATTCTATACCTCACTTAAAAGGAGCGTGATGAAAACCGACCCGTTATTTTATGAATTATTTCAAGTTCGGCCACAGATATTTTTTGAATTGGCGCAGATTACGCCCCCATGCCCCTATCGTTTTGAAAGTATTACGGTCAAAACAACGGAAAAGCGCATTGACGGCATATTAGAGCCAACGGTAGCAGGCCACCCGATTTACTTTGTGGAGGTACAAGCCTCGCCTGATGAGCAGATGTATTGGCGTACTTCGCGCGAAATAAGTGTTTATTTTGAGCAACGACCTAAGCTACAGGGTACCGATTGGTACGCGTATGT
>JAIFLK010000235.1 GCA_020049115.1 Chloroflexota bacterium | reverse complement strand
CATTCGGCGGGTAATATTGCCCAATCTCCCGTTCCGCCGCCGCCAATAATTTTTTGGCATAAAACGCCACATCAAAGGCCAAACGGTTCGGCAAGTTCACGGTTGTCACTTGCCGATTATGATACACCTTATAATTAGCGGCCAACTCATTAAACTCCGCCTCACCATACAACCGCACAAACTCCGCCTGACTATAAGTTATCGGTTTGCCAAAGCGTTGCGGAAACTCCAAACTCCCCTTCTGAATAATATGCGCCACAGGGTTAATATCATTCCCAAAACTGCGGCAACCCAACCGCGCCGCCTCCAACGGAATCGCCCCACCGCCCGCAAACGGGTCAAACACACGCGGCATGTGGTCTAAAAACGCCTCAATCGCCCCCTGCAACGCCGCCGCCTTTGCCTGCGCCGCCTCATCATTAAGGTGTCTATCAGGCAACTCATATAACGCTTGCTCGGCCTGCTTAATCGCCTGATAATATTGCTCAAACTCCGCCAACAACGTTGGCGCGTCCAGCCCCCGCCCCGCATTATGCGCCACCCAAATCAACTGACGGGCTTTCTTAAGAATATTCTCATTATTCTTACTATCCCATTTAATCAAACTGTAATCCGTCAATTGATTCTTCGCCTCAGGCTTAGGTTTCTGATGGCTCAAATACCCCTGCATCTCAGGCGTAAATTTGCCGATAAACATCTGCAACCGATTCCGCAAATTATCGGTCATCGGCTCAGTCATGCCCGTCCAGGGAATTTTCTCATAAGGCTTATACGGGTCGCCCTGATGAGGGTCTGCGCCCAACAACTGCTCCACCGCCACCCGAAAGGCCGCAGGGCAATGCTCATCTAACGGGTCAGGCACTAGGCTGGCAAAGACCACCGCCCGACATACAGGCAAAGGCCGCCGCGCCCACCATAAATGTAAGGTCGAGATATGTCCATGCCGAATGGATTTATCGCGCACACTCTCCGCCGAAATCTCTTTAATGGGCATGGCAACTTCAATTAATTTTTTAGGTTGAGTCATGATGGTTTCCTTTTTGGTTATGACTTACGCAAAACCTCACCCCAACCCTCTCCTAAATAGGAGAGGGAGTAAAATTTCCCCCTGATGTCGGGGGGATTAAGGGGGGTAGAGTTGGTTTTTGCGTAAGTCCTGTTATTTTTTCCAGGCCGTCATCGGCAAGAAATATTGCACCCCTTTGCTCTTGCATTGAAAACGGAAATTTTTAGCAGGGTTCTGCAAACAATACAATTCAGGGTCACTCTTACAATTCATCACAATATACAGCCAAGCCGCCTCGCCCAACTGCGCCAAGCGGTTCATCTCATTTTCGCTTAACATCACACTCCCATCAGCCCCACTGCGCCCCTTCACCTCAATATACCGTTTCAAGGCTTCGGGATTAACACTACGAATGTCATACCCCTCATTATTGGCGGAAACATCATGCGGCTGCCATCCGTTGGCGCGTTCAAACTCCATCGCCGTTTGCATGGCAATCGCCTCCACCTCATCATCACGGCTCATGCCATAATGCCCCAGATACTCCACTTGGGTCAGCGGCACAACATACGCACAGCCCAAAATCTCAGGCTCTTTGGGGCTAATGGTCATCATTTGGGCTAAATTATCCAAGCGGTTCGCCTTTTTCTGAATAAGTTGATTAACACGCTCGGCTTTTTTGATAATTTGGTCATTCGCTTTACTATCCCCACCCAATAGCAATTTACCCTGTAACGCTTCAATCTCCACCTGTAATTCAGCAATCACTTGAGTAAAAGCCATTTCCAAATACTCCCGCCGATTATCCACATCTTGCTTCACATGAATTTCAGCATCTTGAAATTGAGGGTCAGTAATATGCTCAAAACTCCACGCCAACACCTCATCATGGCTCACCACCGCAGGTGGTTCTAACGGTTTAGCAAACTCAATCGGGGCATGGAGGTCAATAAACTTGGCCGCCGAGGTCAACCCAAATTCACCCGCCTGCGTTTGATAAACAATCGCCAACCGTTCATCAATCACACTTTCCCCCTTTTTGCTAGGGCGATTATCCATAATTTGCGATTTAACAAAGAAAGCCAAATAAGCCTCTTTATCATCAGGCGACACCAACATTGTCCCTTTCAGCATATCCTCGCGGTATTGGTCACGCACCACCGCCACCAAACTATCAAACAAAAGATTACCAGGATTGATATAATAAATTTTGCCTAAATCACCACCGAGTTGGTAATTCAAAAAAGCCTGCTTATCGAAACAAAATTGCATGGACTTAATCGCATCAAAATGAATTTGGTAAGTGGCCTGTAACTCCGCGCTCACCAAGTCGGGCATTTTATCAATGCGAAAAATAGAAGGCTTCACCTCCTTAAACTGACCACCCAATTGCTTAAAGGCTTTTTCAAAAAACAACCGAATATAAATCGGTTGTAATCGTTTTTCATCAGAATCCTCTTTCAATAGCCGCGCCTGAGCATAATCCACCTGACTATGCCCCAAATCCGTCTGTTGCGCCGTGATTTTATCCTTAAATTTCTGTTGTAAGGTGGCATCATCTTGGGCTAAAAACTTATCTAAATCGGTATTCCCATCAAAAATCCCCTTCATCACACTGTCCAAAGAAACCCCTTCCAACACATCTTGAATCACATCATACACACGGTCATCCCCCATGTTGGCGCGAATAGTATCCAATTTGCAGAGCAACTTCTCCAAAACCTTACCCTCTTTCGTATTGCTCGCCACCAAATTAAACACCAACACATCTTGCTTTTGCCCATAACGATGAATCCGCCCCATGCGCTGTTCCAAACGGTTAGGATTCCAGGGAATATCCCAATTAATCAACAAACGGCAAAATTGCAGGTTAATCCCCTCGCCTGCCGCATCGGTAGCAATCAAAATTTGCGTCTCAGGCTTGGCAAACTCCCCCTGCGCCTTGCGCCGTTCATCCACCAGCTTACCGCCATGAATTGTGACCACCTTATAGCCACCACTTTGCGTCAATCGTTCTTCCAAATAGATTAAAGTATCCCGATGTTCCGTAAAGATAACTAACTTTTCACCCCGTTCCAACGTCCCTTCATTTCGCAACAACTCTTGTAACTTTTGAAACTTTTTCTCTTCCTGTTTATGGTTATAAAGATTTTGGGCCAACTCCACCAATTTCTTAACCTCTTCCGCCTCAGCTTGCAATTCGGCGGGATTCTCCGCCGTTGTAAATAACTTATACTTACGCGGGTCAGCCAAAATTTTCTCTAACGACTCCTTTTCTTCATCCCCTAATTCTTCATATTCCTCAATATTATTCGCATCTAACCGTTCCAATTTATGCCGCTGCTGCCATAAATTAGGATTCTTTTTCACCTCCTCCACCAAATCTTGCAACGCTTTATAACGCCGTTCTAAGGTATTCTTAATCGCAAAAATCGAACTCGCCAACCGCCGTTGCATCACCGTTAAGGCTAAAGAGACATGAATATTTTTGGCCTCAGAAGCCTCCTCTTTTTTCTTGGTCAGATAATCCGTCACCGCCTCATACAGTTCATTTTCCTCTGGAGTCAGTTCGTAAGCTACGGTACGGGTAAAACGTTGCTTAAATAAGGGTTGGCCTTGCCAATCTCGCATGACCTCTTTCAACCGCCGAATAAAAAAGCGATTGACCCCATTTTTTTCTAAGCCCTTAACCCGTGTGGTGGTCAATTCATCCGTAGCAAAAATATCCTCATCTAACAGTTGTAACAACATTCTAAAAGTATCTTGACGACCACGATGAGGGGTGGCTGTTAAAAGCAGCAAATGTTCACACTGCTTCGCCAAAGTTTGCGCCGCCTTATACCGTTGGGACAAATATTGTTTCGTGCCGTAATCATACGCTGACAATTTATGACTTTCATCAAATACTATCAAATCCCAATGGCTATTACTCGCCACATTTAACACATCTTCACGGGAAATAAAATCAATCGAGGTCACAATTCTCGCCGCGTGATTAAATACATTGGGGTCTGAGGTAAACGCAGCCCGATTAACCAACGTAAACGGCAAATTAAACTTAATCGCCATTTCATCTTCTTGCCACTGCTTGGTTAAACCCCCAGGGGTCACAATTAAAATCCGTTCAATCAGCCCCCGCATGATTAACTCTTTAATCAACAACCCCGTCATAATCGTCTTACCCGCCCCCGTATCATCCGCCAATAAAAACCGAATTTTAGGCAATGGTAATAAAAATTTATACACCGCCTCCACCTGATGGGGCAACGGGTCAACAATACTACAATTCACCGCAAACAACGGGTCAAATTGATACGCCGAGTTAATCCGTTCCGCCTCCGCAAACAAGGCAAACTTCACGGGGTCGCCACTGAAATTAAATTTACCCTCTTCGGTCAACACTTCTAACGCGGCAAATTCATGCGGAAAAAGCATTTTACTATTTTCCCGCCGACTATTAACGCCTGTATAGGAAATGGAGTATCTCGTCCGAAAATCCTTCACGCTATTGATAATTACGGGTTCAGTTGGAATGAGATTTTTAACAATCTGGCCTGGTTGTATGGTCATAATTTTTCCTTCATTTTGCTAATTTACTCTGGAATGAAACAATTTATAAGCCCTTTGACTCCATTATGGCCTCAAAGATTATCCACAAACAAAACGCGCCCCTCAGTCAACTTGACCAAGCGGCGCGCGTGTGCTATGATTCACATAACAAAACAGCCAACTCGCAACGTTGGTTAAATCTTTTTTCTTTTTTTTCAGCCCCCGCCAAGCCCTGGTAAGCATACGGCGGGGGTTTTTGTTTTTTCATTGTAGCATGTTAGGAACAATTGAGCAATCAACATGGGCGGTTTTTAATTGCACCGTTATTAAATTCTATTACTGGTTTTGAGGGAGTGATGGGGGGAAAATCAGAATAAATAGGGTGGATTTTGGTTGTGATTTAGGGTGTGGAGAGGATTATACGGCGAGATTAATGACGGATGACATTAGGGATAGGGGGGAGAAAGGGGCGTTTTACCCCCCTTTTCTCTCATTTTACTGCGTAAAAGATGGGTAAAACGAAGTGAAGGTGGGACGCGGGCTGACAAATCAAATAAGCGAACTCGTTACCCCTTTCAGTAGAATGAGAGTTAGGTGGATGTCATTAAAGTTCACTAAGGCGATTGCTCAATTATTCCAAACATGCTACAATGAAAAGCGAAACCCCCGCCTGTTGCTTTGGAGAGCTGGGCGGGGGTTGAGAACTGCTTTTACCAACGACGCGTGTTGGCTGTTTTGTTGTAATATGAATGATAACACACCCGCGCCGCTTGGTCAAACTGACTGAGGGGCGTTTTTTGTTTGTAGGTTAGACTTTAGCCAGCCACGACAAACAGGCTAAAGTCAGTTCTACCATAACAAGTAAGGAAAACAATATGGAAATGATGATTGGACGGTATCAAATTATAAAGGAGTTAGGGCGCGGGGGTATGGCGGTGGTCTATCGCGCCCTAGACCCAAACATTGGGCGGGAAGTGGCTTTGAAGCTGATGTCGCGGGAATTTTTGGCTGACCCTGAATTTCATAATCGTTTTGTGCGGGAAGCGCGGGCGATTGGGGCGTTACAAAGCAGTGCCATTGTACCGCTGCATGATTTTGGTGAGGATAAGGGACAACCTTTTTTAGTCATGCGATTGATGACCGGTGGTTCATTGGTGGAGCGATTACATCAAGGGGCAATGTCGGTGGAGGAGGTCAGTCAATTTTTAACCCGTATAGCGGAGGCTTTGGATGAAGCCCATGCCAAGGGGATTATTCACCGTGACCTGAAACCAGGGAATATTTTGCTTGACCATAAAGGGGACGCGTATCTGGCGGATTTTGGCATTGTGAAACTATTAGAAAGTAACTCCATGACCAGTCGGGGGGCGATAGGCACGCCAGCCTATATGAGTCCTGAGCATTTTGAGGGGGAGGTGAGTGCGCGCAGTGATATTTATGCGTTGGGGGTGATTACATTTCAATTACTCACTGGTAAATTACCGTTTCAAGCCCGAACCCCTTCGGAATGGTTGAAATCTCATTTGATGGATACACCCTTGTCATTACGACAAGTAAACAGTCAATTGCCCTTAGCCTTACAACCTATTTTGGAGCGAGCTTTGGCGAAAAACCCTGAACATCGCTTTCAAAGTGCTGGCGAGATGGCACGGGCCATGAGTGCGGTAGTGAATCAACATTCAACAGGACAGCTTGTCAGCCAGCCAGCCAGTCAACGGTTTGAGGATAAGCCAACGGTTTTAGGGGACAGTCGGCCAGCCAGTCAACCAACCAATCGAACAGTCAGTCAGCGTTCAGCGAGTCAGCCCATTAGTCAGCCTGTGACTAAACCACCTCAAACGATACTCTGGGGCTGGTTGGTGGGCGCAGCCATACTGGGGTTAATGGGCTGTGGGTTGATATTAGCCTTGGGGCTGTGGTTAAACAATAGTGGTGTGGCAGTGGCCGTATTACCTACAGTTACGCCTAAGGCTGACGTAACAGAGACAGCAATCTTTACATCTAAACCTGTAGAAACCTGGACGGCGACACCCATCTCACCGACTGATACCCCAATCCTGTCCACCGCTACAATTGCCATCCCAACAGCCACACCCATCTTACCAACTACTACGCCCATACCCGCCATTGATACCCC
>JAIFLK010000288.1 GCA_020049115.1 Chloroflexota bacterium | reverse complement strand
GGTTGCGCTTTTAACAAATCGGCATCTTTATAAAGCGCGCCGATGGTGGGCAAATAGGTGCTGCTAATGGCGCGCTCTTTCACTTGGTCATAGCTCGTCATATAATCCACAAACTTGGCGGCCATCTCAATATTTTTGGAATATTTAGAAACCATCAACTGCCAACCACCCAACGTGGCGGCATGGTTTTTCGCGCCCGTCGGTAACACGGTGGCATCAAAATTGCCCTTGATAGGACTATCAGCCCCATTGCCTAATGCGAAAGCATAAGGCCAGTTCCGCATGAAAGCGGCGTTACCCGTTTGCCAAACGCCACGAGAATCTTCTTCGCCGTAGGTGGTTGAGCCAGGAGGTGAAATGGTATCAACCCAACTCGCGGCGCGCTTGAGGGCGGCGGCAGCATTGGGATTATTCACGCTAATCGTGCCATCGGGTTCAATGACGCTGCCGCCATTGTGGGAATATTGCCATTCGAGGGCATCACAAGTTAAGCCTTCGTAATTGTTTCCTTGCCAAACATAACCCCAGAACGTCGCATTACCCGCCGCGCGTTCGCCATCTTGAATTTTCTTCGCCATGGCTTCCAACTCATCCCAGGTGGCGGGCGGCGCGCTATAGCCATATTTCTTCAGCAAATCGGTGCGATAATACAGCAAACCCGTGTTATTTTTCACAATGGCGGGGAAGTGAGCATCAATTTTTTCTTTGGCGATATATTTCGTCAAATCAACGGCATGTTGCGCCAAAATACCTGGCCAAATCACGTCAATTTGATAGACATCAATATCACCCGAACCCGCGCCCAAAAATTGTAATTGTTGGGTTAAGTTATCAGTGGCGGAGTCAGGGGCGGTGACCACTTCAATTTTTATCCCATTATCCGCTTCAAATTTCTTAATCAAGTCGCCATATGAAGCGGCTTCATTACCCACAGAACCAAAAAACACTTTTAAGGTAATACCTTCGCCTGAAGCCTTCGCTTCCTCTTTAGTCGCCTCAGCTTTCGCTTCCTCTTTAGTCGCCTCAGCTTTGGCTTCCTCTTTCTTCGGTTCTTCTTTAGGTGCCGTAGTCGGCGCAGGGCCACCACAAGCAGATACAAACATACTTAACATCAACGTAACAATCAAGAGCCAAAATTTTTGTTTCATAATATTTTTCTTTCCTCCTCAGGAATGGGTCAAAAAAGTAACAGCAATATAAACAGTCAAGTTACGACTAAATACACTAGGAAATTTTTCGTCTCCCGCATCACCTCCTTAAAATAAATCCTATTGTAAATTATTTCAGTGGTTTAGTCATCAGGTGACTTCAAGTCACCTGATGACTAGGCCACCAGATTATCTGAATATTTACAGGTGGAAATAAATTTAATGTTTATAGTTGCCGAGAGGGGCAGTTGTTTGGCGAATGATTAAATCAGTGGGTAGTTCTTGTTGCAGTGGCAAGTCGGGTTTTTTATGAATAACGTTAAATAACATTTCTACGCCCTGTACACCTGTTTCAAATAGATGTTGCTGTACAGTGGTTAAGTGAGCAAATTGCGCTAACTCAATATCATCGTAACCCATAACCGAGAGTTCATGGGGAACATTAATCCCTAACTCTTGCGCCGCTTGCAACACGCCTAAAGCCAACTCGTCACTAAACGTAAAAATGGCTGTGGGACGGTCAGGAAGTTTTAAGATGTCTAACGCCACCAGTCGTCCCTTTTCGCGCCGATGCCAACCCTCACGGTAATAAGCGGGGTAAACTTGTAAATTTTTGGCTTGTAAGGCTTGGCAATAACCTAAATAACGGTTATGCCGATTGACCGAACCAAAAGGGTCATTTAAATCTTCATTGATGTAAAAAATCTTACGATGACCTAAATCAATTAAATACTCTACGGCTTTGCGGGCCGCAGCCACGTCATTAAAGTAAAGATGAGAAAGTTGGGGATGAGTAGTTTCAATCAGAACAGTGGGAATTTTTTCTTGTTGAAGTTGATATAAATTGTCGTCAGTCAGGTCTAAGGAGAAGATTAACAGGCCATCAACTCGACCACGACGGGGAACTGTTTGGAGAACTTTATCACGTTGCCGAATATTTTCTACGCTAAATAAACTCATGTCGTAATTAGATTCAACAATGACCGACATGGCCCCCCGTAGCCGTTCAATTTGAGAGGCAATCGTGAAATAAGGAATAACCACCCCAATGGTATGGGTTTTGCCCATAGATAAGCGGCGACCACTGGAATTTGGCATAAAATCCAACTCAGCAATAGCCGAGAGAACCTTTTGCCGCGTATTTTCCTTGACAGGGCGGCTATTATTCAAGACGCTAGAAACAGTACCAATACCTACGCCTGCCTGTTTTGCCACATCATGAATCGTCGAAGCCAAATGAAAAACTCCTTTGTTTTTTATCAAACTTATCGGGTTAGCTTACTCGGAAACGTTTCCTATAACGGTTTCCATTATACAACAGTCACCTAAATTTGTCAAGGACTAAATTTAGCGGAGTTTGGTCAGGAGTGCAAACCTTTAGGTTTGCTTAACTAATTGTAATAAAGCCTAATACACCGTTCATTTAGTTTTTATAGCATCAATCAGCCATTATAAGGCTTTAAGCCTTATAATGGCTACTATTTCTAACTTGATGTCCAATCACGGTTAACCGCCTCACTCACGGGCGGCAGCTTCGCGTAGAGAGATTGACGGTCAATCGTGGAGGGCAATGGCCCGACAGTAGTTAATTTTAACTCTACCACTTCGCGGGCAAATAAAGCGCACTCTTCTAAGGTGCGTCCATCTAACATGGCGACTAAAAAGCCCGCCCAAAATGAATCCCCCGCGCCCGTCACGTCCACCACCTTGATAGGCCGCGCCGCCACATGCCCCACAATGTTACCCTCTTGCGAAATGATTGAACCATCACCGCCCATCGTCATGATGACCGTTTTTGGCCCCAGTGCATGGAACATTTCTAAATACTCCTCCACCTTATGCCCCGCGCCAAAGAAACGGTGCGCGTCATCTAATGAAGGCTTGGTAATCGTTGCATAGCGATACAATTCACGCATGACGGCTTGAGCTTCTTGATAATCAGGCCACAATACGGGGCTATAATTGGGGTCAAACGAAACAATTTTGCCCTGTTCATGCGCCATTTGAAAGGCTTTCTTAACGGCGGAACGGCTTGGCTCACGCGACGGCCCCCAGGTTGAGCTATGGACAACTTTGGCGCGACTAATCGCTTCCTCAGAAATTTCATCGGCGGTCAATTTGAAGTCACTATCACGAAACGGCTCAAAATCAGGTGTCGTTTTGCTACGGGAGACGAAAATAATGGAGGTATGGACGCGATGATCCATCACCATGTAATTGGTATTAACGCCATGGTGCTGCAATTCACTTTTAAGAAATTTCCCAAACGCGCCAATGCCCGTTTTAGAAATAATGGCCGCTTGACCGCCCAACTTTGAGACATAAACCGCAATGTTAGCGGGTGAACCACCCAAATATTTAACAAAGGTGGTCGCGCTGCGTAACCCATCACTGGTTTCCTCCGCCGAGATAAAATCAATAATCGTTTCGCCAATGGTTAAAACATCTAACGCTGCTACATTCGTGGGCATGAAATGATTCCTTAATCTAAAGACCTCACCCCAGCCCTCTCCTACATAGGAGAGGGAGTCTTATCACCCCTCTCCTATGTAGGAGAGGCAATCATTTTTATCGCCCCTCTCCTAAGTAGGAGAGGGGACGGGGGTGAGGTATCTTGTATAAATATTACGTTAAACGATACACGCGCCCCTCGCCTGGGGCTAAACGGGTCACATGGTAACTTTTGCCATTAAAATGAAGCTGCTTATCCGCCTCTAACCATTCGTTCACGGTAGAAAATTCCGCCGTAACAGTCGTAATATTGGGGCTAATCGTGGGAATGGTAAAATGGCAAAATTCCTGCGCCGTGTCTAAATTTGCCACAAATAAATAGGCGGGGTGGTCGCCCTGTTGCGTCCAAGCAATCACGGGATTATCGCCCATGGGGTCAGGCGGGAGCAGCCAACGGGTGGCGCGGCCTTTAATTTGCGTCCCGATTTGCTCGGCATAGAGTTTTAAGCGCGTCACATGATGATATAACGCGCCATTTTTACCCCAAATATAGGGGCCAAAGGTGGCTTTTGCCCCGATAGTTTCATGAAAGACATATAATTTGGTGTAATGTTCATTCGGGGCAGGTTCAGGGTGCGGGTCGCGTGTTTCAAAGCCTAACGACATATAACTCGGCATGTCGGCGAGGAAAAAGGCCATGAATAAACGAAGTTCGTTGCCCGTCAGATAAAATTTATCAAAACGCGGGTCATCTTTATCAGCCGTTATCACCGTGAAATTAGGGGCAAAGGTGCGGGTGGTCAACAGGTTACAGTAACGGCTAAATTGTTGTCTAAATTCAACCGAACTGACGGGCGCAGATTGCAAATCGCCTAGCGTCGAGTCCGCATCGCAAGCCTCTAAATGGTCAACCTCATCGCCGTAGGCCATGACATTGCGCGGGGCTAAAAAGGTTTCGGCGAAGTAGCCAAAGTAGCTGACCCCATGTTTCTTTTGGATATAATGTTTAACGGCCTTCAATGGGTCGTAATAATCATCAACAATGGCTGGCACGCCGTCGGGCTGCATCTGCACATGGGACATGTCGCCACGCATAAAATCGAATTGATAGTGTCGTTGAATATCGTAATATTTTTCACACACATATTGCCACACGTCATGGCGCGGCTGGCTAAAATCAATTTCCCAATTGATATTATCGTCTTTAGCCTCATACAGTTTATAACGCCCCAACGGGCCAAAAACCCGTGACATGGCTTGCGGTTGCGTAATGGTAAAGTCACGCCAGAGCAGCCCATTTTCGTCTAACTTTTGCGCTTCGGGACTCACGTCCACTTTCAGTCCACGATAGGGCGGAGCCATGGTCGCGGGAACGGGTTCATAGCCATCTTTGTACAGAAATTTTATCAAGGCCACGCGCCGATTTAATCTCCCGTCATAATCAGTCGGCTGCCCAAATAAAATGGCTAATCGCTCGGCCTCCGTCAATTCATAAAAAAAGGCTTCCACCGTAGCGGGGACGCGTTTATCCTCCACCGCCGAGTCGTATAAGGCCACAAAGAAGCGAATTTTATTTTGGACGGTGGTGTGTAAATTAGCGACATGGGTGACAATTTCGGTCTCTTTGCGCTGTAACCACTCGAAATAATGGGGATTGGCTAAGGCCATTTCGGAGAAGCGGTCTGTGTGGGGAATGACATCCATGCCAACGGCTTTACCCATGGCATGGAGCAGGTTAATCACGGCCTTAAGTTGCCGTTCAACAGTATTAAGGTGAGGTTGCAATTGGGCTAATTCGGGGCTATAAAATTCGGGGTTAATCTGCCAACTGCTCATGCCATAAAGACTGCCCACCACGCCCGTTTCCCAAATCGGCAAGAGGTGAAGCGAGTCTTGGTGGGCGGGCAACGTTAAGGTATATTTAATGACATTCCAAAAGTTGGCAATCGTGCGGACGTTGATACCGACCATGTTGGTCTGTTTCAACCAATTTCCATTAGGCTGGGCAGCAACGGGGCTGGGAATGGGTGAGGCTAAAACGGTGGGGTTGGTTTGTTCAGGGGAGAGCGCGAGGGTGAGTTTATCGCCTAAACGGGCTTGTAAAATAGCGAGAGTTTCCTCGCCCGTTAATTCAATGGCTTGCTCAGGCAATAAATGAGGCACAAAAGAACATTGCCCTTGCTGATATAAGGCTAATAGGCGTGACTGAGATTGTTGCCAATTATCCTTAAATGATTGATAGGTTTGAGGAACATACATCAAATTATCAGAGTTAGCTGTCATTTCTATTTTTCCACATTGAAAATTTAGATTGTGTAACTTTAGTGGGAGGTTAAAGGATGGGGAGTAAAACCTATTCGGAAACGTTTCCGTTTCCATTTGAGGGCTATTTTAATGCACTTGACGCGGTTTGTCAAATTGAATTTGGTTTTTGTAGAGACCAGGCATGCCTTGTCTCTACTAGTTAAATGAGGGAATTTATGCTAAAATGAGACTATAATTTTAGAGGAGATTTATATTTATGACAACCAATCCAACTGACCCTGATTTTCAACGGCGGGTGCGCGAAGCCCTGCTAGATTGTGCCGATTTACGTTATCAATCATTACGTGCCTTGTTTGTTGACCAACGTATTGCTCCCTGGCGCAACGGGTTGCCCCAAACAGACAGTAATCAAGCGCAAGCCCAAGCTATGATTGGCTATCTTTATAAACAAAACCGCGCCGATACAGGCGAAAATGCGCTCAAATTATTTTTGCAAGTGTTAAGCGACCACTTTGACCCGATGGATAATTGCCACCAACAATTCAAAGTATTAGCGGCTGAATTGGATACATCAGCAACTCCTCAACCACCAATACCAAAGAATCCACCCTTTGACCCCTCAAAAAAGTTTCAGTTGATTGACCTTTTATTGGCATGTGGCACTATGAGCAACTTTAATGACCGTAACGCGGTGGTGGCTGATTTGCCGAGTGAGATAAGTAGTAATATAAAACGAAGTGACGGAACTAAAATGGATGTCCGTAATATTGTGGACACCTGCCTGAAATATCCTAATGGTCTTAATGAATTGGTTAAGATTATCCGTTATTATGAAGGCGGGTCAACGGCCATGCAACAATTGGCGGAGTTTCTCGGTTGAAACTTTTTCTCCTGTAAATTTACAGGGGAAAAAGTTGGAGTCCAAAGCCGTAGGCTTTGACCCACTGCTCAAAGCCTATGGCTTTGGACTCCGTATCACTGCATTATTTACAGGGGAAAAAGTTTTATTTGTCTTCACCCCGCAAACGGCGCAACTCCGCTTCAAGTTCTGCTATGCGCGCCTCCGCCTCAGTCCGCGCCTGAATTTCCTCTTTAACTTGTGCTTTTAGGTTAGCACGCTCTTGCGTCACCTGCACATAGTTAGGAATCAACTCCCCCGCTTTATTGTAACAAACCAATATATCCTCATCCCAGGCCAGCCATATTCCTAACGGCTCTAGCCACAACCAGCCCTGCTCATTAGGCGAAATATACGTGTAGCCATTGGGTGTAAATTGGTAGCCTAAAACGCGCCGCTGCTCACCATGCCGATTTTGGTGATGGTCTATCAGGATATAATAGTCCAACCCTACCAATTCATACTCATCAAATTTATCTACCAAATCTACATAACGGGTGGAAGGTGAGGTGATTTCCACCACCAACGTTGGGCGTGTGCCTTCTTTGGCCTCATAGTGCCTTCTTTGGCCTCATAAAAGGTCGCCCAATTTTGTTGCCGTTTGAGGCCAAACACCACCGCAATATCAGGTGTGTGCGGGTCAACGTTGGGTCTATCCCACGCCACACGCACATCGAGCAACACTTTGGCCGTTGGGTCATGCGCCAATTGTGCCTGAAATACATTATTCAGATAGGTACATATTTGTTCATGTTCATAACTGTGCATCCGAACATCATCCTCTTGCGGGTGTAATATATCTTCCAATGTTAAGGGAACGCGCACATAAAGCCGTTCCCCTGCTGGCCCAAAACGAATCACCTGTCGCCAACCATAAATAAATGGGTCAGGCAGAGTTTCACTCATCGTTGTAACGGTGGCTGTTACGGGCATGGTTATTGTTGTCATAATGACTCCTTAATATGTTAGACCTACAAGGTTTTCAAAACCTTGCAGGTTTGAAACCGTTTACTTCGGCCCCACCTTAAAGACATCTTGCCAGGGGTTATAGCGGCTAAAAATAGTATCATTGTGTAATAATTGTCCACTCTCCGTCACTTGACGGGTCACGCGCACATCTAGCCCATCTTTCGCCCAATCCACTTGTTTCATTGTGCCAGCAGGCAATGTGGGGTCTTCTTCATAAATCGGCGGGCCATGTTTAATCTCATTGCTAATTTTGGGTGCGCTAACCACTACCTCGCGTTGCGTGGCCGTGCTATAAAAACGAAATGTCACGGTGCCGACATCCAAATCAGTTTGAGTTTGAATGAGCAGGTAATATGGCGTATCGTTACGAAATTGGAAGTCAACGTCAGGGGTGTAAATGGTCGCATCTAAACCAGGGTAGGAGTTGGTTTCATACCAACCCACGCGATAGCCATGCGCCCATCGTTCCAAAATTTCAAAGCCACCAAAGA
>JAIFLK010000359.1:16998-18557 GCA_020049115.1 Chloroflexota bacterium | reverse complement strand
ATGATGGGCTGTTCGCCCGCAGCAATGAGGTTTTCATGGTGGCCGTCGATGCCTTGCAGCAGATAAAATAGGGCCAACACCAGCCCCGCCCGTTGGTAATATCGCGTAACTCCAGCCTCGTCAGAGCATGGGACAGGCAGGGCGCGCGTCACCCAACCGTAATCTGGCCGTGTGAGCATGGTTAATGGTTGCAGGCTGAGGGGTAAATTTTGGGTGGCTAAATGAGTAATGAGGTCGTAATAAAATTGTTCGGGGGCGAGGCTGCGGGGTTTATAAATTAACTGTAAGCCACTGGCAAAAGTGACCGCCCAAACGGTGCGTCCACCATGATGCGGGTCGGAGAGCGCAGGTTGTAGGGCGATAACGGGGTGGAATCTACCCCCCTTAATCCCCCCGACATCGGGGGGAGATGTTACATGGTCAGCGCGGGGTCTACCCCCCTTAATCCCCCCGACATCGGGGGGAGATGTTACTGAGAGGGTTGGGGTGAGGTGTTTACGTTGATGAAATATTTCAGCGAGGGCAGTTTGGTCGGCGGCTAAACGGTGCAGAAATTCGGCGGTGGTCGTGACCCACGTTTCAATGGTGGTCGCCATGAGCCGATTTAATACGCGGTAATCAGTGAGCAACGTGGCGAATCGCCCTTGTTGCATGGCCTGAATGAAGGCCAGATAAATGGCATTATTGGCCTCAGTTGACCGTAAATCTTGATGGGTCAGGCGAAAGGCAGCGAAGTGTAGTTGTAATATTGGCGCGGCGAGTCGGGTTAATTGGACTAATAAGGTACGCTGTAAGGTTTGGTAAGCGGATGGGGTCAACCAAGTGGTGGGGTTACATTGGGTTTCTAGTTGCTGTTGGGCGGCTTGGCTAAAGGGAATTAGTAATTCAATGAAAGGTAGAGGTGTAGTCATTTGATATAAAAAGAGTGCGTTGGCCTCCTCTCGGCGAACAGCCAATAAGAAGTCAACGCACTTTTTAGCGCACATTTTGCTAGTACCGTTTGGCTTAAATAAGTGCGTATGTAACGTGATTTCACCTGCAAGGTCTTTAAGACCTTGTAGGTGTGGGTTTTGAACTGCTTAGTCATTTACGCCCAAGTGTACTAGGCATGATGGGTTGTTGAAAACAGATGAAGCCCAACCCTATTTACAGTTACCATTTCTATCGTACCGTTCACTTTCCTCGCGTGAACCCCCCGCAACAAAATCCAATTCCTCATCGGATAGCTCACTGCTGCCAGTATGAAGGGGTAAAACTAGGTACATGGTGTTGGCGGTCTCTTGCACGACTTTTAGGTTGATAGCCCCTAATGATTTGCCAAGCACTTTTTCAACGGCAGCTTTAGGGTCGCTGAGTAACTCGGCTTTGAAAGCGGCATCTTCTAAGGCTTTCGTAATGATTTGTTCGGCCCATTCTTTGTGACTCATGATAATTAACTCCTGGTTAATTTTTAGTTGACATATTTGAAATTGGCATTTATTTTCAAACAATGTCTTGGACATGGTTAAAGTTGAAGGACATTATAACACATCAGGCTATTTTATCGAAAACTATTTTGC
>JAIFLK010000359.1:11716-16967 GCA_020049115.1 Chloroflexota bacterium | reverse complement strand
AAACTATTTTGCGACAATACCTCAAAATACGTTACAATAAGGGAGATGATTTTTGCTATCTCAGTTAGGAGGATATTTTTATAATGTTAAAGCTAAAAGGTCAATGCCAAGTTAAACCATTATACCTATTCATTTCTTTTAGTCTACTATTTCTCAGCGGGGTGTATGTGACCATGCCTTTGGCTCAAGCAGATACTCATTGTGAGGGAGAGGATTGCGTGCGGCCTATTTCCCTTCATGGGCTAATTCAGCCTCTGACTACCACCACCACGCAACCCCCGCGCCAAACTAACCAAAGTTTAGCCATTAGTCAAGAAGTGGTTCGATTCGACCAGGATTTAGAGGAGGAGGTTGTAACAACTAAAAATGACCCTGCCATTATTGGCTATGCCGTCACGTATACCATTATTATCACTAATATAAGTAAGAATACGCTCAAAGGCTTATTGGTGGCCGATGTGTTGCCGCATGACGCGTTTGATAAATGGAATTTTACGGAATGTCCTGAGAATAATGACTGTACCTTAAGCCCAGCTGAAGCCACAAATACCTCCACCCCGCCGCGCCAAATTTCATGGAAGTTGGCTGAACTTAAACCGAATGAGTCTAAAAGCTATACCTTTAGTGGCATTTTAGTCTGTCAGCCTGACCTATCTATTTTAACTAATGAGGTTTTTGTTAGTTATGAAGGCACCAATCAAAACCACATCTCAGAAATTATGGTTTATGCTACGCTGGATGCCGCGGGAGGCGAGTTAATGTTAGGTGGGCCAACCTGGTGTTCCTTTGGGGCGGAAGGCGGGTATGATTTAGATTGGGGGGATTTTGATTCGGATGGTGATTTAGATTTGGCCTTAGCTACGGATACAGGCGTGGTGGTCTACCAAAATAATCAGGGCTTGCTCAAATCATTCTGGCGGAGTAGTGAATATTTTTCCCAAGGGGTTCGTTGGGCGGATGTTTCTAAGAGCAGCCCAGGGCTAGAGTTAGTGACTATTGGCCGTGTTTATGATGACAAGTTCGATTCTCTACCTATTAACCTCATCTACCAATTTACTGATACTGAGTTTACTGAATTACAATCCTTTACCTCTGATATATTAAGGTCGATTGAACTGGCCGATTATAATGGGGATGGCTTCATGGACATTGCGGGAGGATTCTACAACAGTGGGTCATGTTTGGTGCGGCTATATCGTAATGATGGTTTGGGTAATTTTTCGAATGATGGTTGTCCCGTGGCAACAACAGGAGCAGGTTTTAATGCTCTCGCTTGGGGTGATTTTAATCAAGATGGTAAACCAGATTTAGCGGTTGGTGCTTCAACCATTACCCTCCTCATCAATGATGGGCAAGGTAATTTCTCGTCTAAAAATTTAACTAATGTCTTAACTAGTCCCATTATTGCTCTTAGCTGGGGTGATTATGATGGCAATGGTTATTTAGATTTAGTAGCCTCTTTTTACATAAATAATGAGGTTTGGCTCTTTTGGAACAATAAGGGGGTACTGGGTTTGCCTGATATTACAACCATTAACATACACGCGCCTAGTGGGGTAGATGGGGCTGATTTTGACCATGATGGTCGCCTTGATTTAGTTGTAGCGAGTGATGCGGACGGCGGCACATTAAAAATATTTACGATGGTGGGTGATGACCGTGAATTTGAACCGTTAATTGAGCGTAGTACGGCCCAAAATACCGCCAGTGCCTGGACTACACGTAGCGCAGATGTAGACAATGATGGGGATATGGATATTGCCATTGCCAATGAGGGTCAAAGTGTCTTGTTTATTAACTTAGGCATTTTCTTAGACCGCGAACCCACATTTATAAGTTCCGAGTCTGTCTCAGCTAACAGTGTGGTTTGGGGTGATATGGATAGCGATAAAGACTTGGATTTAGTGTTAGGGGCGGGAGTAGATAACAATGCGTTAGGTACAATTTTGTATAAAAATCAACAAAACAAATTTACCCCAGCTGATGAATACCCTGGCTTAGGGCCGCGCCAAGTGGCGTTGGGAGATTATGATAATGATGGTCGCTTAGACCTGGCCATGACAGATGCTACTCGCAGTGAGATTTACTTAAATGGTAAAACTGGCACCTCTATTTGGCGCGAAAATATCAGTGGGGGGCATAGTTTGGCGTGGGGTGATGCGAATGATGATGGCTATTTGGATTTATTAGTCGGGGCAACGGGCTATAGTAAGATCTTGTTTAATAAGCTCAATACGGCCTCGACCAACCCGTTAACCAGCCTAACCCTAAACACTGGCTATGACGCGGCTAGTGTGGCTTGGGGCGACTATAACCGTGACCGTTATTTGGATTTTGCGATTGTTAATAGCAATGGGCCAACCCAGGTTTATTGTAATAATCGCGATAATACCTTTAAATTAGCCTGGCAATCCACCATCAGCGTGATGGGGCAAGCGGTGGCCTGGGCCGATTATGACGAAGATGGCGACCTTGATTTGACGGAAGGCAGTTCGGGGGCAGCAGGCTCGCGTAGTACATTGCGAGTGTATGATAATGCCATTTGTAATACCCAAACATGTAACCCTGATTTACCCTTTTCCACGGCTCAAGTCAGTTGTACCGATGTTAGTTTTAGTAACAATGATGTGGGGATAAATATAAGACCCGCCGCATTCTTAACGGGTTTAGCGTGGGGTGATGCGGATAATGATGGTGATTTAGATTTAGCTCTTAGCTTTGAAGGGAAACCCAACCTCGTTTATTTTTTCTATAAAAAAGAGAACGGCGAGATGCAGTTTGATCCTAACTGGTTAGCCAACGCCGTTTACCCTAGCACGGGCGTGGCCTGGGGTGATGTGGATAATGATGGTGATTTAGACCTGGCTTTTAGTGGCCGAGGTAATTTTACGATGATTTATTACAATCATTTGAATGATACCCAACGGCTCTTGCCCAACCAACCCGCCAGAGTCGTCATTGAACGCCCTGGTAAGACCGACATGGGTTATTTCTACTCGGTGGGTCAGGATGTTGTTTCTGGGGCCACGGTGCCTACCGTCACCATCAAATATCGTATTTATGATAGTGACGGCGATGGGGTGGTGACCACTACGTTTGATTATTCGCTGAATGGTGGCACGGTGTGGCTACCTGCCACTCCCAATTATACCCCCACCGATATTGTCCCTAGCACTTTGTTAGGCAAACCTTTAACCTTTCAATGGGATGCTCAAGCAGACCAAGCCATGAGCGATAATGCCCTCTTTCGCATCACTACCCAATCCCTCTTTGGGAGTGACCATACCGCCCTCTACCGTTATGGGGCCACTCAACGTGCGACCTCAGCGGGTATCAGCCCACCCTTTCGGGTGCGCGGCACCACCTGCCTTTGGCCTGAAAATCCCACGTTCACGTGGTATAATGTCACTACGGGGGTCGAACGCCCCACTAACTTAACGATTAGTGATACGGTTGAATTTCAAGCACGCGTGGCTACCGCTAGTCGGGGTCTGACCTTTGAATGGAATTTTGGGGCAGGAACAACCCCCGCTAAAGGGCAAGTTATTCGGCGCAAATTTTCGGTGGCGAAAAGCTATCCCATCACCTTGCGGGTCACGAGTGAAGCCTGCCCCATCGCTAAATCAGTGACCAATAACCGTGAAACTATTTTCATTAATGGGGGACGACTCGCCTATTTACCTCTCCTACTTCGTGCCGCCTGGAACTCGTCCACGCCTACTCCTACGGCTATTCCTGCTAAACTGCCCAATTTGGTCTCAACGTTCTCCTTAGACCCCGCCAATCCCCAAATTGATGAAGCCGTAACCATTATGGTTCAAGTAACCAATGACAGCGAAATAACCACCACTCAACCTTTCTATGTTGATTTTTACATTAATCCCGCCAATGCGCCGACCACCGCCATTCCCTGGTATGAACAGCGGCCTAACAAGGGTGGTTTGCAATGGTATACTACGAAAAAATTAGCTCCTCATCAAAGCATGACCTTCGACTCTAATGATGCTGACTTCGCCCAATGGACAGGGGTTTTTATGACCTATCCCTTAAACCTCTACAGCTATGCCGACTCTGACGGGCATGGCGACCCTAATGGTTTGGTATTAGAAAGCAATGAGCAGGATAATAGCTACAACCTGAATATTGACTCCAATATTCGCCAAGTATTAGCCGATAATTCGCCACCCCAAGTGGCTGACCTCAGCGGCCAAGACAGCCCCACTGCCACCAGCTTAACATGGTCGGCAGTGGGAGATAATATCATGGGTTATCGGTTGTATCGGCTTGGTTTGGCCCAAAGTGGACCCTTCCAACTCCTCGCCACCTTGCCCGCCACCGCCACCAGTTATACCGATTCCCCCGCTATCTGTGGGCAGATGTATTACCTGACCACCTTCAATGACTTCGGCGAGTCCGATGCCAGCCTAACGAGTTATTTCAGTTCACCATGTCCGTAAGGTGAAATTTATGTTAATAAATCAAAAAGGTGCGTTGACAGAATGTCAACGCACCTTTTTTAATTCCTAATGCCTAATTTTTTCCTCGCCCACTCCGCCAATGTTTCCTGTTGAATTTTGGCATTATGGCGCACATCCACGGGGAAACGGGGGTAAAATAAAATTTCCTGAATGGCTTGGGTATGGGCATACTCTGCGCCCAGTTCTAGCAACTCCGCTTTAAGTCGTCGCCCCGCAATGTTGGTTAAGGTCGGCGTATGCCCCGCGATGGGTTCAACAATGAGGACGGGCCGTTGTTGCCCTCGCGCCCCCAGCCCCACCAACGCCGTCCGATTAACCAGATGATGTTGGTTAAAAATGGCCTCGCATGGAATGGGCAACATCAACCCCTGCGCTGTCTCCACCCGATGCGCCTTCCGCCCACAAAACCATAACCGCCCCGCCTCATCCAAAAAGCCCATGTCCCCCATGCGATGCCAGAGCGTGCCGTCAGCCTCCTTAATTTTGGCCTTCGTCGTTTCATATGGCCGATGAAGGTATTCATGCGTCACCACTGACCCTTTGACCACAATTTCCCCCACCTGGCCTAATGGTAACTCTAATGAATCATTCCACTTTTCAATCGCATAATCACTCAGACGAATCACCCGTATCGTAATTCCTTCCAATGTCCGCCCCACGCACACGCCATAATGCCCACCTAACGCTAAATAACCCTCACCCCGACCCTCTCCCAGGGGGAGAGGGAGATAACCCTCACCCCGACCCTCTCCCAGGGGGAGAGGGAGATAACC
>JAIFLK010000359.1:0-11678 GCA_020049115.1 Chloroflexota bacterium | reverse complement strand
CGACCCTCTCCCAGGGGGAGAGGGAGATTACCCTCACCCCGACCCTCTCCCAGGGGGAGAGGGAGATTACCCTCACCCCGACCCTCTCCCAGGGGGAGAGGGAGATTACCCTCACCCCCTGCCCCTCTCCTATTTAGGAGAGGGGAGTTTATTTGACTCCCTCTCCCCCTGGGAGAGGGCTGGGGTGAGGGGGGTGAGGTTACAATTTGGGGCAACGCGCCAAGCTCTTGGCCTGACATCATAGTGAGAGGCAGAGCCTCCGTCGCACCGTAAGGCGTGTAAACCTCGCCGTCATTCATCAAGGGTAAAAAATCTTTCACCAATTGGGGTGGCACGGGAATCCCCGCCATGAAGACCCGTTTAAGTGAGGGTAATGTAATATGATGGGCTTGACAATAGGCCAAAACCCGTTTCCAGATGGTGGGCGAGCCAAAGGAGGTAGTTACCCCATGGGTTTGAATGGCCTCCACCAAATAGGCGGGGTTAACGGAGGCCGATTTACGGGCATCCATGTCAGGCAAAACGGTGGTCACGCCCAAAGCGGGATTAAATAGCGCAAAAATATATAGCCCTGGCAAATCAATTTCGCCCTCCTTTATCCCCACTTGGGTACGGAAAATTTCAATTTGGGCGCGAAACATACCATGCGTATAAATCACCCCTTTAGGAATCCCTGTGCTACCCGAAGTAAAGGTGATGGCGGCTTCACTGGCCTCGGTGGTAGCAACGGCGGTAAATGCACCGTCTTGGGGGCGAGCCAATTCGCTTAACATGATGTCACCTAGCCCACGCATGAGTTTCAGTTCGCTGACAATAATATGGTGTTGCACCATTTTGAAGGGCTGCGGAAAGAGACGGCGCAGGGCATGGGCAATCGGCAAACCGATAAAGGTGGTCGGTTCACTCTCACGCACACATTGCAAAAAAGCGGCTCGCCCCATGCCAGGGTCAATCAAGATTGGCACCGCGCCCACTTTGAGCAGGGCAAATGTGACGGCGATTAAATCCACCCCAGGCTTTACTAAGAGCAAGGTTCTATCCCCCTGCGCCACTCCCCGCTGCACCAGCCCATGCGCGTAACTATCCACTAAATTATTGAGTTGTTGAAAACTGAGTTGAGTAAATTTAGCCCGACCTTGAGCATCACGCCCCGCGGGAAAGAGAATGGCGGGACGAAAAGGGGCGCGCCCCGCCATCTCGGCCAAAGTTTGCGCTACGTTATAATGATTCATCTGCTGAGTAATTACTCCCTTCCAAGTGTCAAATACAAGACTCGGCCTGAGAGGAGTTAGCACGCAGGAGTTAGCACGCTCTCGTGCTAACCCGTGATACACGAGGGCGTGTATCACTCCTCAGAACTATGGTTTCTTTCACTTGGAAGGGAGTATGCTGTTCTTGGAGTGCAGCCTTTAGGTTTGCCCCGCTATAAACGAACAAACCTGAAGGTTTGCACTCCCGTTTAATTCAAAAAGGTAAAATATTTCCACCTGTAATTTTTCAGGTGATAAGGCCAGCCATTAGAGTTTATACCGATTAAAAAATTGTGGTTATTTCGTAGGGCAGGGCTTGCCCCCGTTTTGGGCAGGGACAAGCCCTGCCCCTACGAAAATCGTTAAATCGGTATAATGTCTATTATATGGTTTTGAACCTTATAATGACTTAAACCATGCCCCCATCACCGAATTATTTACAGGTGGACCGTTTCTATCTGTAAATAATGAGGGGAGACGGAGTCCAAAGCCGTAGGCTTTGGACTCCAGAAATTACCCTAACTTAACAGCTGTTAATCCGCTTATTCTGGCAATCCCGTTCTAAAAGCGGGTTTTTAAAACAAATCACCAGGGCAGTTGTGTTGCCAGCCCGATTCCATGCTGGAGACAGTGCGTTTGAGCCTCCACCGTAAAGCCCCCTAACGATAAAAACCCCGCCAATACGCCCACTTGTGGGTGTAACTCGCGATAGACGTTCACCTTTTCTATAAAATCTTCCACCATCGTCACACTGCTCTTTTCCGCCCGCTTCTTCACCTCTACCAACACCTCGCGCCCATCACTTGACCGCGCCCACACATCAACCTCCATCAATTTTCCATCACCCCGTTGAAACTTCACATTCGATTTCACCTCAATGATATTCAAAGGGGTTGGGTCGGTCACGGCCTCAAAATAGTGGGACAGGGCAAACCGTTTTTCACTCCGAAAAAGCGTCATTAACTGATACTCCGCCATTTTACCACTCACCTGATTCAGTCTGCCCTGTAATTGTCGTTTATCTTGTTGTAACTGCTCTATCTCCGCCCGAAAATCGCGCCGAAAGTCTGGCATAAAACTTGAAATCTCCTTTTCAAAGCGACTCCGTAACACCAGGTACAAGGTGCCATCTTGTAACCCTTGATAATCAATGTCTGACCCGCCATCCATGATTAAATCAGCTTGTAATAATAATTGTAATCGCCGCAAAATATCCTCTAAGGATAAATCTAACCCTAACGCCTCTTTTAGCTCCCGATGGGTCCAACTGCGTTCATTGTGCTTACTCAAATGTAACAAAATCTGCTTCCCATGCAAATCATTGATGCGTGATAAGTTACGGTAAATATACTCCCCCCACGTTTCGGACATCTCTGAGGTGCGATTGGTTAATTCGTAATTCACCGTATTGACGACACCATCTAAGGTATCCAACCGTTTCCCCTCGTAATCACTTTGTATCACACACGAAATGAAAAAGGGGTCTGACCGACATAATTGATTAACCATGAGCGCGCTTTCATTAGTAATCGGCTGTTGATACACCTCCGCATAACGATAGACCGCCTCCAGCCCTTCCTCTGGCGTAAGGTTCGGCTCCATGTACCATTTACTCAGCCGCCCCGCTTCCAAATATTGCGAGGCAATCTCCAGCAGCCAACTGATATACGAACCCGTCACCAACATGGGCGCAACCTTCGACTCGGACACCGTATGGTAACTGCCTGGCATGGTTTCATCGGGTTTGCCCTGACAGGCTTCATCTCGATAAATGTGATTCGATAGATATTGAAACTCATCAATGATGACCAAGATTCGTTGGTCATAGACCGAGCCAAATTGATGGGGCGCGTTATAGGCCGCTTCCCACATCATCGTAAAATCTCGCTGCTGCTCGCCCAACGTCATGGCCTCGACCCCATGCACTAACAACTTTAGCCCATGACTTTCGCCATATTCCTTAATCTGTTCTAAAAATAAGGGGCTTCGCATCAAGGTAGCATCACGCTCCAGAAACGAAATATATTGTGAGGCAAAAGTGCGGTAATACAGTTTGGCAAAATGAGGATACCAGATTTTATGTTCAGGCACACTGAAATAAAACGGAATAACCTGCCCATTGGCACTCCAGACATGGTTAAATAGCCGTTGCACTAAGGCCGTTTTCCCACTTTTTCGCCGCGCCAAAATGACCCGCGATTTCGACAACTTCTCTGGCATGTTGGCAACCCATTGCCCAAACTTACGAAACTCCCGTTCCCGTTCCACAAATAAATAGGGCTTCCCAATTTTTTCCTCTAATGGATATTGCATATATGCTCCTTTTGTTATACTACATTTCATTTGAGACTTACACTTTTTCGTGTCATTCTAAATGGACAATTAACCGTTGAAAACTGCCCTTGACAGCCATGTAATTTTTGTGTTAAGCTATGTTCCAAACTCGTGTAGCACCTGGGATTATGGAATGTCCCACTTAAGTACCCAAGCAAAAGTTTTGCGGCATTTCGTAGGGGCAATGCCTTGTGCTTGCCCCGTTTTGGGTTGTGCTTGCCCCGTTTTGGGCAGGGACAAGCCCTGCCCCTACGAAAATCATTAAAAAGGTCTGCCGCAGAATTTTTGCTCACTTACTTACTTCCTTTTAAACAAGGTAGGTGGGACATTCACTCAATTTTTCATCCCTACTAAAGGAGACTTATCATGAGCTTTTTTTATAGGACTTACGCAAAACCGTTCATTTTGAGGAGTGACACACGCTCTCGTGTGTCACTGTTAGCACGAGGGCGTGCTAACTCCGCGATTTTTGCGTAAGTCCTATTTTATTGTACCCACGATTCACCCTCAAAGCAAGCACCCCCAGCCCCTCCTCCTACGTAGGAGAGGGGGCGGGGGTGAGGTGAAAATCCCCCACCTTTTATTAATTTTTATTACACTATGCGCTCATTACAGCCAACCCCTCACCCTCTGGCTGCTTGGTCAATTTATCGGCCTGTGGCTTTTTCTGACGATGAGCCAATTTATCGCCTTTCTGGAGTCCAAAATTAAAGATTTGGACTCCATGTCATGCTCCTTTCTTTCCAACTATGAGTCGTGAAGCCGAAGTTGCCTTAATCGGATTGTTAGGCACGACCCCAGAGCGGTCGAATTACAAGCCATACCCGACCTCTCGGCGTGGGGTGCAAAGCGCAATTATCGGCTCAATCATGGTGTATCACCGTCCCATCAGCCCGATATGAGCCAAGCGGAGGTCAACGTCCTCCGAGGCCACCCACGCCGCATGTGAAGCAATCATGGAATGGCCGTTGTAAAAGGGGCAGGTGGGTTTATTTTAGCCTAGACATCAACCGTCTGAAAAACTTTTGCCCACTTACTTAATTATATTACCAAGCCGTTTAAAGCTAAAAAGGCCAAGCTGCCCAGGCTTGGCCTTCTTAAAAGGAGGAGAGAAGAATGATTACATCAGTTATTTACGTTGTTTACAGAGACTATTATATCTCACATTTCTCTCCATTGCTTGACGGCTACATTATGACAAGTAAACGTCAACCCTACGCTAATCCAACGGAAACCATGATTTAGGGGATTGGCGAGATTAGCAGTATAAAATTTTACGGAGTCGCACTGCTTGCCGTGTGTACGCAAAGCAAGCGTTGCGACTCCAAATGCACTACCGATTGCCTTTGTTAGGAGTCCGCAATCCTTTGCGGACAGCCCGCAAATAATTGCGGACTCCTATGCCAAAAGTGTAGTTTTCATTTAAAACGCAGTATAGGAGGCAAAGATTGGGTATTGTAAAGGCAAATAGAATTTAGTAGTAATTAACTTGTTATGTATGCAAACACTAGTCCCATAATTTCTCGTCAACTTTGCCAAAACAGGCTATTTGGCTTACAATTTCATTTAGCAGAACGTTTCTGCTCGCTCTTTAACAAAGCTAAGTGGTTCTCAAGTAAATCGTGCTTGAGGTAAAAGCTTTGACGTAGGTCAATCCAACCTTTTCACAGGTCAAGCAGTAGGTTAGTTTGACCATGTTGCCCGTAGTGTAACCTTTAGACGAGAACTTCACCGATGGCCTCGGTGGTGGGAACTATAAAAAGTCAATCCGTCTGATTAACGCCTTTTTTGTAAGCTGCATCATTTGCATACAACAGGGGTAACTATTGAGCCACAAAGCCGTTAATTCATCGGTGAATGAGGCAAAGTTTGGCCAGGGCATAATAGGGTTAATCAAATCCCCATTCGGGCGTTTTCCGAGGCACATGGCCTGCACAAAATCGGCTTGCGTCCACTCGCCTAGCCCAGGGGTGAGAGTGTTTTACATTGCAACAAAGCGGCGTTTTCAATATTGAAAACGCCGCTTTGTTTTCTGGGTAGTTTCTAATTGTATTTTTGGCAATTTTGGTTTATATTAAATGGTGAAAATTAATGTCAGGACTTACACAAACACCTCACCCCAGCCCTCTCCTACATGTAAGAGGGAGTAATGTCTCCCCCCGATGTCGGGGAGATTAAGGGGGGTAGACCGCGCAATTGTGTAACTCCTTAGGACTTACGCAGAACCCTCACCCTGACCCTCTCCCACAGGGCGAGGGAGTAAAACTTCCCTCCCTTTGGGGGGACTGAGGGGGGGGATTTTGCCTTTTGGCGTAAGTCCTATCCTCATAAAATCGTCTTTAAATTAATTTAAAGAAACTGTTTTGTGGTAAACCTTTTAACCAAAGGTGGTGTACTGATGAATAACCTACCTGTTTTAGTTATAGATGATGACCCACGTATTGCTGATACGTTAGAGTCTATTTTGGTTTATGAAGGTTTCCCTGTTCTTTGGGCAAGTACCGGGGCAGAAGGCTTGCGCTTGGCTCTAACTGAAGAATTTTGTTGCATATTATTAGATATTCATTTGCCTGACATGCGAGGCTATGATATTTGTCGTCAATTACGTAATGCGGGTAAATATGTATTGATTATCTTAATGTCAGTCGAGAATCAAGAAGAGGATATTGTCCGAGGGTTAAAAGCAGGTGCAAATGATTATTTAGCTAAACCATTTGGTTTGGATGAACTTATTTCGCGCATTCATACGCATCTTCATTGGCAACGAGTTTATCAAAACATGCCGCTTCAACCAAGCCGCCCTACGGAAGAACCACCTGCTCCTGTTGACCTGAAACCTCAATGGAAACGGCCTCATGCCAAAAAAGAGCAAGAACAACGCACCAAATCGGCTGAAATGCCTTTGCTCACCCGCCTAGCTATCCGCAATGGCAATAATGAACGCAAAAACACCGCAACGCATCGCATTGAAGCCCTTGACCGTGCCAGGATTAATAAATGGAATCAAGAATTTTCCGAAAAACTGGATGAACGAACCGATGACCCATTCTAACATGTCAGCCATAATAAAAAATCCATCGGCGGAAGAACCGTTGATGGATTTAACCAATCTTTGGTCAATGATAGGTGAAAATAACTCACCAATGATGGTAAGTTTTATTCAGGCTTTTTTTGAAAGTGTGGTTGAACGACTGATGGAGTTACATCAGGCAATTCAAGTAGGTGACTTAGAAGCGATTGAGTTGCATGCCCACACTCTTAAATCAAATAGCCGTAATTTTAACGCCATGAAATTAGCCTATTTATGTGAACAATTGGAGTTGGCGGCCTTGCATGGCGATTTAAGCCACGCCCCAGCCCAATTAGCGGCCATTGAGCAACAATATCTCAAAGTAAAGACTATGTTAGATAGGGTTGTGGCTCAATTATAACGGAGAGGACTTATGCAAACACCTCACCCAACTCTCTCCGACATATGAGAGGACGCAAAATCTCCCCCCCATGTCGGGGGGGATTAAGGGAGGTAGCTGTCATTTTATGACCGTTTACTCTCTACCGCTAACACTTCATATACGGGTTCAGGGTGGCTTTGCCCCTTAAGATGCACATCACCCAAATAGTTTACTTTAATGTGTTCCTTCACTAATTGATAGGTTTCCTCAGCAATCAAGATTTGCCCCCCTTTAGCCGACTCCTGCAAGCGTTTCACTTTATTCACCGAATCGCCAATCGCCGTAAAATTCATCAGTTTTGATGTCCCAATGTTCCCCACTAAGGCTTGCCCCACACCCACGCCAATCCCAAAAAGTAAATGATGTTCCGAGGGTAAACGCACATGGAGTTGCACCACCGACTCTCGTAACACCCAGGCCGCCCGCAACGCGCGCAAAGGGTGGTCAGATTGTGGCACTGGGGCATTAAATAGGGCCATCACGGCATCGCCCAGGAATTTATCTAATGTGCCTTCTTCCGTTAAAATGGCTTCCGTTGCCACCGTCATGTAATGGTTGAGCAATTTCACCAACGTTTCAGGCGAGGTGCGTCCACTAAAAGTGCTAAAGCCGCGCACATCCGCAAACAGCACCGTAACGGCTTGGAGTGAGCCACCGAGCTTCACATTATCGGGATGTTTCAATAATTCTTTGACCACCGAAGGCGCAACATACCGTTCAAAAAGACCACGTAGCCGTTGCTTTTCCTGTTCTTGCGATTTCTTAAGCTGTTCCATCAACTGTACATTATGAATGGCAATGGCCGCATAATCGGCTAACATTCGCAGCGATTGAGCATCATGGGAGGTAAATTGTCCACTGATACGCTTGGTCAAACTTAAAATCCCCACCACCATATCACCCACTTGCAGCGGCACCGATAACACCGTTTCGGTCAAATCTTCAGGCAGAGCCGCATCATCAGTGGCTTGTTGTTCTGGGGTATTTGTCCGATGTTTATGTAACTCATTTTGAATTTTACCCGTTTTAGGGTCAACTAACAATAAAGTACATTCTTGACCATCCAACACATCTAACACCGCATCGACAATGCGCTCCAAAATTTTATTTGGCTCCATCAACGAAGTGATAGACTTACTAATTTTGTAAAGGGCATTCAGGTTTTGAATCCTTTGCTCTAACCGTTGATTAGTTTGAATAATATTACGGGTAAATAACTCCCGCCGTTGCGTTTGCAATTGCGGCAAGCATAACGCATTTTCCACCGCGTCCATAAGTTCTTCAGTTTCAAGCGGCTTTTTAACGTAATCATGCACCCCCAGGCGCAACACTTCCAACGAAATATTCTCCACTTTTTGGGCCGTCAAGATGATTATCGGCACCATGTTATCAAAATTGCGAATTTCACGTAATAATTCAAACCCACTGATTTGGGGCATTTCCAACGAAACCATCACCATATCATAAACTTCGGTCAGAGCTTTACGCAACCCCTCAATGGCTGAGGTCGCAATATCCACCATATAACCATGTGGGACTAGCACTTGCTCTACAATGTGTCTGGTTTCATTATTGTCATCAATGACAAGAACGCGCAATTTATTCGTCATGGGGGTATCGGCTTATGGGTGGATTATGATTGGATGGGACTTATTTATATTAACACACTTTTAAGGGCTATCAAAACCACTAGAGCAAAAAAACAAATCGCCCACCCTGATGAATAGCAGTAGGCAATTTGTTGACTTTATTACAGCCAAATAAATTTTTATTCGTCTATATCCTCGGTCAAATTGTCATCATTGTTATCAGACTCATTGCCAACCGCCCCATTGCCGTCCCCTGCTTCACCCTTTTTCTGTCGCTTGCCCATCTCCGATGATTTGGTGGTGGTGCGGGTCGATAACACGGAAAAGGCGTTGATTTCTTTATCAAAAAAGGGATAACCTTCGATAATCAACATTTCTTCGGGGTTTTTGATGTTTTCTTTTACTTTATTCCACTGTTTTTGCCCAATGTAAATCACATAAACAGTGGGTTTTTCGGGCGGAGCAGGTAAACCTTTGGGTAAAATTGGGGCTTTACTCTGTTGCATGGTGGTAATGATAACATTCCCTTGTTCAACAATACGGCCTGGTCGCCCAGAAAGCGAAATTTTCATGAGGTTTATATTTTCCTTTGGTGCTATACTGTGTACCGAATGAAAATGACACTTTTGGCGTAGGAGTCCGCAATTATTTGCGGGCTGTCCGCAAAGGATTGCGGACTCCAAATGGTCATCATAAAAGTGTAAATCTCGAATGAAACGCAGTATAGGTAATTTTATTACACATTTTAGGCAAACATGGCTTAATTGGCAAGTACTTTCAGCGCAATTGCAGAAATATTATCATGCCCGCCGGCTTGATTGGCTGCGGCAATGAGTAATTTAACGTAATCTTTAGGCATACTTTGGGGTGAGAGCAAATTCAAAATCTGCTCATCCTGTAACATATCCCATAAACCATCACTACATAACAATAACCAATCCTCTGGTTGCACCGTCAATTCCACAAATTCAGGTTCTAGGGCATGTTCTTGTCCCACCGCCTTGGTCAAAACATGCCGTAATTTGCCACCACCCAACCATGAGTCATCCGTCGTTAAACGGCTAATTGTTTGATTGCGTAATAAATAAGTGCGGGTATCACCCGCATGGCAAATATAAACGTGAGGCAATTGAACCAAAACCAACATCAGTGTGGTACTCATATCTTGCTGTTGTTGATTTTGTTGTGCCGCAGAGTAAATGGCTTTATTCACCGTTTCTAAGATATTAGTGAGTAATACTTTTATATTGGTTGAACTCCCATTTTGGCTTAAATGTAAAGCCAAAATTTGCCCCACCATGTCGGCGGCCATTTTACTGGCAATTTCGCCTGCTTCATAGCCCCCTAAACCATCGGCTACAATGTAAATACCAGTCTTATCATCAACCCAAATATAGTCTTCGTTATGGTCACGTTTACTGCCCACATCTGATAAATAGGCCGTGATGATATTCATTGTCATAATCCTTTTTGCCAGCTTTTCATGGGTTACCCAAGCCGCCTCCCCAAAACCCTTTCACTCAGTATAGCATAAAATTTAGCTTAATGGAAACTTAAAGCCAAACTACAGCAAATAAGGCTAGGACTTCCGCTTAAGGAGTGCGAAAATTTTATTTTCGCCTGTCAAAATGAAATTTTGACACTCCTGGTTGCCCATGATTTATGCAGAACCCTTACCCCGACCCTCTCCCACAGGGCGAGGGAGTAAAACCTCCCTCCCTTTGGGGGGGACTGAGGGGGGATTTTGCCTTTTTGCGTAAGTCCTGTTTGCCTATACATTCGCTTTATTCCTTATTCGTTATGGCCGCCCAAACGCACCCCCAAAAAGCGGTCAAGTAGCCGCGCCCGCCAAATAAAGCGCATGGAGAACCCCCAGATAATAGTTACTCCTAGTAATAATAGGTAATCAGATAGGTGTAATCTCGCCATATCAAAAAACCAGCCCATAGGCGAGAAAACAATCGTCAGCCAATAAAAAATAAACATGCCGATTGCCATGTAAGTATATCGCCAATCCCCACTAAGGGATTCGCCACCTGTCCAGGCGAGGGTGGGTGGTTTAAGAAATGGTAATAATAATAAGCCACACCAGACCAAAACGGTTACTAAGGCGGTACGCGGTATTGCCAGAAGGTGGCCTTGTGGCACCGAACTTGCGGGCAGAAAATTCATCATTAACACCAAATAGCCCAAATAAACCATTAAGCCAAGTAACGTTAAACTCAAGGTCGCAGGTAGTACAAAGTGTAATGTGGAGCGAATCAAGCTGCCGCGTGGCGGTTGGCCTGGTTTCGCCCAAAATGCGAGCAAGGTGGTCGGCAAACCAACGGTGAAAAAGGTTAAAACGGAATTATGCTTAATGAGCCAGGGGAAGGTATTACTGACCCAACCAACCGCAATAATGAGTAAGGTGGCATAAAAAACCCGCACCATGAAGAGCTTCATCATATCCTGAATCCCATTACGAATACGTTGCCCCTCAGTGAAGGCGTGAGGTAGGGCCGCGAAAGAATCATGTAACAAAATAATATCCGCCACACTGCGGGTCACCTGGCTGCCACTTTCCATGGCAATGCCCAAATTAGCCTGCTTAAGCGACAACACATCATTCACCCCGTCGCCAATCATGGCAACATAATGACCCTGTTGGCGTAGACTTTGCACCAGGCGGGCTTTTTGCTCTGGGGTGATGCGGCCAAAAATGCTGTTTTTCTCGGCCATGTGGCTGAATTGTATTTCATCTAATAACGCTAATTCTACCCCCGACACCACCTTAATCTCTGGCCCCAACCCCGCTTGCTTGGCTAATGCGGCCACCGTATGAGGGTTATCGCCCGAAATAATTTTAACCTCAACGCCAATCGCCGCAAAGCGTTCTAAGGTTTCGCGCGCCTCATGCCGTAGCTCATCACTCATACTGATAATGGCAATGGGCTTGAGCGCAAAGGGCAAACGTGGCTGTTTATCCGCGTCATGCAGCGAAATAATGGCCTCATGATGCGCCAACAACAACACCCGCAACCCCTGCGCTGAGTCGGTTTGAATTTGCTGAC
>JAIFLK010000224.1 GCA_020049115.1 Chloroflexota bacterium | reverse complement strand
GTTTTCGGCCCCGATAATCTCACTTTTAGGTCAGGGTTGCAGGGACTCTTCGCTTCGCTCAGAGTGACATGGGGAAAGTGTAATTCTCATTCGATACGCAGTATAATTCTCAAATCAATCTTATTATTAAGACTCGTATCATCTTCAATGAATGAACCCTTAACTTAAATTTCTAACTAAGGTGACATCAACATGACTCTACTGCAAGAAGGGTATTTTGCAGTAGAGTCATTGATACAATAAGCCCAAAAAGGCACGCGCCTGACCTCTTTTTGATTGGCCGCGATAGCTCTACTTAAAAATAAGTTCCAATTAGAGTTTTTGTAGGGGCAATGCCTTGTGCTTGCCCCCATTGTGGGCAGGGACAAGCCCTGCCCCTACGAAAATCATTAAATCGGTATAATGTCTATTGTAAATCAGACCATTATCAAGTCAAGTGAAGTTTTACATAACGGGTTGGCTGTGCTAATATATGGCTGATTTGGAAAATTCCTTACTCAAGGAGGCTCGCACTTTTGCACCAAACTTATTACACCAAACAAAAACTCAACATCCTCATGATAGTCCCCACCATGTTTTTTGCCGATTATGGGGCGCATGTTCGCATCTTGGAAGAGAGCCGCATTTTACAACAACTGGGGCATAACATCACAATTCTTAGCTATCCCAATGGACGGGATATTGATAACCTTAATGTTCGCCGTTGTTGGGGTGTGCCATTCAATTACCGCGTGATTGTTGGTTCATCACGCCATAAAGTTTATTTAGATGTCTTACTCGCGGGCATGTCATTGTGGCATGCTTTACGTCATCCGCCTGACATCATTCATGCTCATCTACACGAAGGAGCATTGATTGGCACGGTATTAAGTAAACTAACGGGCGCGCCATTGGTCTTTGATTTTCAGGGCAGCCTGACCAGCGAAATGATTGACCATAATTTCTTGCGGCCTGGCGGTTTGCGCCATAAGGTGATGTATTGGTTGGAAAACCAGATTGACCATGCCGCCAAAGTAGTCATGCCGAGTTCGGCGCATGCGGCCAATTTATTAGCAAAACAGTTCCATGTGCCAACCAGCCGCATTGACCCGACCCCCGATTGTGTCAATGCCGCCATTTTTTCGCCTGCTTGCCTCTCGGCCTCAGAAAAAATAGAGCTAAAACAAAGTTTGGGGATTCCCCTTGATAAAAAAGTGATTGTCTATTTAGGGTTATTAGCTCCCTATCAAGGGGTCAATAAATTGTTAGAAACCTTGACCATGCTCAAACAAAGCCGTCAAGATTACCATTTATTGCTCATGGGCTATCCCGCAGTGGCGCAATATCAAGACCTCGCCAAAACATTGGGCGTGGCTGACCAGGTGACGTTTACAGGCAAAGTGTCATATGATGACGCACCCCGTTATTTAGCGTTAGGCGATATTGCCACCGCACCCAAAATGTCGGCGACAGAGGGTAGCGGTAAAATATTAAACTATATGTCCATGGCACTACCGACAGTGGCCTTTAATTTGCCCGTCAGCCGCGAGTTTTTAGGTGACGGCGGTATTTATGCCCATGAGGTCAGCACTGAGGCTTTAGCAACCGCCCTAAACAGAGCGTTAGATTTAACCCCTGAGCAACGCACTCAATTAGGCAGCTATTTGCGCCAACGGGTGATGCACCATTTCTCATGGGAACGGGCGGGCCAGCAAATTGAGGCCATTTACCATGCCTTATTAGCGGGTGAACCTTTACCCGTTACGCCACTGAAACCCGTGCCAAAAAATTTATAGTTTAAGACTTACGCAGACACCCTCACCCCAGCCCTCTCCCAAAGGGCGAGGGAGCAAAATGTCACCCCTCACCCTTTGGGAGAGGGGACGGGGGTGAGGGTAATTTTGGGATGTTTTAAATCTTGCAACAACCTTAATCCAAACGGAGCTTTAGTTTATTAAAGCTCCGTTTTTAGCCTCAACACACGTTTTTTGCACTAATCGCAAACCTCCCGCGCTAATCCCATTGAATTGAGGAAAAATTTCCACCCATAAATTTTCAGGGGATAGATATGGAGTCCAAAGCCGTAGGCTTTGAGCAGTGGGGCAAAGCCTACGGCTTTGGACTCCGTATCCCCCAATTATTTACAGGTAGAAAAATTTTGCTCCCTCGGCTAATGAGGAGACGAGTGAGGGGCGGTCTTTGCGTCAGTCTTTAGAATTAATAATATATGTAGTGGGTAAAATATGAGTTCACCGCAGAGGCGCAGAGAAACGTGGAGAAAATACAAAACTCTATGTTTCTCTGCGCCTTTGTGGTGAAAGGCAGTTTCAAACGAAAATCAAACTTAACGAACTCTAGCGTAGGGTAAACGTAGGGTCAATAGGCTTAAAATAGGGGTTGAATAAATTGGGGGCTACTTGTAACCTTAATCTATCTTGTGGTAGAATTTAATCAGGTAAATAAACGAGTAGAGGACTTACGCAAAAGCCAAGTCTACCTCCCTTAATCCCCGTATGGGGATATGTAGGAGAGGGCTGGAGTAAGGTGTTTGCGTAAGTCCGAGAGTAGATAAAATAGAACTTACCCAAGAGGTTCATAATTCTTTACAGACAGCCTATAAATAACCGTAAACTTCTGTAAAAATAACGTCAATTTGTGTACGTTCTATGAGGTAACAAAAACCATGTCATTATCCAAATTTATTGCAGTGCTAGTCATAGGTGGGTTAATTGTTTTACTCAGCCGCACCGTTAGTTTAGCGCAAGGCTCAAATGCCGCGCCCCCTGTGGTTGAGCAAACCAGGGCGGTGCCTGGCGAGGTATTAGTTAAATTTAAGAATGGCGTGGCTAATGTAGCGGCGCAACGCTCACTACAAGCGGTGGGGTTACGCACTTTGGAAGTTTCACCCCATGGCGGTTGGTTGAGAGTTGAAGTTTCGCCAGGGGCAGAAGCAGATATAATTAACGATTTATTACATCGGGGTGATATTCAATATGCTACGTATAATGACTATGCTTACGCCACCGCCAGTCCCAATGACCCCGATTATTATCTCCAGTGGCATTTGCACCAGACCACAAATGTTGACATTCAAATAGAGCCAGCCTGGGCTATATTTAGCCAACAAGCTGTCGTAACAATGGCGGTGGTTGATACCGGGGTAGATATTTATCACCCTGATTTACAAGCCAATATTGTTGAAGGTTACAATTTCATTGACCCATCGGCTTTACCCATTGATGACTCAAACTCAGGCCATGGGACGCATGTGGCGGGAATTGCGGCGGCCATTGGCAATAATGGCGTAGGGGTGGCGGGGGTTAGTTGGCGAACGAAAATAATGCCGATTAAAGTGCTAGACTCTAGCAACCGAGGCACCTTATTTAACCTCGCCAAAGGTATTTCTTACGCCGTTGACCATGGGGCGAGAGTCGTTAATTTGAGTTCTACTGTCCCCAATACCCGTTGGCCTTGCACCACCACCGCCATTATTGGCGACGCATTGGCTTACGCTGACCGTAAGGGCGTGTTAGTGGTGATTGCGGCGGGAAATGATGGACAAAATGCGGTCAATTGCCCCGCCGCCTACGAGGAAGCCATTGCGGTGGGTGCGACTATGAAAGATGGTAAATTAGAGCCTAAATCTAATTATGGGCAAGGCTTAGATTTGGTGGCCCCAGGGGAAGATATTTATAGTACCTTGCCCGATGAACGGTATGGCTATAAAACAGGTACATCTATGTCGGGGCCACAGGTCACAGGGCTGATTGCGTTAGTGTGGGCGTTTGACCCATTTCTCAGTCATCAAGATATGCGCCAACTATTAGCGGCAACAGCCACCAATTTAGGCAACCAAGGGCCAGATGAATCATTTAGTGTGAAACAAATTAATGCCTACCAAGCCTTAAAATTTCTCAATCAGTTGCAACTCCAAGCCCCCCACCCCACTTTTTTAATGGCAGATAATATCAATACCAAGCCAATTTCCAGCACCCTAACCATTTACAACAATAACGTCACGACCATTACCTGGAAGCTCACTATTCCCGCCAACGCCACCTGGCTTAAGGTAGAGACAACGGGTTCGGGTGAATTAGCCCCCCAATCAAGCCAAAATTTGCCCCTGACAATTTATAAACCCAGTAATTACGGCATGTATACCGCCGACCTAACCATTGAAAATGTTAATCTAGCCTATCAAAAAAATGGGCTGCAATTACGGTTAAATTATAGCCAAAAAGCCCAACAAATTCACTTACCCCTCCTCAAAAGCCAGTAAAATAGCCCCAACAGCAAGCTGAATTTTATCTTGCTCCCCCCATTAGGTTGATTAACCCTGTTCTCTTAAGAGAATGGGGTTTTTAATCCCAATCAATTATTTTCCTACTGGTTAAAAGATACTATAATTACTCTAGGAATTTTGACATGATTAAACAAGCATTTAAAAACAGTTTACAAGACATGTGGGACGAAGCATTTTATTTAGTTGTCTTTAATTTAATTTGCGTTATCAGCACTATTTTTTGCCCCTTTATTCTCTTTGGTTTGTTTGCTACGGTGCATGATGTTGAGCAAGAAAAAGGCATAAAAATAATGACTCTATTTAACCATGTTCGGAAAACATGGCAACAAGCAGCCATTTGGGGGGCCATAAATTACGCGCTGATCCTAGTTGCTTGGTTTAATTTGAGTTTTTATAGTCAATTTAATACGACTTGGGCTATCTTCGTTCAATTCGTGGTCATTAGCCTGCTCTTTTCCTGGGGAGTTATTCAACTTATTATGTTAGCGGTTTACCCCCATCTGTCTGAACCCACTTTTAAGTTAGCTTTGCAAAATGCCACTGCAATTATAGGACTTTATCCATTGAACATGATAGTTTTAACTACTATTACCCTCTGTTTATTAATTATCTCAGCGATTATGCCGATTGTTTTTATTATTATGGCTATTGCTTTTATCGCCACATTGACTAATCGGGTGGTTGCCGCGATTTTGAAACATGAGCTAAAAAAACAGGAAGTCAACCTATGACACCTATCATTGCTCCGCTAATAACCAAAAACTTACCTGATGCTTTAGCCAAAATCAAACAAATTGAACGAGCTAAACAAGAATGGGAAGTTACCGCCGATGCCCTACCTCAATTAGTCTGTTTACTTGACAAAAAAGGGCATATTCTGCGCGCCAACCGCACGTTAGAAAATTGGCAACTAGGTAAAGTTAACCAAGTGAGGGGGTTATCTCTGCACAATTTATTACACCCCCATTGCCAATTAACCCCATGTTATTTTCAAGGTTTTTGGGAACATGCTTGGAACGAGGTAAAACTAGGACAGGCTGTTGTGGAACAGGTGCAAGATAAACAACTAAATCGTTATTTAGAAATTCAACTACAGCCCTTAAATATTTCTAAAAATGAGAACTATTACTACACCCATAGCTTTGCCGTTATCATCATTCAAGATATTACCGCTAATCGAGCGATGCAACAAAACCAAGAACTAACGAGTCGGTTAACGAGTTTAGAGCAAATGGCCGCCGGGTTTTCGCATTATTTCAATAACATTTTGACTACGATTATTGGTTTTTCAGAATTATTACAACTTAATACTGAACTTTCTGAGGCCGCTAAAAGCGATTTATCTCATATTGTTCGCCAAGGTCATCGCGCCGCCCAATTAACCCGACAAATTTTAGATTTTAGCCGCCAATCTACCTCTCAAAAACAACCCTTACAGTTAGCTGATTTATTAACTGAAACTTTACAGCTATTAGAAGAGACCGCCCCGCCTCATATAACCTTAAAACTACATATTGAGTCAGGTGATTTTACCTTAAACGCAGATGCCAATCAATTACGCCAAGCTCTCCTAAACCTTACTTTTAATGCCTGGCAAGCCATGCCTGATGGCGGCGTGGTTGACTTCCATTTATATCGGGTTGTTTCTTCCACCATCACCTCACCCCTACAACCTAAACTAGCCATCGGTGATTGGATTGGCATTTCTATCTCTGACAATGGTTTAGGCATTGACCTTGAACATCAACGCCATTTATTTGAGCCTTTTTTCACCACTAAAGAGCTAGGCAAAGGCATGGGCTTAGGATTACCTCAAGTATATGGTATTCTTAAACAACATAGTGGTGAAATTGAAATAAAGAGTGAGATTGGCAATGGCACTACTGTCTATTTATACCTACCTTCAATTTGAATTATTACAATATAAGACCTCACAGGTTTCAAAAACCTGTGAGGTCTTAACATGGAGTAACTCATGACCGTCCCAACTATTCCCATGGCCCCCAACGGGCCAACCGTCTCTCGCTTTATTGCGGGTATGTGGCGACTGACCGAATGGCGTTTATCGCCCCACGAACTACTACATTACGTTCAAACCTGCCTAGATTTAGGCATCACCAGTTTTGACCATGCCGACATTTATGGCAGCTACACCTGCGAGGCCATGTTTGGTGAGGCGTTGGCGCAAAACCCCGCCTTACGTTCCCACATGCAACTCATTACCAAATGTGGCATTCGCCTCGTCTCGCCGCAACGCCCCGCGCACACCTTTCATGATTATGACACCAGCAAGGCGCACATTATCGCTTCGGCAGAACGCTCCCTGCAAAACCTCCGCACCGATTATTTAGATGTCTTACTAATTCATCGGCCTGACCCGTTGATGGACGCGGATGAAGTGGCCGCGGCGTTGAGTGAACTCAAGCAATCAGGCAAAGTATTACACTTCGGTGTATCCAATTTCGCCCCACACCAATTTGATTTACTGGCCTCCCGCCTAGATTTTCCCCTTGTGACCAATCAAATTGAAGTCTCGGTTATGTATCTCGATTTATTACATGACGGTACCGTTGACCAATGCCAACAGCGACGCATTGCCCCCATGATTTGGTCGCCATTGGCGGGTGGACGCTTATTTAGTAGCCAAGAAGAGTCGGCGGTACGGCTACGGCGCGTCATGGCTGACCTAAGCGAACAGTTAGGCGGGGCAACCATTGACCAAATTGCCTTTGCCTGGTTATTACAACATCCCGCGAACATGCTGCCCATTCTCGGCACGCAAAACCTTGACCG
>JAIFLK010000006.1 GCA_020049115.1 Chloroflexota bacterium | reverse complement strand
ACACCTTAGAGTTGTCCAACACGGGTAATATTCCTGTGACTGTGACCTTGAAAGATGTGTATGACAATGGTGCGGCGACTCAAAGTAGCGACTTCCCCACGACTGTCTGGGTCCCAGCAAACACAACCGTGATAACCTCTTATCATGATTCAGTGTTGCCAGCTTACCTCGATTCTAGCATTGTGACCCAAACCTTACACAACGTCGTTACGGCGACCGTGACTGATGGGTTCGGTAATCTCAATCAGTTAGTTGCGGGTAATGTCTACACCGATGTTGATGAAGAAATCTTGACGGCCATCTATGACCTGAATATTGAAGTGGTTAAATCTACTAGCACGCCAATAGTCCACTTTGATGCGGCCACCAAGACCGTCACCTACAATTACGTGTTGAAGAATACAGGCAAGACGACTCAAACCGTGACTTCTTTGGTGGACGAATTCAATAATGACCCAGCGTTAGTGATTACGTTGGCGACCAATATTGTCTTAGGGCCTGGCCAATCTACCACAGTCATCACCAATGTTGGTATCACCGATGCTTACTTGGATTATGCCATTGCTAAGGGCCAAGCGGTCGTGAGCAATACGGCCACCGCCAATGTAAATTCGAGTGGTAATAACGTACCGTTCAACAGCAATCCTGTCACCGTGACGGTTTTCTATACACCTAGCTTGAAAGTTATTAAGTCTGCTAGTATCAATGAAGCCCTCATTGGTGATACGATTACCTATACCGTGTTAGTGGCTAACGATGGCCTTGTTACTTTACGCAACATTGTCTTTGAAGACCGCTTACTCGGTGTAATCAATAAGACCAGTCTTAACATGTCCCCTGGTGGTGTTCCTGCTCAGTTTATTGTGACCAAGACCATTAGCCAAAAAGATTTTGATACCCTAGAAGAAGGGGGTGTCATTACCAATACCGCTAATGTCACTGGTTCACGTGGCATGCAGGATTATCCGTTTGACTCTAATACCGTAACTGTCACTATCCGTTCTGGGGCGAAGTTGGCTCTCACTAAAGTGGGTAGCGCGACCTCAGTTCAAGTCCCTGCTACGGTGGCTTACACGTATACTGTAACCAACAATGGTACGGTAGACTTAACAAACATTACTTTAACTGATGACAAGTTAACCTTGGGTGTTACCCCATTTGCCTTAGTCAAGAATGGCGTTAAAGTCGTGACTGCGTCTACGTTGCTTTCTACAGCTAATCAAACGGTCACGAACTTAGCGACCGCCCAAGCCTTGTTTGGTACGACACCGGTTGTGGCTACAGCTACATGGACAGTGAAGACAACTGCTGCCCCAGTAACTGCCACTTGTACCGTTGCCGTAGCTGCGGTGTCACCTGTTGTTGTGAATACAGCTTCAGCCATGACCGCCACAGTAACCGCCTCACCGACAGGCACTTCTACCTTTGCGTGGAACTTTGGTGACGGTGGTACAGGTACAGTTAATCCGATTAGTCATACTTACACCACGACTGGCACCAAGAGTGTCACCGTTACTGTAACCCATTCTAACGGTTCTACTTGTGCGGCTACAACCCAAATTCAGGTTAATCCTGCCAATGTTCCTGCGCCTAACTTGGTTGTGACCAAGAGTACCGAACGACCGCAAATTTTAGCGGTAGGCACTCGTATCACTTACACGATTCGTGTCAGCAATACGGGTAATACTACGGCGACTAACGTAGTTATCACCGATGCTTTACCCGTGGAAGTTACCTTGGTGGCTTCATCGACAACCGCTGGTACGATTACAGTCAATGGCAGTACAGTTAAAGTGGACGTTTCAAGCGTGCCACAAGCTACGTCTGTTGTTGTAACTATCGTAGTTGACGTGGATAATGATGGTCTTGGCAAGGGTACAATTGTGAATACCGCGTTTGTCTCCAGCCTAGAACAATCTGTTGCCAACAGTGGTAAGGTAACTGACCCCGCTGACTTGAATGACGCTGCTCAGGTCATCAAGAAGCCGAAAGTGTATGTGTTCTTACCCATCATTCTCAAACAACCTACTACAGGTACAGTTACACCCACACCTGTTACCCCAACAGCTACTCCCGCCACCCCTGTTCCTGGTCAGCCAAACCTACAGTCAACCATCAAGTTGCCTGCGAGCGTAGTTGCTAACCAAGATCTGGACGTTGAAGTAGTCGTGAAAAATGCTGGTACAGCTGCGGTAACGCAAGGCTTCTGGGTTGAGTTCTACATTAACCCCAACGATGCAGCGGGTATTACTACCCGAGGTGGTCGATGGGATAGTGATGAAAATCTCGGCACTTTAGCTGACCCATTAGGTAAACAAGGTATCGCTTGGTTTGTTAAAGCCTCAGACTTTGGTGGCTCTTTAGCTCCCGGTGCATCTATTACGCTGGTTTCTCGTCCAGCAGGTGACTCTGGTCTAAGTGGTCGCGTTGGTTATGAAGTTGACCAAACCACTTGGCATGGTAGCTTTGTCTCAGGCACCTCTGTCCTTGTTTCCTACGCCGATAGTTTTGCTGGCAGTGGCAAGAATGTCTATCTCGTGACCGAAAGTAACGAGAACGACAATGCTAACACTGCTAACAACTTTGGCTCGTTAGGTGTGGCTGGGGTTGATTTAACCAAAGGTCCTTTCCATCCTGCTCGCTAAGTTTGAGTAACATCAGACCTCACAGGTTTTTAAAACCTGTGAGGTCTAGTAACTTTTAAACTAAAAGGGTCGCTGCATTACGCAGTGACCCTTTTTGATTCATCGTGTCATGGTCAGGAGTGCAACGCTTCAGCTTTGCCACCCTAAAGAAGCGCAAAGCTGAAGCGTTGCACTCCAAGTTGTCCTCTCGCGTAATGCAGCCGAGGAAATGTCAGCGCACCATGACTTGCGAATTTGAATTTATTCTGCTATCCTCTTTTGATAACCTTTAGTGTTAGTTAGGAGTCCAAAGCGGTACGCTTTGACCGATTGTCTAAAGTATACCGCTTTGGACTCCAGCTATTTGGTGGTACAAATGGTCAAGTTATTAATGACCTGGGATATTAAACCAGGGTCAGAAAGTGATTACTTTGAGTTTATTGTGCGTGAGTTTGCGCCCGGTATTATGAAATTAGGTATCCAACCCACAGAGTCCTGGTATACGGTTTTTGGCGGCGGCCCACAAATTTTGATTGGTGGGGTAACCGAGGATTTGCCTACTTTAAAGTCAATTTTAGGCAGCACCGATTGGCAACATCTACAACGTAAGTTATTCAATTATGTCGCTAATTTTCAATCAAAAGTAGTTCGCCCTACGGGCCGCTTTCAATTACCTTAACCCTAATTTTGGCTTATCATAATAAAAAGGGAGCAGCCATGGCTACTCCCTTTTTGTGTTTTATTACTTAAGGAGGGCGAAAATAAAATTTTCGCCTGTCAAAATGAAATTTTGACACTCCTGTTGACTACTAAGTTTTTCCACCTGTAAATTTTCGGGGGATAATTTTTCCCTTGAGGAGTGACACACGCCCTCGTGTGTCACGGGTTAGCACGAGGGCGTGCTAACTCCTCAAACATCACCGCATTATTTACAGGTGGAAGTTTCTTATTCTGGCTCAATGGAGAAAACCAGGGGAAATCCTTGTTCTCGCGCCGCAAATTGCGCCTTGAAAACTTTGGTTTTGGCTTCCTCTAAAGGCAATGTAGCCACATAAGCATTGCCTTTATAATGGGTTTCAAAGGCTAGTTTAGTGGCTCTGGCAAAGGTTTGTTCAAACACTTTCACTAAAATGCTAATGACAAATTCAAAAGTCGTAACATTATCGTTATGGATAACCACGCGATACCGTTTGTCTAAATCCTCTTCATCCATCACAATAAATTCAAGGTCAATCCCCGTATCGGTTTGAATATCGGTATCGGTATCTATATCATACGGCCCCAAAATGTAGGGCGACTGTTTTATTGGGTTCATGTTGCCTCCGTTATTTACTTTTAGGACTTACCGCTTATGGAGTCCAAATCTTTAGATTTGGACTTCTATTTATGGGGTACTACCAGGGATGTTCAATGCCCCTAAACGCATGAGAGCCATGCGGGCCGAAACCACAATTTCACTCTCACCTTTATCTAAAGCTAATGACCCTGCTTTTTCATAAGCAAGGCTGGCTTCTAACTTCTTTGATTGCGTCTCCAATGCTTGCCCCAACAATAACCAAGCCAGCGACTCTTTTTCATCTATAGTTAAAGCCGCGCGCAGGTCAGTTTCCGCTTTTTCAGGCAGATTTGCTCGCAGATATAACTGTCCTCGTCCCAAATGAAACGAGAAGGGGCTATTGATAATCGTTTGCGCTTGTTGGAAGGTTTGGGCTGCCTCAGGGCGTTTGAGAATATCTTGTAATACTCCTTTGATAAGCCAAAAGCCCTCATCTTGGGGCGATTCCTTTAAACCTTGCTCAACCGTGGTTAAAGCCTCATCATATTGTCCTGCATCAATCGCCGCAAAAGTATTTTGTTCTATCTCATAACGAGCAATAACTAGCGGGTCTGGCGCAAAAATTGTATTAAGAGCTAAGGTAACGGCTGCAAATATGACGGTAATGACCATGCCAGTGATTAACATTTGCCGTTGCCATGCTTTTTGTTGTTTAGCTACGATTTTATCAACGTACCACCACCATTGTTCTGGTAGGGGTTTAGCGGGACTATAACCTTGTAAGGTGGTTGCGCCGCCGATGGCTTTCAATAAAGGCTTAATTTGCTTTTTCAAATGTCCTTGAATCTCGGTAAAAATTCCTTTTTCAGCCGACAAATCTAGCCGAGAGTCTTCTAATTCAATAAATAAGTGGTAAATATGGTCTAAATCATGCAACAACCCTAACGCCTGGGTTGAGGTCATTTGGCTAATAGGGATGTGACGATTTTCTAGGTCTTGTAATAATTCGCGCAGTTTATCGGCAGGGGTTAGATTTTTTGGTTGTAAATGACTTAATTTTTTGACAGAAATAGCTTCCTCAGACATATTAAGCAACTCCCGCACGCTGTAACATCTCTCGGCTTAAACGATTATGGGCTTGAACGAGTGGCGGGATTTCAAAAGGTAAAAATTGTCCCTCTTCTACAATAACCTGACCGTTAATAACGGATAACCAGGCTTGCCCTGGCGCACAGGTCAATAAGGCCGCCACTGGGTCAGATAATCCGCCCGCATGGGCTAGCCCATCCACCCGAAACGCCACAAAATCCGCCGCTTTGCCCACCTCTAACGTGCCAATATCGTCACGGCGCAACACCCGCGCCCCCCCCAACGTGCCTAACTCTAGGGCTTCACGGGCCGTAAATCGGTCAGCCCGCGACTCGAATCCAGGCCAACCGACACGTTGCAGTAACATGGCTTGGCGCGCCTCATTCAACATGTGATTGCCATCATTGCTGGCCGACCCGTCCACGCCTAAACCCACTCGCACGCCTTCATCCACCATGTGGCGAATGGGCGCAATGCCCGAAGCCAAAATCATATTGCTGGAAGGGCAATGGCAGACCCCGCTATGCGTTTTCGCCAACCAAGCCACTTCGCGTGGGTTGGGATGCACCATGTGGGCAAACCACACATCTTCGCCATACCAATCCACCGACTCGGCGTATTCAATGGGACGCTTACCAAACATTTCGATACAAAAGCGGTCTTCATCTACCGTTTCGGCTAAATGGGTATGCAGATTGACCAGCCGATATTGGCGGGCTAAAGCCGCTGACTCTCGCATGAGATTTTCAGTGACACTAAAAGGTGAACATGGGGCGAGGCCAATACGTAACATAGAGAATGGCTCAGGGTCATGGAAGGTTTCAATGGCGCGGATACAATCCTTAATAATATCTGGCTCGCTGTCACACACGCGGTCAGGCGGCAACCCGCCCTGGCTTTGACCGAGACTCATGCTGCCGCGCGTGGGATGAAAACGCACGCCTACTTCTTGCGCGGCCTGAATTTCATCATCAATTTTGCTGCCATTGGGGTATAAATAAAGATGGTCGGCGACGGTAGTGCAGCCGCTTAAAACTAACTCGGTCAATCCCAACTTGGCACTCGTGTAAATGGCTTCGGGAGTCAACTCCGCCCAAATGGGGTAGAGAAATTTAAGCCAATCAAACAAAACCAGGCCATTGCCCGTGCCGATAGTGCGGGTGAGGGTTTGATACAGATGATGATGGCAATTGACCAAGCCTGGAATAACCACACAGCCCTGGGCGTTGATGGTTTTATCAAACCCGTCGCGGGCTAAATCGGGGCGGTGCGTTTGCAGCCACGCCTCCACTTCGCTGGTTGCGCCGATAAACTCAAGTTGTTTATCTTGCACCATAATGGCCGCTTGTTTTATTTCATGCCAAGCACCTGCTTTGAGGGTGGCTAAAACCTCAATATTTTTGACTAATAGCGTTGTCATGCGGCTCTGTTCCTTTAGAATTACGGATATGAGGCTTATTTTAGCATATCGGGCTAGGTGCGTCAATGTACTTTGACCTGACTCGTAAAAGCTACCGCGAATAAGGCCGTTCCAAGATTTAAATCATCCCAAACATGTTATGTGTTAACCTCAACCCAAAATTAACTCGCGCGGAGGCGCAAAGACGCAGAGGGTAAAAAAAATCTCCGCGCCTCTGCGTCTCAGCGCGAGTTAGATAGCTAAAATTCGGGATAAGGGATTAGGACGCGGATACACGCAGATTGACACGGATTTTTCTGTTAGTTTTTTAAAAAATCCGCGTCCCATTTCTTAAGCCGCCACTAA
>JAIFLK010000232.1 GCA_020049115.1 Chloroflexota bacterium | reverse complement strand
CGAATTGGTTTACCCTGAAGCCTGCCAGCGCATGGTGGCGTTTTATCAATCCACGCGTGAGGCTGACCCCGCGTTGGTGAATAAATTGCTGGTGGCGGCGCGAGTGGCGGATGTTTCGCCGACGACGGCTGATTTATTTAGCGAACAATTGAATCAGTTGGCCGATTTGCCCCGCCAGGCCAAGCCACGCCAACGCCACCAACTGTTTAATAAAGAGGGTTTTACTTTGAACCCAGCGGCCATGAAATACGTTTTATTTGCGATGGTTTCTAAACCTGATTACGAATTACTGCAAAACATGTTGGCGGCAGAAACGGAGAAACCCGCCGCCGAGCGTAATGTCGTGGAGGTGTTGTGGACATTTACCATTGGGCATTTATGGCGCACCTTGGGGCTGAAACAAGCCTATATTTCGCCGCAACATTTGAGTAATTTAGCGTATTGTTTGCTCACTTTGAGCATGTATAAATCCCGTTATCCCTTCCCCGAAGCCGACATGAAGGCATTTTTGCAAGCCAATCAAGCGCACATGGCGCAGTGGGAACAAGGAAGTAAGAAGTAAGAAGTGAGAAGTGAGAAGCGATTATAAGGTTTTGAACCTTATAATCGCTAAAAATCGCTAAAATTAACAATAGTATCTTAATAAAAAGGAGCATACTGTTATGACAACGGAGTTACATGAGCAAGTGGGCGAAGGGGTTAAGGTTGAATCCCTGGACACAAAAAAGGTAGAGTTTAGCGGCGATTCGTTACATGAAGTGAACAGTATCACCGCAGAGCCAGATAGTTATTTGGAAACCGCCACCGATTACACCGTTTCTGAGGCCATTGGCGACCATTTGGGCAAATTGACGGTGGGCGTAACGGAAGCGTTTCATCCCACCAAATCTATGGAAGGGTTGGCGGCGACGCGTTATGAGAGCCGTTTAGAGACTGCTTTGAGTGAACCGCGCTTTAATAATAGTGACGCGACCAAACTAATTAGTGGTGATGTACATACTGCGTTAGAAAAGCATCTGACGGCTACGGTAGAGCCGCATGTGGTGCAGTCTGGTGACACGTTATCTAAAATTGCCTTGCAAGAATATGGCAATTTGGCGGAGTGGCCGCGCATTTATGAGGCGAATAAAGAGGTCATTGGTAATAATCCTGGCATGATTCGCGTCGGTCAAGAGTTAGTTATTCCGCCGAAAGATAGCGCAATCTTTAATAATATCATTGTACCCGATAAGCCCCATGAAGATACTCCTCCCGTTACGCCACCTGACGGGGGGACGGGGCATGCGATTGAGAGTAGCCCTGAAATGTTGGAAAAGGTCGCCAAGTTAGAGCAAAAAATTGAGTCGCTGACCAAAGACCCACAAGGTATTACGGAACGAAATATAACGAATGACCCGCATGTAGATGGGCAGCGGATTGCCTTGAAAAACGATTTAGAGGATTTAGACCGCGATTTGCTCAAAAATCGGGTGACTCCAGAAACGTATAACGATTATACGGCCCGTTATAATAGCTTGCATGAGAAATATAATGAGGTCGGGATTGCGCTTTATAAAAACCATGTGGCTGCCGTGCCGTTGCAATTTGCCGATAAAAGCACTTTAGACCGCTTATCCTATAATGAAACCATTCTTAATCGGGCGATTGAGCGTGGGGCTTCAGCCGATGAGGTGGGGCAATTGGTGGATAATTCATGGCGCGATTATGATGATGCCAAAATGGGGCGTGACTCCAATCATCACATGGCGGGCGGTTTCATTCCCAATCCAGGGGAAGGCCAAGCAATTGCGGCTTCCATTCCTGACCACCATGAAGAGATGCAGGATAAAGTTCCCTCTAAAATTAAGCCCTCTGATGTAGATCCAGAACCGCAGCCAGAACCACAACCAGAGCCGCAGCCAGAACCACAACCAGAACCACAACCAGAGCCACAACCCGAACCACAACCCGAACCACAACCCGAACCACAACCCGAACCACAACCCGAACCCAGACCAGAGCCACAACCAGAGCCACAACCCGAACCCAGACCAGAGCCACAACCAGAGCCACAACCCGAACCCAGACCAGAACCTAGACCTGAGCCTCCTGAGCCTCCTACACCACCATCTCCAGAACCAAATCCTACACCGGCACCTGTCCCACCTGTGCCGCCCCCACCCCCCGCAGGTTAATAAATATTACAAGATTTATAACGATATTTTGAGTAGGGGTTTGAATGTTTGAACCCCTACTCATCCATTCAGGTTTAGTCAAGGAGAAAAGTGTAATAATATGATAACTCAAAAACGAGTGAGTATTGGCTTAAGTGCCGTGTTATTAATGTTGTTTGTGGGATATTCTCTTAGCCTGGCGGCTGCGCCGATAGCCGCGCCTGGCACGCCCGTAGCGGCTCCGCTTGGGGCTACTCCGCCGCCCGTTAATCCTAACTTTACCACAAAAAAATTGGCTTTGCCGCGTGACCAAACACAGGGTGGTATTTGTGCGGAGTATATCCAAAATGGTAGCTTTGAGGGTAAAACTGTTTGGGTGGCGAGTCCAACCAATAGTGTGGTTTACACTAATACTAATGCTTACGAGGGCAGTACGTTGGTGTACATGGTGGCCTATAGCACTTTTAATGCTTCTCTGTGGCAAACTATTACGATAACGGAGGCGCAAAGTGCGTCTTTGCAATTTCAGGCGGTGCCATATTTGAGTCAGGGTGATGCCGTTTTTGTGAGTGTGTGGGACGAAAAGTTTCAAGCCGCGCAACCGCTTTATCAGACCAAATTAACGTTTCCTTTAACGGGTTGGAATACCATGGTGGTGGATTTGCCTGCGGCAATTATGGTAAACCAAACTGTGAATATCCTATTTCAAATTAGCCATCAAGCGGCTAATCAGTCTAGTTTTCTCTATCTTGACCAAGTGACTTTGGGGGTTTGTGTGCCTGCGGCCACCAATAGCAATGAAATTGTGGCGACTACTGCTAATCAAGAGGGTCGTATTAGCATGGCTGAGGGACAATATTTGACGGTAAAATTGGAGAGCAATCCTTCAACGGGGTTTTATTGGGACGTGGCTCAAGCTGATGGCTTGCAAGCCAATCGCCCTATCGTGCGCGCGGCCAACAGTATAAGTTACGAACCATTAAATCAGGCGCGGACGACCTTAGTGACTGAGTCTGTGGGGCAACCGATGTTACAAGTATTGCGTTTTGACCCGATTCAAGCGGGAACAGCCGCTTTAAAATTGGTGTATCGTGACTCAAATCAAGCGTCGCGGGCGACGGGGCAAACCTTTAATTTGGAAGTTCAGGGTGTGGGTGGTTTTGTCAATGGTTCGGCTGTGGAAAATGCGCTCAGTCTCACCGATAGCCAGCCAAGTGATGCGCCTGTTGAAGTTCAGGGACAGCGGATTCAACGGCAAAGTGGGAGTAATCCTACGGTCGCTTTACCGCAAAAGTTTAATTGGTGTGACCAGAACGGGTGTACCCCGATTAAATATCAGGGCGAGTGTGGGAGTTGTTGGGCGTTTGCAACGGTTGGGGTGATGGAGTCGCAATTGCTGATAAAGGATAAAACCACCCGTGACCTATCGGAACAATTCTTGCTTTCATGTAATACTAGTCGGTATAGTTGTAAGGGTGGTTGGATGGCTCATGACTATTACTGGAATAAATTGTCAAAGGTAAATAGTGGGCCAGGGGTGGTGAATGAAAGTGATTTTCCTTATAAGGCAGCAGATTTGGCCTGCCCAGTAGGGTTGCCGCATAAGGAAAAAATTGCCAGTTGGGGTAATGTGGGTGATAACAATAATCCTTCAGTAGATCAGCTTAAAGATGCCATTTATAAATTTGGGCCTGTTTCAGTGGCGGTGTGTGTGGGTAATCGTTTTTCCCAATATCGTGGGGGTGTTTTTAACACGTCAGAGGTTTGTAGTGGACAGGTTAATCATGCCGTGGTGTTAACGGGCTGGGATGATAGTACACGAAGTTTTTATTTGCGTAATTCTTGGGATACATGGTGGGGTGATCAGGGAAATATGCAGATTGCCTATAATACCTCGAAGATTGGGCTGGGGGCGAGTTATGTGGTTTATAATGGGGCGGGTGGTGGTGGTAGTAAGCCTAATACGCCCATTAACCTGACGGCGACGGCGGCGGGTAACACCATTAACCTGAAATGGACGGATAATAGCGATAATGAAACGGGTTTTAAGGTGCAGCGTTGGAATGGGGCGACCTCTCAATATGAAACCATTCATACGACAGCCGCAGGCGTAACCAGTTATGCCGATAGTGGTCAGTGTAATGTAGGGTATGCTTATCAAGTGGTGGCGACCAATGAGCAAGGTGATTCGGGGGCGAGTAATATGGCCTCAGCGACCACGGCGGGTTGTGGCAACCTGGTTGCGCCGAGTGATTTTGTGGCGGTGGCTCAAGCGAGTGGTGGGGTGCTGCTCCAATGGCGGGATAATAGTAATAATGAAGACCGTTTTTGGATTGCCCGTTGGGACGGGACGAAATGGGAATGGTTGCCTAAGCAAGTGGCGAATGTGACGAGCTATTTAGATACTACGGCTCAACCGAGTAAATACCTTTCTTATTGGTACATTATGATAACGGGTAATTCCAGTGGCTATTCCAACTGGAGTAATTATGCTTCCGTTTTATTACCAAAAAGTGTCCAGTTAACGGCCCCTACTGCAGCCAAAGTGACGGCGATTCAGCGCGATAAAGTGACCTTGAATTGGGCGAATAGCGATACCAAAGTGGAAAAATTTGTGGTGGAACGGTGGAATAGCCAACAAAAAAGTTGGACTGTCGTTAATAATGTGACAGGGCAAACGAGCTACACCGATAGTGGTTTGGTCTGTAATAGTCGTTATTATTACATGGTGTATGCGGCCAACAGTTACGATAACTCCGATTATAGCAACATGATTCAAGCCCAAACGTTAAGTTGTAGTGGCGGGGCGAAGGTCTTCTTACCGATAATTGTTAAATAAATCCATCTGTAAATAAATGGGGGATTTAGATTAGGAGTCCGCAATTCTTTGCGGACTCCGACTTTCCATCACCTCAAAATTTACAGGTGGAAATAAGTTGAAACTCATCAAAGGAGCATTACTATGTCTGTCGAATTGAACGTTGATGCAAAAGTAGAAGAAAGTAATAAGGTCGAAGCCGTTGACTCTAAAAAAGTGGAGTTTGGCGGCGAGGTGTTGAAGGAAATAAATAGTATTACGGCTGAACCTGATAGCTATTTGGAAACGGCCTCAGATTACACTACCGCCGAGTCCATTGGAACTTATTTGAATAAATTGGCGGGGGGGGGGGGGGAGGCGTTTCATGATGCCTCCACCGCGTATGGTAAGGCGGTGGAAGGCCAGGCGGCGGCGCGCTCTGAGGCACGCTTAGAGAAGGCCATGACGGAGCCGCGTTTTAATGCCAGTGATGTGACCAAATTGGTGACGGATGCACGGGGCGAGTTAAGTACGGCTGAATTGGAAAAGCAGTTGGCTGATACCAAAGCCATCGTGGCCGAGTTAAAAGCGGAGTTGGCTGAGACCAAAGGTGAACAAGACCATTTGAAAGATGCTGTGCCTGCTACGACCACGCAACCCAAAGTTGAGGGGGAGACAGTGGTGCATGTAGAGCCAGTAGTGGTGATACACACTGCGCCTGTAGTCGATGTAACGCCGACAGTGAATGAAATGGAACATCATGTGGTGGCGGCGGGCGAGAGTTTGTCTAAAATTGCCTTGCAGGAATATGGCAACCCGTCGGCCTGGCCAAAGATTTACGAGGCTAATAAAGATATTATTGGTAATAATCCCGCGCTGATTCGCCCAGGCCAAAATTTGATTATTCCGCCTATTCAGGGTGGTGAAATATTTAATAATATCATTGTGCCTGATAAGCCCCATGAAACACCACCTCCCGTTACGCCACCTGACGGCGGGACAGGCCATGCGGTAGAAAGTAATCCTGAAATGTTGGAAAAGGTGGCGCGGTTAGAGCAGAAAATTGAGTCGTTGACTAAAGACCCGCAGGGAGTTACGGAACGCAATGTGACCAATGACCCCAATATTGATGGGCAGCGGATTGCCTTGAAAGACCAGTTACAGGATTTAGACCGTGATTTGCTCAAAAATCGGATTACGCCAGAGACGTATAACAATTATACCGCCCGTTACGATAGCTTGCATGACCAATATAATCGGGTGAGCATTGGGCTGTATAAAAACCATGTGGATGCGGTGCCGTTGCAATTTGCGGATAAAAGCACGCTAGACCGTTTGCAATATAATGAAACCATTCTCAGTCGGGCTGTTGAGCGTGGGGCTTCAGCGGATGAGGTCGGTCAATTGGTGGATAATTCTTGGCGTGATTATGATGATGCCAAAATGGGGCGCAACACCAATCATCACATGCCTGGCGGTTTTGTGCCTAACCCCACCGAAGGCCAAGCCATTGCGGACTCGATTCCTGATAAGCATGAACAGAATCGGGATAAGGCTGCGGCTTAAGTTTTGTTTCAGACCGCCGAGGTTTTTAAAACCTCGGCGGTCTGAAATATACGGCGCGAGGGGATAAACTGGAGTGTTAAAATTTTATTTTGACAGGCGAAAGTTTTACTTTCGCACTCCTGAAAAATTTAATCCTTGTCCTCGCTCAGTCTATTAGAGTTTATACCGTTGACATTTTGTAGGGGCAATGCCTTGTGCTTGCCCCATTGTGGGCAGGGACAAGCCCTGCCCCTACGAAAATCATTAAATCGGTATAATGTCTATTAAATTCATCTCCGAAGGAGAGGCTGTGACTTTATCTGTAGATACTCTATTAGAAAATCGCTATCGCATTGACCACCGATAATCCATCGCGATATTAAGCCGCAAAATATAAAAATAACGCCGCAAGGTCAGGCGGTGTTGGTGGATTTTGGCATTGCGAAAATGGCGGAAGTGGGCGAGCGCACCACGACGGGCGCGCAAGGGGTTACGCCAGGTTTCTCGCCGCCAGAGCAATATAGCCACATGGGAACAACGGCGCTTGTCTTCTTAGCACGACGGCTTCAGCCTCGTGCATTAGCTCTTACATAGGAGAGGGAGTAAAAATCCTAGCCTCGCGTGAGGAAGGTTTTGAGTTGTTTGAGGAATTGGCCGCGCGGTAATAAAACTTTATGTTCGCAGGTGAGGCAAATCAAGCCAATATCTGCGCCGAGGCGGGTGACTTGCCAACGGTTGCCGCCGCAAGGGTGGTTTTTTCGTAATTGGACGACATCATTAAGCCGAATGTCGGTGGGGTCAAAAGGGGTCATGAGTCATTTGATAGATAAGGTTTTAGCAAGTTCTTATAAGGTAGAACTTACGCAGGAGTCCGCAATTATTTGTGGGCTGTCCGCAAATGATTGCGGACTCCTACCGCAAATACGCTATTTTTGCGTAAGCCCTTATAAGGGCTAAAAATAAATTACAATTTCTGGACGCGGGTCAGGTGTAATCGCCGCCGCCATGTGTTAAGGGTGGAATAAAGATGGACTCGTTTGGGGCTGCGTTGACCATGCAACGTGGCTTGGGCTAGATTAGCCCGAAATTCGGCGGCGGTAGTAAAGGAGGGTATTTCCATATAAGCTGCGCCAATCTCGCGCCGTGTGTGGGCATCACTGCCTGCGGTCATGGGGCAGCGATGATATGTTGCGAACTCTTGCGCTGCTTGATTGTAGCTTTTGCGTAAAGTACGGGCATTAAAGCCTTCAATGGCATCAAGCATGGGCAGAATTTCTCGTAAGGTTTGCTCTGACCAATGGTCACGGTGCGGGTCAAAGGGATGGGAGAGGCTAATGACCGCCCCTTGCGCCCGCAATCGGCTTAAGGTTTCTTGCGGTGAGAGGCGCGGCGGCACCCACTCGGTCACGAAAAAGGCCAAAATCTCCCCCTCAGTGGTTCTAATTTCTTCCCCCACAATCACCAATTCAGGGTCAATGTCATACGCCATTAACGCGCCTTTGATACTGTTATGGTCAGTAATACAGATGCGGTCTAGCCCTTTTTGTTTGGCAACCTTAATGACTTGCGCGGGGTGAACCAGGCAATCGGCGGAGGCGAAAGTGTGAATATGAGTATCTATTTTCATGGGTTAGGAATGAGGAATTAGGAATTAGGAATTAAACACTTCTAATTCCTAATTCCTAATTCCTCATTAAATTTTAGTTGGTTGTGATTAGCGAAGCAAATTGTGTAAAGTGAGGTTGTGATATGGATACTGAATTTTTTGATGAAGCGATTGGGGTGACGGGTTCAATGACGGAACTGGGCGAGGTTATGGTGCGCCAAATGACCTGGCGCGGCCAAAGCTATCCCGTTTTGGGGCAGGGGCGGCAATGGGCAGATGAGGCGGGGCGGTTTGTGTTGGTGGAGACCGCAGGCGGGGCGCGCTTTGAGTTGCAATTGAGCCGTGAAACTTTAACATGGCGGGTGCGGCGGGTGTGGCGGGCGTTAGGAGTGGTTTAATTAAATTAAGGAATAGGAGTCCAAATCTTTAGATTTGGTAGTCAAATCTGAAGATTTGGACTCCCTTAAAAGGATACACATTATGTCAAAAATTCGTTGGGGGATTCTCTCCACCGCAAGAATTAATCGGGCTGTGCTTGAGCCATTGGCGCAGGCTAAACGAAGTGAATTGGTGGCGGTTGCCAGCCGCGATTTGGCAAAGGCGCAAGCCTACGCTGAAGAAAAGGGCATTGCGAAAGCCTACGGCAGTTATGAAGAAATGTTAGCTGACCCTGAGATTGAGGTGATTTACAATCCGTTGCCCAATGGCCTTCATGCCGAGTGGACGATTAAGGCGGCGGAGGCGGGGAAGCATGTATTGTGTGAAAAGCCGTTGGTGTTGACGCTGGAGGAACTTGACCAGGTGGAGGCGGCGGCCACAGCCAATAATGTGACGGTGTTTGAGGCGTTCATGTATCTGCATCATCCGCAGATGAAAACGTTGCAGAAAATTATCCATTCAGGGTTGTTAGGAAAATTGCAATTTATTAACAGTTGGTTTAGCTTTTATTTGCCGCCTGAAAATAGTGAGAATGTGCGCTTGCAACCGCAACTTGGCGGCGGCAGCATGTGGGATGTGGGCGTTTATCCCAACAGTTTGGCAATTATCATGGCGCAGGCGGGGCCGCCCGTTGAGGTGTGGGCCACGCAAACCAAAGATGAGTCGGGCGTTGATGTGGCGATGCAGGCGCAAATGCGTTTTGCCAATGGGATTACGGCGCAAATTGCCTGTGGTTTTCGCGCCCCGTTTCGCATTGGGGCGCAATTGGTGGGCGATAAAGGCTATCTGACGGTGAGCCGACCCTGGGGACATGCGGGCAAAACCAATGAGGTTTTCCTTTATACGGGCAGCGATGACGGCGAACCAATTGCCATGCCAACGGCTGACCCTTATCTGGCGGAAATTGAGGCCATGGAAGCGTGTGTGCTGGATGGGGCTGTGCCGCTAGTTCCCCTGAGCATGAGCCGCGATTTTCTGCGAACGGTGTTAGCCATTTATCAATCCGCCGAGTCGGGGCAGGTGGTTAAGGTGAGCTAGTCAGCGTGTCAGTCGGTCAGCGTGTCAGCCGTTAGCTAAAGGCTGATTGCTGACTAGCTGATTGCTGAATAGCCGCAGCAATCGTTGAAAACTTTCGTCACAATCCAATGGTAGACCGAAGCCGCCTGCTACCTCTAGCGTGGCAAAGCCATGCACCACACTCCGCAAACCGCGCACCGCATGAAGTGCGTCCTCTCCTTGTAGTCCAAACCCCGCCATAACCGCCAAAGCTATCTCCACCACGCGCTGTTGTGCTGCTTGTAATTCTGCGTCATTTGGCTGGCGCGTCACATTGAGGCTGGCAAGATAAACCCCCGAATTATTTTTAATATAATGACGATAGGCTTGCGCCATCGCCATGAGTGCCTCCGCCCCTGATTTGCCAATCGCCGCGTCGCCCATGCACGCGCTGAGGGCGCGGGCGTTCATTAAGGCCAATTCCCGTTGCAGCCCTGGCAGCCCATTGACATGGTTATAGAGCGAGGGCGGCTGCACGCCCAATTGCTCGGCCAAACGGTTGATGGAGAACGCCTCCGCGCCTTGAGTATTCAGCATCTCTGCCGCCGCTTGCACCACTATTGCGGTATCTAACCTTGTTTTACGTGTCATAATGTATGCTCACTTTTCCTTTTAAACCCATAATGAATGGGACGCGGATTTACGCGGATACACGCGGATTTTTCTTTTAATTTAAAAATCCGCGTGTATCCGCGTAAATCCGCGTCCTATACTGCATATCAAATGAAAACTACACTTTCGGCGCAGGAGTCCGCAATTATTTGCGGGCTATCCGCAAAGGATTAGTCCGCAATTATTTGCGGGCTATCCGCAAAGGATTGCGGACTCCTGCCAGTCATAGCAAAAGTGTAACTCTCAAATAAAACGCAGTATAATTCATTATCATTGATAAAAATGACAATACTAATTTACCTGTGATTTCGGGCATTTCGGCGTGGGGATAATGCCCCGCGCCCGTAACAAATTCAGGGGCTTCGGTGGCCGCGCAAACCGCCGCGCCCGCCGCCATAGACGTGCCAATGATGGTGGCGGGGCCGCTGTTGAGATGACGAATGAGCGCGACCATGTCGTTGCCGATTGCGCCAACGGAGTAATCAGGCCATTGCACGCTCGTTTCACCATGCCCGCGTACGTCCATTGTAATCACCCGATAGCCCGCCGCCACTAATTGGGGTGTTAAGAAACGATATTCGTCGCGCAAATCCCCCATGCCTGGCACGCATAGCACGAGTGGCCCTGTGCCGTTGTCATCATACGCAATGTTGAAAATATAAAGTTGTCATGAGTTTATATCTCCTGTTAAATGAATAGGATTAGGTTAAAAACTAATTATGTTAGTATTATACCTAATTGTATTAGTTTTGTCAAGAGGCAGTTTTTGTGGAGTGTAAACCTTCAGGTTTGCTTACAGTTTGATAGGCAAACCTGAAGGTTTGCACTCCTCTTTACCAATCATGTCATTCGCTTGATTGATTAAGAGGGTTATCATGTCATAGGGATAACTTAAAGGGGCGAAAATGGACTCATTTTTAGAGAGGTTTTTTGAGTGTATTGATGGACGAACTATGATATAGTGGTAAGCAGGTGAAAAATTTACAGTATAGGAGTCCAAATCTTTAGATTTGATTGGAGCAAATCTAAAGATTTGGACTCCATGAATCTATCAGGAGATAAACCATGAAAAAAGTTATATTTAGTATTGTAGTGTTGTTGGCGGGGGCATTTTTCTCCACCAGCCAAGCCTGGGCCACGCCCAAATTAGCCTCGCCTGAGGTGGCGCAGGGGGTGGTTAATCAAGTTCCAATGACTCCTACGCCCATGCCGCCAGTTCCTTGTTTACCGACTAACCCTGAGTGTCCAATCACTCCTCCCCCAACTTGTGACCCTTCAATGAATAATTGTAGCCCAACTTCTACCCCAACAGCTACTCCTACATCATATTGTAAGCCGACACATGCTGGCTGTGTTTTCCCTACGCCGTTCCCTACGCCGACTTATTCGCCTGATGAAGTGGGCGCGATTGCGGGCTTGGTGACGGATAAGGTGAGTGGCTTGCCGCTTGCGGGGATTCAAGTGTGTGCTAAACCCGCTTATTGGTATCCCATGCCTGATGATAAAGCAACCCTTACGCCGATTCCTACTCCCGTCGCGCCGCGTGGTCGTCAGAGTGACCAAATGCCGCCGATAGATTGGGGCAATTGTGCCGATACGCAGACGGATGGGCGGTATGAAATTACCTCATTATTACCATTTGATTACGCGGTGACGTTTTTTGATGTAAACAATAATTACATTTACCAAAACTACAATCCCGATAATAATAGCTGGGGTTATACGGCGGTGACGGTGGTGGCTAAAGAGACCCAGCAGAATATTAACCTGGCCTTAGCGAAAGGTGGTCATATTACGGGGCAGGTAGTCGATAGCCAAAATCAACCTGTAGTGGGGATTCAAGTTGCGGTTTATCGCTATTTGGCTGATGGTCAGTTGGAGTGGCGGGGCAGTGCTTCCACCGATGATAGTGGTCATTACGATATAGGTCAATTGGCGAGCGATAGTTATATTGTGAGCTTCTCGGATTGGGCTTCGGGGCAATTCACATCGGTTTATTACGATAATGTGACTGAGCCGAAACTTGCTAAAGCGGTTAAGGTGAACGCGGGCGAAACCACCATGAACATCAATGCTAAATTAAGTTACGGGGCGGCCATTACGGGGCGAGTGACGAACGCGGCGGGTGAGCCGTTGGCGGGTGTTTTTGTAATGGTACATTACCAAAGATTTGGCTATTGGGAAGGGTTTAAGGAAACAACCACCAATGCTAAGGGTGAATATAAGCTGGCGGCGTTGGGGTTGGGGAGCTATGCGGTGGGTTTCCAGCAATATCCGCAAGATAATCAACCTGCCATTTATCTCGGCCAATATTACGATAATGCGGCGACATTGGAAGAGGCTACCGCTATAAAAATCAGTAAGGCTGACCAAATGGTAACAAATATCAATGCGGTGCTAGAGGTTGGCGGCTCAATTACGGGGCGGGTGACGAATAGTGACGAAAAGCCTGTGGCGAGTGATACTTACATTATCGTGGCGGCTTATCAAAAAGAGGGCGAAAATTGGGTTTGGCGTAACTATGCTCAGGTGGATAGTCAAACGGGGATTTATACGGTGACGAATTTACCTAAAGGAATATATCGTGTGGGCAGTTCTGGCTCATGGGGGAGTTTTTATTTTGAAACTTTTTATGAGAATGCTACGAAGCTAGAACAAGCCACTGATATTACGGTTATGGCGGGGGCAACGACTCCTAACATTAACATGACCATCAAAGACCCTAACGGACATATTACGGGTAAGGTGACAGATATTAACGGTCAGCCTGTAACTAATATTTATGTGGAAGTTTCCCAATGGCAAGAGTGGGGGTGGGGCGGGGTTAGCAAGGCCATGACCCAAGCCGATGGGCAATATGATGTGGCGCATTTAAGCACGGGGACGTATCGACTCGGCTTTTATGATTGGAGTGGGCAATATATGGCGATTTATTACAAAAATGCCACTGATGTTGCTAGTGCCACTGATGTTCAGGTGACAACGGGGCAAACCGCGAGTGGGATTGATGTGGTCATGTCAACGGGTGGCACGATAAGCGGCCATGTGACGAATAGTAAAGGCGAGCCGTTGATGAAAGTTGAGGTGTGTGCGTTAGCCATAGAGCCAACTGACCCCATGCCCACGCCTGTAGTGAAGCCGCGCCAAATGATGCCAACTCCTACGCCAACGCCTGGCGGAGATATGCCTTATCCAGGTTACAGTAACTGTAGCTATACGGCGGAAGATGGCGGTTATACGGTGGGGCGTTTGACTCAGGGCGAATATGTGGTGAAATTCTTTAGCTATGAGCATGGCTATCTGTTTGAATATTACGATAACGCGACCAGTTGGGATGCAGCCACACCCCTCAAGGTGGTGTTAGGCCAGCCCATTACTAATATTAACGCCACCTTAAGTGATGGCGGACACATTACGGGGCAAGTGACGGACATGGCGGGCAAAGCTATCGCGGGCATCTCCATTGAGGTTTATCGCCAACGGGGTGAGGGGCCAGGCGTGGCGGGGTCAACTTTTACTGACGCACAAGGAAATTATGATGTAACGGGTTTGGATACGGGCAGCTATTTGTTACGCTTCTGGGATGGGCAAAAACGGTATGCTTACGAGTTTTATAACGATGTGGCGGAGTTGACCCAAGCCAGCGCGGTCACAGTTAAAGTGGGCGAAATAACCAGTAATATCAATGCTCAATTAGGTGGGGCTATGCCACCTGTGGCGAATGTTAATGCCCCGAACAGTGAGGTGAGCTATGATACACGCGGCCTGGCAACCATTAGCCAACCAAGTAGCCAAAAGTCAGATGTGACAGTGGAGATGGCCGCGACAGGCTGTAGCGGCAGGGCTTCTAACGTAACCTTACACATGAACAGTCTGACCTATCCCATGTCATTGGCAACGAATGGCATGTATCAAGCCACTATTCCTGCCAGCCAACTCATTCATGGCGCAACCTTAACGGTCACAATGGATTGTAATGGTAGTGCCACCGAAAATCG
>JAIFLK010000002.1:10766-17942 GCA_020049115.1 Chloroflexota bacterium | reverse complement strand
TCGGGTAATATGAATACTGGGCCAGTGGGTCTATTTCTACAACAAAAATTAGCCATGGCCACCCTAAACCAAAGCCACATGATCGCCGCGACAAATGCCAAGATTGATTTTGGGATTGTGCCTGAGCCACAAGTTGAGAATAATCCGCGTTATGTTAATGCCTGGTCACTCACTGCCTCCATTTGGGGCAAAACGGCTCATCCTGATGAGGCCTGGACATTTCTCAAATGGTGGGCTGGCCCCGAAGGGCAACTTTTTTTGATGGAACATGGCAATTTTTTCCCCTCTATCCCCAGAATTTTAAGCCAATATAAAGATTCTGATAAAGAGTATGCCATTGCGTTCTCTAAAATTTTACAACTTTATCAGGTGGCAGAGTGGCAAAATACCCATCCATGTGGCTCGGCAGTTCTAAGGGAAGCCAAGCCATTGTGGGATAAAATTTTGAACCGTCAAATTAAACGTGAGGAAATTCAAGGGGACTTAGATGCAATTGTGCCATCGGCGCAAAAAGTATTAGATGAATGTCGGGCAAAATTAGGTGGATAAAATCATGGAGGAGGTTATATGAACATTCAAGATATTATGAACAAAATTCGGGCGTTATTCATGGGCGAGAGCGATAATGAACGCATGATGCGGGCGAAAGTGGAAGCCAGCTATGAAAAGCGCACTGAGAAGTTAAAACGTAAAACTCAGCTTCGCCCATAAAGGTATAAGAATTAAATACCCCCTATGCGCCATGCACAGGGGGTATTTAGTTCTACAAGGACCTACGCAAACACCTCACCCCAGCCCTCTCCTACATAGGAGAGGGAGCAAAATTTCCCCCCGATGTCGGGGGGATTAAGGGGGATAGACTTGGCTTTTCCGTAAGTTCTATCTACTTAAAATTAGGCTTTGCGGCTAAAACATGGCGGACCAAACTAACTCCTGACCCAGGGCGATGGCGATTATGACCACGCCACCTACAAAAGCCAAACAGCCAAATAAACCATTATTTTCGTGCGTGTCAAAAACACCATCCTCTACGTTAATTTCTAAAGAAGCCTTGATGGAACTCATTGCAAAGAGTATAAATAACAACCCAACGACCCCTAAAACAATGTTTCCCAAAATGGTTATGATTATCATAAAGCCCTTCCTTATCAGGGCAAATTCACCTGCAAAAATTATGATTAAATGAGTTGATAGTTAAATCATCTAACCTCTATTATACCATGATTTTCGTAGTTTGTCAATGGATTTTAGGAATATTTTTATCAAAACTCCGATAATTTAATCAAATTTCATATTTTACTCCGTAAATCGTTTTTATTTACGGTTTTTAGGATAGCTATTTAAGGTTTTTTGAGCTATTGGGTGGTAAATGTAACGGTTCAATGGTTGATTCCCATATGATGTTAAGCCATCACCTCATAATTTACAAGCGGCAATGTTGTGCGAATAGAGTTGACAATTGATGATTATTCATTAAGCTGACATGGGTTAAAATATAAAAAAGGACAATTTGTAATGGATGGATTACAACAGGTTAAACGAAAAAATATGTGGGGGCACCCCGTCTATGCTCAATTTCTACCTGAAATTGACCCTTTTCATAATCCTGATTTATTTCGACCTTTAGCCCAAGCATACAATGGTATCAATACCTTTTGGTCAATTCCCTCGCCAGAACCAGATTTACCCGATTGGTTTTGGGCGCAATTGGCCGAGCAATTAGTGAATGACCCTTTACGAGCCGCCGCCACTGCCTTAGCTGCTCAGATTGCGGCTTGGGAGCCAAACTTTGAGCGATTGATGATGGTATCAATTCTACGGGCGGGTGTTCCCATTGCGGATTGGCTTACCCAATTATTGCCTGGTTCACAAACCGTCAGCATGTCCTTGTTTGTGGGGCTAGGCATAGACTCCGTAGCCTTAAGTACCTTACAACAAGCATACCCTGAACATCGGCTATTATTTGTGGATGGCTGGACGGGACGGGGTGGGGTGGCGCGAGAATTAGCCAAACTTAATATTGCCCCTTTAGCCACCTTACTTGACCCCTGGGGCTGGGCTGATTTTAGTGGCACTCAAACGGATTTATTTTGCCCTACGGCCTGCTTCACTGGCCCTACCACGCTGGGTTTTTCCCGCACTTTTTTCACTGAGCCAATCCGCATGTTTTCAGCCTATCTTTTTCCTGAAAGTTACACTCGCCTTGATTTGGTGCGACAATGGCAAAGGGGCTGTAAGCCTGTTCCTGTGGCCGTTAGCCACACCAGAAAACGGTTCTTTCAAGAAACAACCTTACGGGTGCATAGCAATGAAGTCTGCCGCGCCCTCATTAATGGCAATCCAGGCACCATCTATTTTGCCGAGAGCCATTCGCAAGTTGAAACTGATTATGCTCTTTTGCTGGCACTAGCGGAATTACGTCACATCTCTGTTATGTTTGAGGTGACCTGGTTGCGAGATTACCAAACAAAAGTTGCCTGTTTACCTCATGGGAGTAAAACTTAAACTATGATGATTAAATATCCTAATGGCAATTCTTACGCCAGCCAATCTTTATATGTCGTTGAGCGTAATAATAATGATTTACGCAAGGATAAAATTATTCACCCTTTTGATGGGCGGGTTATTCCTTTGAATCCCACCTTATTAAAGCAACATGCCCGCGCCTTAGCGGAAAAATTAAATTTGGTGGGCGTAGATTACATTTTGGGCTTTGCCGAAGGGGGCTTAATTTCTGCTTATGCTATTTCCGAAGTCACCAACATTCCTTTTATCGGCTCATATCGGGTGCGACTTAAGTTAGATAACGAAATTCATTTCCAAGAAATGCACTCTGAGCGCGCCAATCATTTCATTTATGGCCTACATCCCAATGATAAAATAGTGATTATTGAGGATGAAATTACCACGGGGCAGACCCTGATTAACGTCATTGCCCAACTCCAGTTGCGCCATATCGAAGTGCAGGATATTGGGGTTTATGCCCTCAACTGTTCCACCGAGGTACTAGCTAAATTTGAGGAGTCAGGTTATTACATTAAATCGCTTTACACCCGCGACGATATTCAACAACCTTGCAATGTTGAGGCGACGATTTAGAGTAGATACTGTGTTGCCAAGAGTAGATACTGTGTTGCCATGAACAGACAGGAATGTCTGTTCTACCGTAGGTCAGACATTCTTGTCTGATTTATTGGGAACATACAAAGGACTTACACAAAAACCAACTCTTAGTCATCGGATGACTCCCTCCCAAATGTTGATATATTGAGTCCGATAGAGTCATCACTTAACCATGCCACCTCAACCGACCCATTGCGCCATTTGTAGTTCGCCGTTTATCCCTGGACAACGTTATTTAATAGATTGGTGGGGCAATGTTTTCTGTGAAAAACATCTCCAAGAATATCCCACCTGTTCTGCCTGCCGCCGCCTGGTTTGTCAGCGTTTAACGGGCGGCGGCGTGACCTATCCCGATGGACGGCTCATGTGTCAACGCTGCCGTGCCACCGCCGTAGATACCAAACAACAGGCCAAGCCCGTTGTTGAGGCCATTGCCCCGCAGCTTTATCAGTGGGGCTTGCGCTTTAATGGTTTAATCCTCAAAATTGCGGTGGAAGATGGGCTGACCATTGCCCAACATCATGGGCAAATAGACCCTAACTCTAGGGGACAATTGCTAGGTTACATTGGACGCACCACAGAGCGGCGAGGCAACCAAGAACGGCGCATTGTCAATGGCATAACCGTTTTAAGTGGGCTACCGCAAGAGTTTTTTGAAGGCACCGTCGTGCATGAATTAGGCCATGCTTGGCTTTATCTGGCTAAAGTGGATAATTTACCCCGTTGGCAAGAAGAAGGTTTTTGTAATTTATTAGCTTATATCTACCACAAAGAGCGACCTACCCCCGAAGCGCGCTGGGAAGTAAAACGGTTAGAAGATGACCCTGACCCCATTTATGGCGAGGGGTTTCGCCGCGTGCGCGCCCTGTTCAAAAAACATGGCTTTGGTAAAGCCCTAAATTACACTTTTTATAATCGCTGTTTTCCGCCAGAATAATTATATTACAAAAATGTAACGGCATTAGCTGTTGCACTCCTGTTATTACAACGGCCATTCCATGACCTCAGCGCAGGCGGCTAGGGTGGCCTCAGAGTCAGCCCTGACCACCTACTCTAACTCGCTTAATCGCTCATTCTGAGTAAAATAAGCAGCCATGAGAGCCATTTTAGAGAAAGTAGCCCGTCACCTCATTCCCCGTTTTGACCAATTCGCTGAATTAGAGCGACTGGCTTTTTTGCGTGACCTGGTGGGCTGTCTCTATGATTTGCCACTGCTTTTAGTGGGGCTGGGCTGGTTAGTGGCAATCACCAACCTCAGCGAGTCGCCGCTTAAGGAATTTCTTATCCGTCCTGATATGGCGATTTTTTTGCTCTTTGCCATCATTCTCAGTCGGCTCAACTTTTTTCAGGTGACGGGCGACCGTGCGGGGCATTACAGCCTCAACTCAGCCAATTTGTTAGGCATTGTCGTCATTGCCGCCGTTTTATCATGGGGGGCGTGGGGAATATGGCTGCATCTAACGGGTTTATTCACTGAACATTACATTGGCTGGCGGCGGATAACCACCCTAAAACAAAAATGGAACTTTTGGCGCAACCTCCTCTTCAATGCAGGGGCCGACCCGCTTAAACTCTTACTTTTCCTCACCATTTATCAAACCCTCGGCGGCCAAATTCCCTTAACCAACCTAACCAGCTACCTAGTTTGGCCCGCCCTCGTCGCCATTTTGCTCTACATCCCTCTCGGCAGCCTCATTTTTAGCCCCATGTTAATCCTGTGGCATTGGTTCAATCTAGCCCCGCCCCACGTTGCCCCCAACCTATTAACCCGTTGGTCGCGCTTATTCACCTTTTGGACAATGGCTGAAACCCCCGCCCTCTTTGGCATTCTCGCCACCGTCACCTATCAACAAATGGGCTTAACCGCCTATATCTTTTTGATGACGGGCATGGTACTCATGGCCTTTTTAGCCCGTCAACTGAGTCAATATGCCGTTACCAGCCAACAACACAGCCGCGAACTCACCGAATTAGAGCAATTTAGCCGTCATCTCCTCGCCGCCCCCGCCGATGCCTCCACCCTACCCGACATTCTAACCACCCATTTTCCCCGCATGTTTGAATATTACCATGCCGAAATTCGGCTGACCAATGAGCAAATTTTGCTCCACGTGCCGCTAGACCACCCCCTATTGCCCGCCCCCATGTGGCATTGGTTTTTGGTTGAGCAACAAGGCCGCCCCCATTTTATCACCCCCCATGACCTCATGCCCTGGTCGGGTGAAGCCGCGCCCCAAACCATCATCATGTTACCCATTCTCTCCAACCAAACCCGTGAACTCTTAGGCGGCATCTGTTTGTTACGAGAAACTAACTGGTTTATGGATATTGCCAGTAACAGTCGCCCCATATTACAAAACCTCGCCGACCAAATCGCCTCCGCCCTGCACAGTGCCGAACTCTACGCCCAAAGCCTCATTCATGAGAAAATGGCGCAAGAGTTAGCCTTCGCGGGGCAAATTCAGGCCAGTTTTCTGCCCACCAGCTTGCCCCATATTACAGGTTGGCAACTCGCGGCCATGCTCAAGCCCGCCCATGAAACCTCTGGCGATTTTTATGACGTGTTATTACTTCCCAACGGTCATATCGGCCTCATCATGGCCGACGTGGCCGACAAAGGCTTGGGCGCGGCCCTCTTCATGGCAATGAGCCGCACGTTGTTGCGGACCTATGCCTTTGTTTATCCTGACCGCCCCGATTTAGTCCTCTTATACGCCAATCAGCGCATCTTAACCGACAGCCATACAAAATTATTCGTTACAGTGTTTTATGGCGTACTCAACCCCCATAACGGCGAACTCATTTTTGCCAATGCGGGGCATGTGCCACCCTATCTCATTCGCGCCGACCCCTCTGACGAAACCGTTGCTTTACGTAATACAGGCATGCCTCTCGGCGTATTTGAAACCGCCACCTGGCAGATGCAAGCCATAAAACTAGAGGCAGGCGATAGCCTTATTTTATACACTGACGGCCTCACTGAGGCCAGCAACTCCGAAGATGAATTTTTTAGCGCGTCTCGCCTGCTTGCCGTGGCCCGCGCCTCCAGCCACGAATCCGCCACCATCTTACAAGAGCATATCCTCCTCGCCGCCGCCGACTTCACTGACGGCTATTCCCAAACCGATGATTTAACCCTCATGGTGTTAAAACACGCCCCGTAATTTCATAGCATAAATTAAAACTTTAACGCAAAGCCGCTAAGAAATTTAAATCCACCTGTAAATAATTTGGGAATTTAATTCAGGAGTCCGCAATCCTTTGCGGACTGTCCGTAAATAATTACGGACTCCTATTCCCCATCACCTGAAAATTTACAGGTGGATTTAATTTATTCTCACGCGGAGGCTAAAAAAATAAAAAGAATCTTTGCGCCCCTGCGTTAAAACTTTTCCCCCCAAAAAAACTTTAAGGTTTCCTAAAATCGCCCCAAAAGGCCATCATGCCATCGTTGGTAGCGTAGGCTGAGATTCCCGCCCTATTGCTATGACTTTTGGTTCAGAAATTGCCTCTTTACAAAATAGAACAGGTGTGCTAAAATGGTTTTTATCTGTTAGCACACTTGTTCTAGTGGACTGCTCTCAATCAACCATTATAAGGCTTTAAGCCTTATAATGGCTAATACTATTGCAATTTTAGGAGGCTGAACGATGGCAACTAAAACTAAAACCACCATCAAAAAACGGCAAGTCAATACCCAACAATATAAATTTGTGGCTGAACCCATTCAACGCCGCGCCGATTATTTTTTAGGGCTAAGTCGCAGCAGATTCTATCTGCTTTTATCCACCAGCCTCATGATTTTATCCGTATATTCGGGCGGCTTGGCAACCTATATTATCACCAGTTGTGCCTTAGTGATGTTATGGACAGTTTATGGTTTACGCTGGTTAGAAAATTAAGCAAAAAACCTTACCCCAACCCTTTCCTACGTAGAAGAGGGAGTTTTTATACCCCTCGCCTACTTATACTGCATTTCGTTTGAGACTTACACTTTTATGATGACCATTAGGAGTCCGCAATCCTTTGCGGACAGCCCGCAAATAATTGCGG
>JAIFLK010000002.1:0-10761 GCA_020049115.1 Chloroflexota bacterium | reverse complement strand
TGATGACCATTAGGAGTCCGCAATCCTTTGCGGACAGCCCGCAAATAATTGCGGACTCCTATGCCAAAAGTGTAGTTTTCATTTAAAACGCTTTTATAGGAGAGGGCAGGGGTGAGGGTATTAACAAAAATTAAAGGAGCCTCAGCCATGCTACGAACTATCACCAAAGAACGCGCCCTGAATGAAAAGCAACATGCCGCCATCCGCCTATTGATGCAAGGCTCTAACCATGCCCATGTCGCCGAGCAAGTTGGCACCACGCCCGAAACGCTATCCCGTTGGATGAATGGAGATAGCTTATTCATTGCTACGCTAAATTATCAACGCCAAGCGGCGTATGAAAGCGTTATCCAACGGATGCGCTCCCTCGCCCATGCCGCCGTTGATGCGCTGGAGGCGAGTTTGGAAAGTGAGGATGAAAATATCCGCCTGAAAACGGCGCAAACCATTCTCAAAATGATTAGCCTCGACCACATCACCGCCCCCGAAGGCCCCATCACTGAGCAGGAAGTCATAGCGCAACAAAACCAAGATAATTTTTGGAATTCATTTCAGCCATGATGTCTTACGAAAAGTATAATGTGGAGTCCAAAACCGTAGGCTTTGAACCTCAGTTCGGGATAAGGTCACAAATAGGGAATAGGACGCGGATTTGCACAGATACACGCGGATTTTTTAAAAAACTAAAGACCTTATACTGCGTTTTAAATGAAAACTACACTTTTGGCATAGGAGTCTGCAATTATTTGCGGGCTGTCCGCAAAGGATTGCGGACTCCTAATGGTCATCATAAAAGTGTAAGTCTCAAACGAAATGCAGTATAGTTCGGAATAAGGCAAAAAAACAAAGGAAAGTTACCTTAATTTGTATCAATTTTTTTCTTTTGTTTTTAAAAATCCGCGCGAATCCGCGTGTATCCGCGTCCTAATTTTCTATCCCGAACTCAGGTTTTGACGCATTGCTCAAAGCCTACGGTTTTGGACTCCATCACCATCACCTGAAAATTTACAGGTGGAATAGTTTTGTAAGTAGGTGAGCATAAATTCTGCGGCAGCCATTATAAGGCTTCAAGCCTTATAATGGCTAAAATAGGCCGCAAAACTTTTGCTTAGGTACTTAACATAGCTGGAGTCACACAGCTTACTTTGTGTACGCAAAGCAAACTGTGTGACTCCAAAAATTAAATTAATAGTGTCGAAATTGGCTCACCTCAAATGCTTGTTCATTGCTATACTCAGTATATCAAGATTTAGCCCCCTCACCCCTACCCTCTCCCAAAGGGCGAGGGAGTATTTTATCTCCCCTCTCCCAGTGGGAGAGGGGCGGGGGTGATTTAGTAGTTGCACCCAAATCTTGAGATACTGAGTATAGAAAAAGCATTTATCACGGTGGCAGGAGGAGATAGGATTATGAGGGACAAAATAGAAGCCCTAATTATCACGGCAATTTTAATTGTAATGACCGTGTTAATGTTGAGTTTTTTCTTTCCCCGCACCGTAGATAATGCCATTAACCAATTTGTTGGCACAATCACCTGGTCAATGTTAGTCTTAACCATGTTGATTATTGTTGCGGGCATCGTGGCGTTATTATTAAGTACGGTGGGTGGGAGTGTGTGGATTTTACGGAATATTGAAGGATTACGGGGCGATAAACTCAACAACATTTTACGGTCAATGGACCTTGAGGTGAAAAGTGCCGAGGTTAAAATTTTAGAGGCCAAAGCCTTCGCCACCCAAGCCGAAGGCTTGGCAAAGTTACATCAAGTAACGGCTATTAAACCAGGGCATGAGGCCGTCATCACCCAAATTCAGCACCCCATGTTGCCAACGGAATATAACGTTTCTCGCAATTATGTCCCCGCACTGCCCGATAAAAATATCCATTTATTACCCTCGCCCCAGGTCGAAATTGAAACCATGGCCACCATTCGCAGCGGCCCCGATTGGATTCGGGAATTTCTTTTTGATGATTATGGGCAGCTAAAAGTGTTTCATGTGAAAACCGACGGGCCGACAGGTGTGGGTAAAACTTACCTGATGTTACATCTTATGTGGCTACTCCAACAGCCCCATCCCGCCGCCGAATATTGGCTACTCGACCCCAAATTCGAGGGCAAAGAAAGTGGCTGGCCCTTTGAACCCTTTGTGACGGATTTTGACCAAGTGGCGGAGGGCGCAGAGTATCTTTATCATCATGTTGTTACGGCTCGTAAACATGCCAAGCGCGACGGGCAAGCCCCCAAATACCCCGCATTTTTGTTATTTGATGAAACAGACGGCTGTTTCGATGAACATGGCGATAAATTTACCAAGCCCGTGCGCCGCATTATTAAGGAAGGGCGCAGCGGCTGGACACATTGCTTTATGGCAGGGCAATCGCCTTTGGCGAAAGACGCAGGTTTTTCTGGCGCATTATTTCGTAATACGGCCCGCTTCATCATGGGCAATGAGGCTTTGGCCTTCACCCGCAACGCCCAATTTACTTTTTGGGAGAAAGACCACCGCGAAAAATTAAGCCGCCAACTCATGCATCTGCAAGAGCATAGCAAACGGTACGCCCTAGTTGTCCCCCCTTCGGGACAAGGGCTGCCCTTTGTCGGCGAAATTCCGCCGTTAGATAACAAGCCCAATTTTGTCAATTTAGCCCCACCGCTTGCCCAACTAGAAACAATTTTTAATCATAAGTCTAGCTCGGCCAGAATGGTTGAGTCAGCAATAACGCTGACTAAGCCAACTGCTTTACCCAATGGCTATAGCCATTATGCCAATGGCTTTGCGGCTACGCATGGCAGCGGGAATCAAGCAGTTGACTCGCAATTCTTACAAGATTTACAAACGGTGGTGGCTCAAATGCAGCAAGTGCGTTATCGTGGGGGCAAACCCGTGCGCGCCTCCATTGCCGAAATTCTCGGTTTGCCAGACGGTGGCCGCGAATATAATCGCATCCAAGCCATTGCCCAACATTTAGAGAAGCACATGCCCCAAAGTAATTAATATTTGTCAGCCCTTATAAGGTTTCAAACCTTATAAGGGCTAATGTCAACTCCGCAATTTATATCCCACGCCTCGCACATTGATGATATAATCCTCGCCCAACTTTTGGCGCAATCGCCCCAAATGGCTTTTGAGCAAATCCCGCGCCTGAAACAAATCTAACTTTTGGTTATAAATGAGTTCGGCCAATTCTTGAAAGGTAAAGGCATGGTCAGGTTGTTTTAGCATCGCCGTCAGCAGCTTAAACTCCGACCCGGTGAGTGGGATAATCTCGCCATCTTTCGATACGGTCATGCCTTCGAGATGAAGTTGTAACATGAATTGTTTGGGCGGGGGCGGCATTATCGGCGCAGACAACCCCAAACTGCTGACCAATAATTGAGCCGCCAATTTCTGATGAACCTTTTGTTGCCGCCGTTGCATGGCAATTTTCACGCCCCGTAATAATGCCTCAAATTCGTAAGGTTTCAACAAAAAATCACACGTCCCCAGCCGCATGGCCTCAATCGAGGTTTCCAGCGTGGCATGCGCCGTCAACATAATCAACTCAGGCACATCAGGCAGCGATTGCATCGCCCGCATCAACTCCAGCCCCGTAATACCAGGCATTTGCAAATCAACAATCGCCAGGTCAACCGAATTTTGTTGCAAAAAAGCCATCGCCTCCAGCCCATTCGCCATATTATAAACCTCATAACCCTCGCTCACCAGTTCTTCCGCCAGGAAAAAACGTAAACTATCTTCATCATCAACCACTAAAATTTTATTGACCGTCATGGCAACTCCTACAACTTACGTAAAATATCAGGCTAGGGTTTTGGCTGAAGGAGTGCGAAAATTTTATTTTCGCCTGTCAAAATGAAATTTTGACACTCCTGTTAGCTAAAATTTTAAGGTTCTTTGAGCTATTCTTTTGTTGAGGTGAGGAGTGATACACGCCCTCGTGTGTCACTGCCAGCACGAGGGCGTGCTGACTCCGCGTGACCACACTAGACCTCAGAGAATTTAATGATTTTCGTAGGGGCAGGGCTTGTCCCTGCCCACAATGGGGGCAAGCACAAGGCATTGCCCCTACAAAATGTCAACGATTTTTTTAATCGGTATAAACTCTATTCCATCAAATTAACAGGCAGATAAATTAAGAACCGACAGCCGCCACTCGTAGCAGCCGTCAACTCAATATGGCCGCCATGTGCCTCAATAATACTGTAACTAATGGTTAGGCCAAGCCCTGTGCCAGCCTCTTTAGTCGTAAAAAATGGCTCTGAAATGCGCTCCCAAATTTCGGGCGGAATCCCCACGCCCGTATCGGTGATGGCAGCCACCACAAAATTATCAACGGCTGAATAACAAGTGGAAAAGGTCAATTGACCTCCTTCGGGCATGGCATCAATCGCATTCAAAATCAAGTTTAAAAAGACCTGTTTAATCTGTTCAGGCACCACCTGAATGATGGGCAAATCGGCTTCTAATTCAAATATAGGCATAATTTTATGCTTTTGTAGCTGTTTATTAACTAAGCCTAACGTTTCTTGAATGAGTTGATTTAAGTGAGTAGCCTCTTTGCCCACCCGACTAGGGCGGCTGAAATCCAACGTTTGGGTGGTGATGCTGATGAGGCGTTCCACCTCTTTGGTGAGCATAGTAACATATTGTTGCCGTTTATCCTCGGCCAACTTAGGCCGATTTAAAAGCCGCAAGCCACTTCGCAAAGCCTGTAACGGATTGTTAATTTCATGCGCCATGGAAGCCGATAATCGCCCCAAAGCGGCTAATTTTTCGGCTTGCATCATCTGCACCTGCATTTTGGTCGCTTGCGTAATATCCTCTAACACATGCACCACTTCGACTAATTGCTGCCGATTATATAACGGAAAAGTACGCAACCGAAAAGTACGATTATAAGCCCAGGGGGGTGAGCTAAACTCTATGGGTTCAGCCATAATCTGACCATCAGGTTGTTTACAGGTCAAGTCACACACGGCATGACCCTCAGCATCCATCTGGAGATGATGCGCTGATTGCCCAATGAGTTCGCTCATCTCCAGATGTAGCCAATTGGCCAGGGTTTCATTGGCTTGCGTAATGATGGGGTTCGGCCCCGCCCCATGCACTAAAATTCCATCGTGAATGGTGTTAAAAATCGATTCCCATTCATGGCGGGCTAAATCAATGGCTTGATACAGGTGGCGATTTTCCAAACCGACGGTCAGATGGCTGCTAATTACGGTCAGAAATTCCAAATCACGGTCAGCAAATTGACCAGGCTGGGCATGGGCTAAACTCAGCCAACCTGTGGGGGCTTCTTCCGTTTGCAGTAAGAAATGTAAATTTTGTGCGGTGGCTAAATTATCAGTCGGCTGTCCCGTGGCCTCTAAAGCCAGCCAATGGGCGGTAGTAACAATGGGTGGGGGAGGCAAGGGTGCCCCAATGGCGGCCAATAACTCTAAATTAGCGGGTATTTGCATCGCCATATTGAGGACTTTCGCTTGATATAACCACAGCGCGGCGGAGGTGACTTTTAGCTCTTGTTGGATAATTTCTAAGGCTGCCTGAGCCAATTTACCTAAATTGGGTTCAGCCATCAAGCGATGTCCCAGGGCGAGCAAGGGGACATGGGCTTGCAAGCGGGCATAATCCTGGCGCAAGGTTCGTCGCTCCATGACCCGTGCGATGAGTTTTAGTAATTTTTGGTCATCAAATGGCTTGAGCAGAAAGCCTTCCACGCCCAAATCTTGCGCCTGAATGGTCGCCTCTAGGGTGGCGTAGGCGGTCATCACGATGGGGCTGACCTGTTTGTAATGGCGATTAACCTCCGCCAATAAGGTGAGGCCGTCCATGTCGGGCATACTGAGGTCAAGCAAAATTAGCTCAAAGGGTTTTTGGGCTAACCACCCCAATGCCTCCTGCCCACTTGCGGCGGGCTGTGCAGTTAGCCCTTCCATGCTCAATAAAGCGCAACAAAAACCGCGCACAAACTCTTCATCATCAACCACTAAAATTTTATAATTACCTAGCATAACATCTATTTACGGAGTGCAAACCTTCAGGTTTGCGCCACTAGGCAAACCTGAAGGTTTGCACTCCTCGTTTATCTCACCAATTTTTCGGCCCGCGTTGCGGATAATTACTCGCGGTCAGCGACAAATCAAAAATATTGACCAGGCCATCGCCATTCAAATCGGCGGTGGCCTCTTTTTGTTGATAGCGCGCCGCTAAATAGGCCAGGTCGAAAATGTTAATTTGCCCATCATGGGTCACATCTCCCGCCAGCAACGTTACGGGGCGCAAATCGCCATTTTGGAAAGTCGCTTGGCTGTGGCTGGCCGAGAGATAATTGGCTTGGCTCACCCGCAAACAGCGATATGTTTCGTTAGGGCTTAAGGGCAATTGATAATTTCCCGCCGCGTCGGTCAGGCGAATAATCGCCGTTTGTGGGTCAGGCGCGCCCGCGCAATCCTCCACACTTAGGGTCACTTGGCTACCAGCGGCATTGTTACGCCCCTGTAATAAAACTTGCCCTGAAATATAATCAGTGTTGATAGCCTCCGCAAAGGTATCCAATGAATACGCAGTGGTGGTGTAAATCTGCCCCAAAATGGCACTGGCACGCCCATCTTGCTGAATAAAGGTTACATCTTGCAGCCGATATGGCCCCGCCACGCCATGTTGTTCTATCAACCCGCCCTCAAAGGGCAACATGACGTTAGATAGCCCTGACGCACTCACCTGCAACGGGCTTTGACTCCAGCCAATTTCTTGCCCCGATTCGTCCACCAATCGCCCCGTCACTTGATATTCTCCCACCGTTGTCACCGTAAATTGTAAGCTGATTTGTAATTCACTGGCCGCGCCCACGCTATCACTGCCGCTAACAAATATAACGGTTTCGCCCTCCAACTCACTCGCGGCATAGCTTTGGCTGGCATAACGATTCGTAGCTTCATCTATGAGCAGCCCCTCACGCTGAATTGCCACATGTTGTAAGGTGTAGGGCGCACCCGCCGCAGGCATCGCCGCGCTAGGAAAGGTTAATGAAATAATCTGCGCCCCCGCCACCAACGGCGCATGGTTGGCTTGGCGCGTGGCATAGCTGCTGGAGGCCACAGGCTGGCCGTCCTTATCCACCAGCATGCCGCTAATTTCGTAATCTCCTGGCGCATCAACGGTGACAGCGACTTGATAGCTGATTTCATCAAACAGCCCATTGTCATTGGTATCTTGCGCCACTTCGCCCGTAATGCCCTGAATTTGCGCCGTCTTATCTGCCACATTAAAAAAGGCTTGCGCTTGTCGCGTTATCAACCCTTTCACAGCCTGCGCCACCAACTTATGCCGCCCGTTCATGGCCGAGCTATCCAGTTGCGCTATATATAAGCCCGCCGTCACCGCTTCGCTCATGCTGATAACCTCTTGGCTCTCATCGGGGCGTGTCACCGTCAGGCTGATGGCCGCGCCCTGAATGGGGCTATTTTCGGCAAACAAGGCCGCCGTCACCACAACGGGCATGTTGGGCAGATAATCGGGTTGGTCTGTCGTTAAGAAAAGTTTCGTAGACGATTGCACTAAAACTTGCCATTGATAATTGACCGTTTCATTGGCACTCAATTGCCATTGCCAGGTGCCATCTAACGGTTGATTAAGCTGAACTTGATACCACTCGCCAAACTCATTTTGCTGAACGGCAGCCGCTGTTTGAATGGCTTGACCGTCAGGATTGATTAAGGTTAATTGCGTCACAGGTTTATCACTAAAAAGATTGACCCACGCCACTTCCCGTTCCATGAGAACAAAAGGTAAGGTGATGGAACTATTTGCCGCAATTTCACCGCTGGACTCATGGCTGATTTGGGCGAGTTCATCAGGCCATTGCGGGGTTTGATGCAGCTCATCTGCGCTGGCACTGGCCGCGCTGAGGCAACCGTCGCGCCGATAAATGGCGGGGGCAATAAAGCTGATGGCACATTCATAACTTTGGCGCGTTTTATGGATATTAAGATGAGTTAGCAAACTAAAGGTTGCGTCATCATGGGATTCATTGGGGAAAGGGAACGTATCGGCCCGCCAGGGATAAGTGGCGGTGCGCCCACCCACATCAAACAGCCCGCCGACTAACGAAACGTAATGGACGCGGTTGCGCTCGACAAAGCGCGGCTGGCAGCCCGTCCATTGCGGATAGGGCAGATATTGAAATTGACAGTTACGGTAATTAAAGTTGTCCCGAATGACCGCCACCGAGAGTTCATCACCCGCTTGGCGGCAATCGTTTTGCAGATTATCGCCGATTAAGCGGCAACTAATCCAGGCGGGGACTAAATCTGAGCCATGATGGGGCGAGCCAAAGGTAACGAGATAATCCACTTGTGCCGCCATCTCAGGGCTGCGGAGGGCTTGCCGCGCCACCAGGCCACCTTTGCTATGGGCGAAAATGTTAATTTTATCCACGCCAAATTCGCGGCGGGCTTGGGTGATGGCGTTGGCTAAAATGGGCGCGGTCTCGGCAATCGGCTTAACACCGCGCAATAAATCAGGGGGCGCGGCGGTAGGGAGGCGGTCACTTTGGGCGAAGCCGAGAAACTCCTTGAAGGTGGTTTCATCGCCCGTCCAGCCATGTGCGAAGATGAGGGGACGCATGGGGCTAGGAATTTCGAGGCTGCCCCAGGCTATTTGCACCGCCCATTTGTTTTCGCATAGCAAGTCAATCTCCAATTTAATCTCGTTCTCGGTGGGCAGGGGCGGCTGACCGAGTTGCCCTGTGGTTTGGGGAAATTTGAGCAGGCCAATGGGAAGGGCAAAGCTGACGGTACTCCAACTGCCATTCACGCCGCTTAATTTGGCGGGGGCGGCTTGGGCAGAAATGGGCTGTTGATTGACATAAAGATAATCCAGTTCGGGGCAGTGGGTGGCTGTGCCGTCCACATCAAAGACATGCAGCCGCAGGGTGGTGGTGGGCGGGAGAATATGTCGCAAAATTAAGTCGGCTAAATCGGCTGATTGTATCAGGCCATTGGCGGCAAAGTGGGGCGGGTTATCAACGTTGAAATAATAACGCGTAATGGGAATATTAAATTTTAGCCCGTTGGGACGGTCAGCCCGAAAGAGATATTGGTCTAAATCGCCGCCGCTATCGGCCACAAAATGGCTGTCATCAGCGACGGGGGCGGGGGCAACGCGTTGCTCACTGGCGGCGGATAGCGGACTGTCGCCTTCAGGGGGGAGGAGTAGGGAGTAGGGCGTAAGGAGTAAGAGGAACAGGGTATAGATGGCGTAATGTTTCATGGAAGTTCCTTTATAAATAGCCCTTATAAGGTTTGAAACCTTATAAGGGCTGTCGGCCTATTAACTTTTATGAAGGTATTCAGTGCCTGACCAATCAATGGGTGAGCCATGCTCTAGGAGGTGGTTGATGCGCTGTAGATACAATTGGGCGGCGGGGTCTTGGGGATTTACCTCCAAGACGGTTTGTAATTGTTGGGCAGCGGGGGCGAAGCTTTTGTCATAATAGGTCATGAGAGCCTCTTCAAACATGGATTTGGTTTGGTTTTTGAGTTCTTGTTGGGGTGGCTCATCGCCATCAAAAAGTTCAAAGACGGAGACGGGCGCACGTTTGCCTTTGACCAGCACATGGTCAAGAAAACGAAAATTATACTGGTCGGAGTCTTGCAGACGGAGTAATACTTGTTCACTCATCACAATATTGGCCCCGTAAATTTTGGTCAACCCTTCCATGCGGGAGGCCAAATTGACCGTATCGGAGATAACGGTGCCTTCCATGCGCTCGGTTTCGCCAATCGTGCCGAGCATAATGCTGCCACTATGAATGCCCGTGCCAACGCGAATGGGCTGATAACCCTGCTCGCGCCGATGTTCGTTATAAACCAGAACCGTTTTTTGAATGGCGATGGCCGCTTGCACCGCGTCATCGGCTTGGCGGGGGAAGAGTGCCATGATGCCGTCACCGATATATTTATCAATAAAGCCGTTATATTCCCGAATGATGGGGCTGACGCGCCTGAGGTAAGAATTGAGAAAGCGAAAATTTTGTTCAGGGGTCATGGTCTCCGAGAGGCTGGTAAAATCACGAATGTCGGAGAAGAGAATCGTCATGTCCATTTGAATTTGGTCGCCCAAGCGGAGTTGGGTGATGTCTTCTTGGCCTAATAGTTGCAAAAACTCTTTTGGCACAAAGCGGCTGTAGGCATGGTTGGATTCAGCCAGTTCGCGGGTGCGCTCTATGACGCGTTGTTCCAATTCAAGATTCATTTGCTCTAACTCTCGTTGTAGCTTTCGTATAGTCAGATGGCTATGGAGTCGCGCCAAGACCTCCTCCTGCTGCAACGGTTTGGTGATGTAATCCACCGCGCCGAGTTTGAAGCCTTTCACTTTATCCACAATATCGGAGAGGGCGGTCATGAAGATGACGGGAATGGCTTGGAGTTGCTCATCGGCTTTAAGTTGGCGAATGGTTTCAAAGCCGTCCATGCCAGGCATCATCACATCGAGCAAAATGAGGTCGGGGCGGGCGTAATGGGCTTGCTCTAGGGCAGATGAGCCGTCTAGGGCGACCAGCACTTCAAAGCCAGAGTCGCTGAGAAAATCGAGTAATACTTCTAAATTGGTGGGGATGTCATCAACAAGTAGAATGGTGGGGGTGTAGGGCATATTTGTGACTCCATTAAATTTTAATAATAACAACGGTCAAATCATCATGGGCTTCGGCTGAACCAACAAAGGTGCTGATTTCCCTTTGCAAATGGGTGAGCAT
>JAIFLK010000211.1:7804-10641 GCA_020049115.1 Chloroflexota bacterium | reverse complement strand
ACACCTCACCCCAACCCTCTCCTACGTAGGAGAGGGTTGGGGTGAGGTGTTTGCGTAAGTCCTATTTGAGTGTGGTTAAATAGGCCACTAAATCTGCCAGGTCTTGCTCGGTGAGGCTTTTGCCATAATCCCGATACATGACATCAGGATAGCCTGGGGTGACATAAACGGCAGGAAATAACATGGACTCCCACAAATAGCCCTCAAGGGTGGTGGCTTTGCCTTTATAATCAGGGGAATGGAAGGCTTCCTCGGCCAAAGTTGCTATGCCCACTTGCGACGGGCCAATAATGATTACGCCTGGCTCGGCGGAATGGCAGACGATACAACCTGACGCGGCCTGCTTGCCAATGATGCGGCTATTAAAAAGCGTTTTGCCTCGTGCGGCTTCGCCTGAAGGAAATGACCCATTGGCAATCATCGCGTTATATTTGGGGTCAATCGGTACGGGGGTGGCGTTGCACGCGGTTAGCCCCATGAATAAAGTGCATAAGGTTAAATAAAGGAAATGTTTCATAATTAGCATGTCAGCTAGTCAACGTGTCAGCGTTCAGCTAAAAAACTGACACGCTGACCAGCTATTTCCACACCCTCGCGGCAACCCAGGCAACCGTCATGGTGGGGATAAGTTCGGTGCCAGGTAGAATATCTTCGACAATGGTAACGCCACGTAATGGTTGTAATCCCAAATAGGTCAGGATAACCCAACTGATGGGGGCGGACATGAAGTTGAACGTGAGGTCAAGTAAATCTAATAAAATGACAATTACTAACGGCGTGGCACGCATGGCCGTCATAAAATCGGCATCAGGCGATAGGTTTATCTTCTTAACCTGCCAAATGACCCACGCCAATAATAGCAAGGTGGGGATGATGGTAATGGCGGAGATGGTGGCTAAAAGTAAGATAAAGGAATATAAAAGCGGCCATAATTCGTTTGGCATAACGATTCTCAGTGGTAGTCATCCGATGACTACTATAGGCCGCGCAAATCGGCCAATTCCTCAAAGAGGGCAATTTCTTCTGGAGTCAGGTTTTGCGGCAGAGTAACGGTAACTTTAACAATTAAATCGCCCCGTTCATCGGGGTTTTGTAGCTGAGGTAGCCCTAACCCTTTGAGGCGGAAAACTCGCCCTGGTTGCGTCTCAGCGGGGATTTTGAGTTTGATAACGCCTTTGCTCAAATTAGGCACAGTGGCTTCGCCGCCCAACATGGCGGTGTATAAATTAAGTGGCAACTCCGCTTGCAGGTCATCCCCGACAGCTTCAAACAGAGGATGAGGCGCAAACTTTATTTCTAAAAATAAATCCCCCTCCGGCCCCATCGTACCGTCAGCCGTAGGCAAGGCCACTTGTTTGCCGACCACACGGATACGAGTACCATTTTTGGCCCCGCGTGGAATTTTGACCATGAGCGATTGGTCGCCAATTTTCAGGACTTTGCTCGCGCCCTTAAAACTTTCATCTATCGTAATTTCAATGGGCTGCACATACTCATATTTTTTACTTTTCTGCGGTGGCTCTGGCGAAGCAGATGCGGCGGCTAGTTTTTCAATGGCGACAGGTTCAGGGCGCGGGGTGGACTCTGTCCCAAAAATGGCCTTAAAAAAGGGTGAAAATTCAGCCTGTTCCGCCGTAAAGCTGACTTCCTGAGTGGTCAGCCAGGGAGTCCAATCAAACGTGGCAGGCGAACCTTGGTGAGCTTGCCACGCGGTTTGCAATAGGTCATATTTGGCTCGTTTCTGGGTCTCAAGTAAAACGGTAAGGGCTTCGGATATTTCCTGAAAACGCTGTAAAATTTCCTGGTCATTGGGGTTAATGTCGGGGTGGTATTTACGGGCTAAAGTACGGTAGGCTTTTTCAATATCATCGGACGTAGCCTCTCGGCTTACCCCAATGATGTGATAATAATCTTTATATTCCATCAATTCAACTCCAAGTGAATAAGTTTCATGTCAGATTATATGAACCCATGATAAGTTTGGCTAATTTGAAACATTGATATAGGGCAAAGGGAACAAAAAACCCTGCTCATTATAAGCAGGGTTTTTTATAAAGCTAAATTAAGCTAACATTTAGTAGCAATTGTAGTAATAGCCACAAGCATAGCTGTATTGATTGTATTGACCATCGTTGTAATTGTTGTAGTAATAGCCGGTGTTGTCATAGCCATAACCGTAGTTGTAGGGATGGTTATTGCCATATTGCATGTTCCAATTGCTGTTATCACAGCCGCTATTGCAACCGCTGTTATCCCAGTCGGTGTTATCACAGCCATTGTCACAGTCGTCATTATTCCAGCCGGTGTTATCACAGCCATTGTCACAGCCATCATTATTCCAGCCGGTGTTATCACAGCCATTGTCACAGCCGTCATTGTTCCAGCCCGTGTTATCCCAGCCCGTATCACAATCGGTATTGCAACCACCATTGTTATGCCAAGCAGCCCCTTCAGGAATATAGAGAACTTGACCTGCAAAAATGTAATCAGGATTCCATAAGCCATTGGCTTGGGCAATCGCGTAAGGATATACGCCATGCATCCGACCAATGCTGAAGAGGGTTTCACCGTAACGTACCGTGTGATAATCTCCACCACCCCAACCCTGTTGGGCATTAGGTGAGGCGGCTAAACTGGTTGAAACGACCATCAATTGCACAAATGCCATCATCATGGCAATCACTAAAAATCGAACGGCTTTTGCTTTCATGAGAATCTCCTTTTAATTAACGCTGTTGTTATTAGATATTATACCGATTTAATGATTTTCGTAGGGGCAGGGCTTGTCCCTGCCCACAATGGGGGCAAGCACAAGGCATTGCCCCTACAAAATGTCA
>JAIFLK010000211.1:0-7780 GCA_020049115.1 Chloroflexota bacterium | reverse complement strand
CAGGGCTTGTCCCTGCCCACAATGGGGGCAAGCACAAGGCATTGCCCCTACAAAATGTCAACGATTTTTTAATCGGTATAAACTCTATTATGTATGGTAACTAGCTTAAGTTTTTACTGTAATATGGTTTTTAAACCACTTGCTATCTTCAGAGAATGAGTGGGTGAAAACTGCTGGGTATGTAAGGTTATATAATCTGTTATAACGTTACCTCCTTTACGAAAGGTTTTAGTTCATTATGCCTAGCCAATTATATCGAGGTTTGAATTTATTTGCAATAGCCTCTTAAAATTTTAGAGAGGCAAAAAAGCTCAAGTCCATCAAGATGCTCTATTCTGACTTGAGTATTTTAGTTTTAAAGCAAATTATCCTCTATGGCTTAAAACCCCAAAGGTTAATTTGGGTGTGGCATAAATCCATTATTAAGGGACAAAACTTAAATCATAAGTTGTTCCTATTATACCGATGTTAGCTGATATATGCAAGCCCTACTTGACATAATATTATATACATTTATCCTAGCCATAAATCTCTTGCCAGCGCGCTTCGACTGCCGCGAGTTTGGGAATGCTGGCTAATCCCACGCCCCGCACTGAGAGCGAGGCGCAAGTATTGGCAAATTGCGCCGCTTTAAGCGGGTCATGAGTACGCCAGTAATAAGTAAAGAAGGTCGCGGCAAAAATATCCCCTGCGCCCGTTGGGTCAACCTCTATTTCGGCTTTAACGGGGACATGGATAATTTTGCCTTCATAATATAAACGACACCCTTCTGGCCCCAATGTCTCTACGCCTAGTTTTACGGTCGTCACTAAATGCGCTAACGCTGCTTGGTCGCCTGCCACATCAGCCAAACTGACCACCAAAATATCCACCTGGGGCAATTGGGCGGTTAATTGGGGGTGAGGTTCGTAAATAACATTCTGCTCACTATCACGCCCCCGTAGCCAACCTTGAATAGTTACACAAAGCAAACTTTGCGGGAAACTCTGACATAAAGTGGGGGATATTTCTTGCGCCATGGGAGCTAAATGAACAAGTGGGGCTGTTTGCCAGCCCACGGGAACATCAGCTAAGGATAAGTTATTACTTGTACCTAGCCATTTTTGTAGCCGTTGTCCATTTTGATAACTATTTTCAAAAGTAGTACAAGCTGTCGCGAAAATCGTTTTAATTTCAATCTCTGCTAGCATGTCCATCGAGGGAATATCTGGCCCCGCACTCGTAACGATAGCAGGTCGTAAGCCTAAATTATACGCGGTCAGGGCAGCATAACTACATGTTCCGCCTAAAATAGCTCCATGGGGTAAGTTGTCTTTTGTCATATGCCCGATAATTAAATAGTCAGGGGTTTGCTTATTCATAGATTTTTAATATCCTTATTATATGCTAGCCAAATGTGGCCGCGCCTAAACACGGTTGAAACATAGCACAATTGAGGAGCAAAATCAAAACTTGCTTAAACAATATGCGCCTCATTTGACTAAAGACTGAGAGTTACGGTAAACTTAGCCCCTTGTTGGTCGATAAAAATCAGCTTTGTTCCAAATTTTTCACTTGTATCCTGTTTTTTATGACTTTTTACCCAGCTCATATTCCCTAATTCACAATTGCGACACTCATTTTAGACTTATGTGAATGATTGTGTATAATAGGGCGTGTTTTTGCAAAAGTTTTGCCGAGGGAGGGGGTAAGAGAAGATAAAAAACTTACTATTAGACACAATGTTGTGGCTAGATGAGCCACCTTCAGCATATAAACTTGCACTAAACAATGGCTATTCAGTAAAATGCTTGAAGGAGCATACCTAAAAAGAGTATCAGTATATCAAGATTTGAGTCTATTTTAGCCCAAAAAATCCGATGTCTTCAAGACATCATATTTCTAAAGGCTACAATCTTGATATGCTGAGTATATTAACCTAGTTTTATAAATGTGCTTGTTTGTGCATTTTACAAAAAATCTTAAGTTTGTAAATTACTACCTATTAGTTAAAGTCAAGGAGAATGAAAATTGAGTACCAAAAATTTTAAAATCGTTATTGTTTTAATGTCGCTCATGTTCCTTATGGGGAACGTAGCCGCAGCCTTAGCTGCTCCCATTTATTTAGGTGAGGGCCAGCCCAGCCCTGTTGAGATTATCAGCAGCCAAAATACCGTTAGTTTGTATGTCGTAAATTCAGCCGTTGTGACTGAAACCGCTGCTGTAACCGAAACCGCTGCCGTGACTGAAACCGCAGTTGTAACCGAAACCGCAGTTGTAACTGAAACCGCTGCCGTGACTGAAACCGCAGTTGTAACCGAAACCGCAGTTGTAACCGAAACCGCAGTTGTAACTGAAACCGCTGCCGTGACTGAAACCGCTGCCGTGACTGAAACCGCAGTTGTAACTGAAACCGCAGTTGTAACTGAAACCGCTGCTGTGACTGAAACTGCTGCCGTGGCCGAAACCACTGCCATGACCGAAACCGCAATGATGATGGAAGGCTGTCAAGCTGACTACACCGTAGCTGCTGGCGATACTTTAGGCACGATTGCTGCCCAATATACTGGCGTGGATTATAAGGCTATTTTTGAAGCTACTAACGCTGCTGCTGCTAAAGATACAACCTATAGCGCGATTGCTGATATAAACGTCATCAATGTCGGCGAAAAATTATGTATTCCTGCCGCTGGCACTGTTGCTACTGGCACCACTGCCGTAACCACTAAAACTGTTACTGAAACCAAAACCGTTGAAATTACGATGGTTGATGGTAAATTGATGGCTGATGGTAAAGCGGTTGATGGTAAATTAGTGACCAAAGATGCCGATGGTAAAGTAATGGATGTGGTGGTCAAAGATGGTCAATTCATGATGATGTATACTATGGAAACCATGACCGCGACCACTGATATGACCCATTCTATGGACATGACTGATACAATGGGCATGAGCCACACAATGGAAATGACCCATGAAGCAGGCATGACTGAAACCATGATGGCCGTAACAACACCTATTATGGTGTGGATGACGGATGGCACTACTTATGATGTGACCATGGCTGATGGCAAAATGATGATGTCTATGCCTGTTGTTGTAACCACAACTGAAGGTGGCACGACGGCCACTAAAGCTAGTGGTATGGACATTCCCGTAGGCAAGACTGCAGTATCTTTTGAAAACCTAGGCCCAGTTGATACCATTGTAGATGTTATTGGGACAACCACCATTGATGCTCAATTTGTTATTCCTAACACCAAAAAAATGTTTGTATTAGAACCTGGTAGCTACAAATTCAATGCCGGTTCACCTGGTGGGGCTTACTCTACCTCTGGTGACTTTACCCTCAAAGCAGGTCAATGGGCCGAGGTTGTTATTTTTGGCAATACCAACAGCACCTTTGTTCGTGATAGCGCGATGATGGAAGCCACTCCTGCAACGACTGCAACCATGGAAGTTGCTCCTGCCATGACCACTACTACGGAAGCGACTGCAACTATGGAAGCCACTCCCGCAACCACTGAAACCTTGGAAGCGACTCCTGCGACGACTGAAGCTGTGGAAGCTACTCCTGTAGCTACTGATAGCACCGTTAGTTTAGCTCCTACTGCGGGTAAAGTCCGTGTGTACTTACAAAATATGTACACGGGTGAGTACAACATTGACTTTGGTGATGGCAGTGGTACTGTTAAAGTAGCCCCTGGTGCTGAAAATGTTTACCATGAATTAGCCCCTGGCACCTACAAACCTGGCTTAAGTCTCCCTGGTGGTGGCGCGGCCAATGTTGATTTGAACTTAGCTGCTGACCAATCATGGGTCATTTTAGTGGATGAACAAGCCCAAGTACGTGTGGGTCAAATTTACCCCTAAGCTGAAACTTAATTATAAGTAACCATAAAGAGGCAACTTCATCATGAAGTTGCCTCTTTTGTTTTAGGGTAGTTTTTTGTTTCATGGTATAATAGGGCTAACTTTAACGGAGGGATAATGGCTGAAATAACAACGGATGTATTACAACAGGCTTTGAAGTTGCTAATTGAGGATAGTAAGAAATCGCGCCTGCGGGTTGACCAAGCCATGGCGGGTTTAACTGACCAGTTGGCAAGTTTAGCCAAACAGTCTGAACAAACGAAATTAGAGTTGGCGAGTTTAGCCAAACAAACACAAGCGGAGTTAGCAAGTTTAGCCAAACAAACACAAACGGAGTTGGCGAGTTTAAGCGAAGAGTCTAAACGGACTGAACGCCAAGTGCAACAGACGAATAAGCAGATGGGGGAACTTTCTCAGCGCATGGGAACATTGGTGGAGGATATGATTTCGCCTGACATGTTGCGGATATTACGCTTAGTGGCTAACCTGCCTGAAGAAACCGAGGGGTTGGTTAATGTGCGGGTCAAGCGATATTATCGCGGAGCCGTCGCGAATGGACATGCTCACATGATAGAATTGGATGCAGTGGCGGAGTGTGGAGATTATATTTTAGTTAATGAGACGAAAACTACTTTTAGACCTGAATATGTGACCGATTTTTTAGAGAAATTGGCGATAATGCGGGACTATTTTCCTGAGTTTGGGAGTCGGCCTGTTTTTGCCTCTATCTCCTCGTTGCGAATAGACCCCAGTGTGGCCTTGCGCGCCAGTCGGCAAGGCTTATTAGTATTAACGTTGGCTGAGGGCATGTTACAGTTTCAGAATGAGCCAGGCTTTCAACCTAAACCGTTTTAATCACACCTACGGAGTCCAAATCTTTAGATTTGGTTGTGTCAAATCTAAAGATTTGGACTCCGTAAGTTCATTTTCTGCCCCCATGTTCAGGAGATGTTGCATGAATTATCGCCCCATAAAATTATTTTTTATTGTTCTCAGCTTGTTTATCTCAATGAGTCCTTTGCCTATCATTTTGGCCGCGCCCACTTATCAAGCCACCGCGACCTTAACCCCTGTCTTGACCTCGACTCGCCAAATTTTACCGTTAGAATGTTCTGAAATTTACACCGTACAACCCACAGAAACATTATCCAAATTAGCCCAACGCTTTTATGGGGCAGCCGTTTATTTTACAGCTATCGTTGAAGCCACTAATATTAAATCACTGAATGACTCTACTTTTGAGCCAATTGTCGATAATGGTCGCCTTAAGGTCGGCCAGAAATTATGCATTATTAGCACTAATGATTTACCCCTTATCTCACGCACGGGGAGTGATTTAATTATTCAAGCAACGTTAACCACTGTAGTAAAGGTTAATGTTTCTACTCCGTCACCCATCTTAAATCAGCCGATTGCCCCGACCCTTAAAATTGGGGAACAAGTGATTGAAGTTCCAACCGATAAAGCCGCTTTAACCGCCGAAAACCTCAGCCCAGTGGAGATAGTTTTCGATTTAATCGGCCCATCAGGGCAATCGTATGTCATCGCCCCATCACAAAAATGGCCTATCATTTTAGAGCCAGGGCGATACAGTTTTAATATTCACTCCGCCACTGGACGAACAGGAGAGATTGCCGTCGCGCCAGGCTCATTTGAGATACGCGCCAGCCAACTCGCCGAGTTAGTGATTTTTGCCCGTTCTGTTCAATTCAATCTGCGCGACATGATTGCCCCTGCCACCTCAACGGCCGCCAATTTTAACCCCACTCGCCTTAATACGGCTACGCCACCCGTCATTGCAACTTTACCACAAACTGTAATAACCGTAACTATTCCACGTCCAGTCACCACCCCACTGACCACTCCAACCAATAGTCCCGCCCAAACTGCTACGTCAACAGCAACGGGTATTATCCCTGGCCCCGTAACTCCCGTAGCCGAGACTCCTGCAACGAATACGCCTCAACCCGCTGTCACCCCCACCTCCTCTCCTCCTCAAGCAACGCCAACTATCATGCCGACCTCACCCGTTAACACGGCTACCCCTCAACCAGCATCAACTCCCACCATTGCCCCTTCACTCACCGTTCCCAATACCGCAACCTCTCAACCCACGTCAACCGCCACCGTTGCTCCTACACCCACCACCGCCGCCCGTCCCACTGATGATAACTCAACCGAGGCCAAAGAAAAATTAGCCCCCCCGTTAGGGCAAGGCCGCTTATATTTCCAAAACTTTTATCGTGAAACCGCCAATATTGAGTTAAATAATCAAGCCATTGCGGTTGAAGTGGAAATGATAAAAATGATTGATTTACCGCCAAAAACCTACAGTTTCCGCGTCACTGTGGCGAAAGGCGCGGGGCAAGGGGAGATTGATTTAGCCGCCAATCATTCATGGCTGGTTCGTTTAGACCCTAATGGTGGGCTAGGTTGGGTGCAAGTCTATCCCTAGCTCAGGCTTTGTTTGACAAAGAGTTTAATCTCCTTATCATGGAAAAGGATTAAAATGCTCAACAAGGATATTTATTGATGTTAAAATTAACCCGCCAAGAAGTTGAGAAGATTGCTGAATTAGCCAAACTCACCTTAACCGAAGCCGAAAAAGTTATGTTTCAAGAGCAACTTTCTTCTATTTTGGAATATGCCACCATGATACAGCAAGTTGACACTACGGGTATTCCGCCGATGGCAAGTGCCATTCCCTTAAGCAACGTAATGCGCGCCGATGAATTGCGCCTTTCTTTGAGCAATGAAGACGCGCTTGCCAACGCCCCTCAAGCCCAAGACGGCTCATTCAAAGTTGAAGACGCGCTTGCCAACGCCCCTCAAGCCCAAGACGGCTCATTCAAAGTCCGTGCCATTTTAGATTAATTCGTGTTTAGACCTACAAGGTTTTGGAAACCTTGCAGGTCTGTTAGCGAAAATTATATCACTAATTATAACAGGAAACCCATTGTGGAACTTTACTCATTGACCATTCATGCCGCCCAAGAAATGTTACGTCAGGGCGAAATTAGCTCGGTGGAATTAACCGAGAGTGTGTTAGCCCGCATTGAGGCGGTGGAAGGCCAAACCCAAGCCTACATCAGTTTGCAACCAGAGTTAGCCCTCAGCATGGCGCGCTTGGCCGATGAACGGCGGGCAACGGGCGAAGATAATGCCCTGCTAGGGATTCCCCTCGGCATTAAGGATGCTATCATCACTCAGGGCGTAACGACGACGGCTGGCTCTAAAATTTTAGAGAATTTCGTGCCGCCTTTTGATGCCACCGTCATTGGCAAATTGCGCCAAGCAGGGGCGGTTTTCGTCGGCAAAACTAACACTGACGAATTTACCATGGGGTCATCCACTGAATATTCAGCCTTCAAGCGCACCCGTAACCCCTGGGATTTGAACCGTGTGCCTGGCGGTAGCAGTGGCGGGAGTGCTGCCGCCACCGCCGCCGATGAAGCCCTGGCCACGCTTGGCACGGATACGGGCGGCAGTATTCGCCAGCCCGCCTCATTGTGCGGCGTGGTCGGTCTTAAGCCAACTTACGGGCGGGTCAGCCGTTATGGGTTGATTGCTCATGGCTCATCGCTTGACCAAATTGGCCCCTTGACCAAAGATGGCTCATCGCTTGACCAAATTGGCCCCTTGACCAAAGATGTGGAGGATGCGGCCATCATGTTAAGCTATCTGGCGGGGCAAGACCCATTAGATGCCACCACTTTGCCTGCGCCCGTTCCCGATTACGTTATGGAAATGAAACAAGCACCTGACCTTAAAGGGTTAAAAGTGGGCGTGCCACAGGAATATTTTGTGGGCGGATTGGAGGCCAATGTGGAGACCACCATCCGCGCCGCGATTAAACAATTAGAAATATTGGGCGCAGAAATTATTGAGGTTTCGCTGCCAAATACTAAATATGGTATTCCTGTTTATT
>JAIFLK010000205.1 GCA_020049115.1 Chloroflexota bacterium | reverse complement strand
CTCTCCCAAAGGGCGAGGGGAGACAAGAGACTCCCTCGCCCTTTGGGAGAGGGCTGGGGTGAGGGTGACAAATCTTGAAATACTGAGTATAGCGGTCATCATGTCTCACGTGACTCGTTACTTTTGACAATGATGGCTATTTAGTGGCACAATAGTAAATTCAATCATAGAATCCGCGCAGGACGCTAAGAACCTCAGTTCGGGATAAGGTCACAAATAGGGAATAGGACGCGGATTTGCACTGATACACGCGGATTTTTAAAAAACTAAAGACTTTAGTTCGGAATAAGGCTAAGAATAAAGGAAAGTTACCTTGCCTTGATTTGTAGCAGTTTTTCATTTTGTTTTTAAAAATCCGCGCGAATCCGCGTGTATCCGCGTCCTAATTTTTTATCCCGAACTCAGGTTAAGAAAAGCGTTAGTGTTATTTGTTTTTCGCCACATGGAGTCCAAATCTTTAGATTTGTTAGATTGGGCAGTCAAATCTAAAGATTTGGACTCCAAACCGAAGTATGACATGCCCCCTAAATCACGCCTCATTTTTATCCTCAGTGGCCTATTGCTGCTGAGTCTCTTTTTTCTCGCCACCAGCCAACAGCGTTATATTTGGCCGTTACGTAATAATTTATATTACCATAGCTTGCAATTATGGTGGTCATATTCTGGTTTGCCCATTAAGCAGGAAGATGGTACGCTTGAAGGCGTGGTGCAAAATGAGCAAGGCCAGCCGATAAGCGAGGCGTGGGTGTTGCTTTCTTGGTGGGACGGCACAACTTATTATGCCCAAAGTGATAGCACGGGGCATTATCGGATTGACCAGGTGGCGGCGGGTTGGTATCGCCCTGTGGCGGGTGCGTCCCATTATCAAAATCGGCTGCTGCCACCTGTAGCGATTGGATTACACCATGTAACCATGTTGAATGTGCAATTATCACCCGAAATCGCCGCGCCCCTGATGCCTGCTGACCAGCTAACGTTAAGTCCGCCGACGGAGTTAAGTTGCCCTGAACCCATTCCAGGGACGGCGCAAAGGTTTCAGGTTCATTTCAACAACGCGGGCAGCCCCAACCAGTTGACCTTATTTTATCTACCCATAACGCCCACGACCACCTCATGGCCGATTTTATTGACCATTTACCCTGGGCCAGTGGATAGTTGGGACTGTGCGAGTGTGCCGTTGGCGGCGGCGGGTTATGCGGTGATTGCGACGGGGCCAGCCTATAGTTTTGAAATAGAGAGTCAGATTGATGAATTGGAACGGCTCATTAATCTGGCGCAAATCGGGGCATTTCCGCACAGTAACGGGCGGCAAATCGGTTTATTGGGGGGCAGTTTTAGCAGTATTCATGTCTTACGGTTAATTGAACGCCGTCAAGATGTGCAAGCGGCGTTACTTTTAGGCCCGCCCACCGACATGTTTACCTTGCGGCAACGCTTTGAGGCGGGAACATTTCAGCCGCCTTTCGGCCTTGACCAGGTGATGATTGCGGCGGGGTTGCCCAGTGATGAAATAATGCGTTATTGGCGTTATTCAGCCGTTTACCATGCCCAGGCCGATTTCCCGCCTATCGCTTTATTACATAGTCGCACGGATGAGGTGGTGCCATTTGAACAAACTGAATTATTAGCCCAACGCTTAGAAGCGGTGGGCGCGAGCTATGAGAGCTACTTTTTTGCTGGGGCCAGCCATTATTTATTAGCCGATGGCGACGGGAAAGACTCATTACACGTATATCAAATTACAGTTGATTTCTTAAATCGACAGCTTAAAAAATAGGATACACCCATGAAACGAATGTACATTTTAACGTTAGCTTTATTCACTCTCGCCTGTAGCTCAACCTCACTTTTTGGTGTTGAATCCACTCGCCCAATTCAACGGGTGGCGGTTTTAGACCAAATGCTCACGGCAACGGCGGCCGCGGCCAATAATCAACCTTTAACAGGTCAGGTTACTGTAACAACCACCAACGCCGAGGTGGTTACGACTAACAATAATGACTCTACCAATAATAATGACTTTGCCAATCGGGTTGTGCCAACCCTGCCCCCCACGCCCCAAGATACGCCCACGATGACCTATAATTCAAAAGCCTTTGCCACGGCCGTAGCCCTAGAAGAGCAGGTGATTGTGGCTGACCAACCTTCTTCTGAGGGTAACTCTAGCCCTGCGGTTACAACTTCAGCGACACCTCAAACTGTAACCACGTCCAATGGTAACACTCCGTCAGCTAATGTAACCACGCCTCCAACTTCTACCAGCAAAGCAACCACCATGGGTTCACCGACACCCACGCCCACCCCTAGTGCGACCTTACAGCCAGGGGTTTTACCCACTTTAACGACCACGCCCACCCCTTCCGCCACGCCCACGCTCATTCCGACCCAACCTGCGGCTAGTCCTAAAAAGGGGTTAGGGGTGGTTGGGGGGCAATTTGCTTGTGCCGACATGGAGAAGTTGCGTGCCTCATGGTATCACAATTGGAATTTTTACCCTGATAATAGTTGTAATAAAGGGGCCTTTATCCCGCGAATTTATAATGGCGGTTCATTGGAGAGTCTTGACCAAATTATGGAGGCAGCCAAAGCCTCTGGTTGGGCGATGGGTTTTACGGAACCAAATTTATCTTGGCAAGCCAATATGACCCCTGGTGAAGGGGCCGAGGCCTGGCATCAAATTGAAGAGGCCGCCGCGAAAGCAGGGGTGAAATTGGTTTCACCCACGCCCAATCAATTTGAGCCAGGGCAACAAGAGCCATATGGACATCAATGGACGTGGGCGATGGTGGCGGAATATGAACAACTTTATGGCAAAAAGCCCCATTTTGATGCTATTGGCTGGAATATTTATCGCAGTACGCCTGAACGCGCGAAATCTTATTTAACGGCGCGTCATCAAGAAGCGTTAGATTTGGGCTATAATGTGCCGGTGTGGGTGTTGGAATATGGTGGCGAATGTTGGAACACGGCGACGGGCAAGACGGGGAATGACCAAATTATGGCCGATATAACAGTTTGGCTTGACCAAACGGATTGGATTGCCCGTTATGCTTGGTTTGCTAGTCGGTTGGCGGGTCATGAGGGCGAGGCTGAGGGGTGGCAAAGTTGCACTCTTATCAATCCCCAAACGGGTGAGTTGACCCCGTTAGGGCAGATGTATCAGGCGAGATAGAACGCGAAGGAGAGCGAAAGAGTGAACGCGAAGGGCGCGAAAAAGGTGAACGCGAAGGACGCGAAGGAGGGCGAAAAAGACGCTAAGTTTTCGCCCTTTTTTCGCCCTTCTTCGCGTTCACCTTTTTCGCCCTCCTTCGCATCCCTTCGCGTTCACTCTTTCGCGTTCAACAAATAACCTTCCGTGGACATGGCCTGTTTAATGCGGTCAATATGACTATGACCTTTTGTTTCGAGAGTGATGGAAACATCCACAAAGCCAAAGGGCGTACTTGAATAGTAACGATGATGGCTGACATCTAACACATTGGCTTGCTGTTCACGAAACACTTTTAACACATCGGCCAGAAAACCAGGTTGGTCAGGCACACGCGCCTTTAGCTCCACAATCCGCCCCGCAACCGTGAGGCCGCGCGTGATGATTTTATCAAGCACGTTGACATCAATATTGCCACCCGAAATAATAAGTAATACTTTCTTGTTGACAAATTTCTGCGGATAAGTCATGAGCGCGGCCAATGGCACGGCCCCAGAGCCTTCCGCCACAAATTTCTCCAACTCCAGCAGCAATAACACGCCCCGCGCAATCTCATCTTCATCTACCGCAATGACCTCATCCACGTAAGATTTAGCGAGATTATAATTGATTTGCCCCACTCGTTTCACCGCAATCCCATCTGCCAGTGAAGCCCCGCGCGCCAACTTAACGGGTTGTCCCATCTGCAATGCCTGCGCCATGGAAGCACATTGAGTTGCCTCCACGCCAATAATTTTGACCTCAGGGCGCACCGCTTTCATATAAGTTGCCAGTCCACCTATCAAACCGCCACCGCCAATAGGGCAGACTATCATATCTAAATCGGCACACAATTCATCTTGCACAATCTCAATCGCAATCGTGCCTTGCCCCGCCACAATTAATGGGTCATCAAAGGCATGAATAAGCGTTAAGCTATCTTTTGTTCCTAGCTCTACCGCCAATTCGTAAGCATCATCGTAACTATTGCCATGCAAAATCACCTCTGCCCCATAGCCCTGTGTGGCGACAATTTTGGTGAGGGGTGTACCCGTTGGCATCACAATTTTAGCCCGAATCCCCAATTGGCGCGCATTATAGGCCACCCCCTGAGCATGGTTGCCCGCCGAAGCCGCAATAATCCCGTTATTACGTTCCTCTGCGGTCAAACTCAGCAGCTTATTCCACGCCCCGCGCTCCTTAAATGAACCTGTCATTTGCCGATTTTCCAACTTAAGCAGCACCTCACAACCGCATCGCTCGCTCAATTTGGGCGAAGCCAATAGCGGCGTGATGGGCAAATGTTCATGAATGGCAAGATAGGCTTTATCAATATCTTCTTTGGTAATGGTTAGTCCTTTGTCAGGTATCATTTTTTGTCCCTTGTTAGTTATTAGGTGTCAGTTGTCCTTCGTCCTTTGTCAGTTGTCATTGGTTAGTTATAATTACTGTCAATCAGCGATTATAAGGCTTTAAGCCTTATAATCGCTACTAAAACTGTAATAGGACGAAAGTATGGCTAACTTTTCAAATTTTAAGACTCTCATTTTACAACGGATAAAGGGCAACCAACAAATAACAAAGGACACATGACTATGCTCACTCGTAAATTAATCAATCTTGCAATTTTAACCTTCATATTCGGGCTAATGGTTTGGCTACCACTGACCATTTCGGCAGATGACCCTTCAGTAATGGAGTCCAAATCTTTAGATTTGACAAATTCAACTGACAAATCTGAAGATTTGGACTCCCTTATCACCACGACATTCCCCTTGACTCAGGGTGGAGATGAAGCTCTATTTCAATGGCTTAAGAACTCTCACGTAACCCCGCGCCAAACCATCACCAACGGCGTAGATATGCGCCTGGTTAAAATAGAAACGGTGTTTCACCCCGTGCGCCCAGGCGGAGTCATCAGCTATTTTCTGGCCTATTTTAATGACGGCAACATTACGGCCTCGAATGTCATGATTACGGAAGAATTACCGCTTCACACCCAATTTAATCCCCAGATTAGCTCTCCAGGTTGGCAGCCCGTCAGCGGCACGCGGCTTTATACCTTAGCCATTGGCAGCGTCACTGCCATTACGGAAGCTAATGGTGGATTTCGTTATTTTGTCGTAACAATTGACCAACCTCTGCCCGATAATGTTACAATTATTACTAATACCGCCATGATTAGCGCGGCGGAAAATGAGCTTAATTCTAACAATAATACAGCGTATGAAGATATTCAGGTGGAAAATGTCTTTGACTTGCGCCTGACCAAAACCGCTAATCGCCAAATTACTGCCCCTAGCGACACAATTCTTTATACACTCTCTCTGACCAATACGGGCAATAAAACCGCCACCAACATTATCTTACAAGAAATTGTGCCGAGCCAAACCACCTTTATTGCCCGCCAAAGTGGGGCTTGGACGGGCTGCGTCGATGGTGCAACAGGTGGAACAATTTGTAATTTAATCTTGCCCATGCTGACCCCAGGCCAAGCCAGCACTATTAACATGGCTGTTCTCGTCAATGACCCATTCTCCGACACCGTCAGCACAATTATTAACAATGCTACAGTGCAAGATGACGGTACGCATGGGGCGGACGCGCTGTCTGCCGATAATGTGGCGACATTAACCCTTCCCGTACAGACAACATTACCAAATATTGATTTAGGCTTGCTCAAAAGTGACGGCGGTCAGGCGGTGCAAGCGGGTGACAGGTTGACCTATACGCTGCTTTATTTCAATCGGGGCGAGGCGGCGGTCACGAATGTTATTATTACGGAAACCTTGCCTATGAATACCCAATTTATCGGGCCGAGTGGCTGGCAAGCGGTGGGTAACAATCTATATCGTTATCACGCGGGTGCATTAGCCACTGGCCCCACCGCGTTTGGGCAAATTGAGTTTGTGATTCGCGTAGACAACCCGTTATCTAACAGTGTAACGGTGCTAACCAACACCGCCCTCGTGGGCATGGAGAATCAGCGTGGTGTAGACTTAAATTTATTAAATAATCTTGCAACCGTGACTACGCCCATCACCTTCACGCCGCCATTGACAGGCGGGCCAGATTTGCGTCTGCTGAAATTGGCTGATGAAACCGTAACGCAAGCGGGCGGGCGGGTCACCTTTGGCTTAATTTATGCCAATATTGGCAACCGTCCCGCCGAGGGCGTGGTTTTAACCGAGTTACTCCCACCTTACACCACCTTTGAGCGTGGCTCTACTGGTTGGCAGCAAATTGGCGGTAGCAATCAATATGTTTATCCAATCGGCGCACTCCCCGTTGGTTTTATCGCCACCAACCCTATTACTTTAACCTTACATGTGGCTGACCCGTTGCCTATAACCATGACCCAATTGAGTAATGCCGCCTTAATAGCCGATAACGGGCAAAATGGCACGGAGCAAAATCCAACGGATAATCTGGCGCGTTTAGAGGTGGCGATTATTGACACGGCCTTGCCTGATTTGACCCTGAACAAAGTGGCAAATGTCAGCCAACTTCAGCCAGGCAATTTAGTGACTTATCGGCTAGATTATGCCAATAATGGCGGCGCGGTGGCGCAGGGCGTGCGTTTGACCGAAACTGTGCCAGCGGTGGCGCAGGGCGTGCGTTTGACCGAAACTGTGCCAGCTTACACGATATTTCAGACCACCTCGACTCGCTGGAGTTGTGCCAATGGCGCGGGCGCGGGAACAGTTTGCAGCTATCAACTGCCCACTGCCTTAGCCCCTAGTGCGTCAGATAGCGTTATGTTCGCGGTGCAGGTGATTACTTCACCGCCCATCACGGCAAATCAAATCATTAACCATGCCTCCATCGGCGCGCTCACTGGCCGCGACCCCACGCCCCAAAATAACCAAGCCACCGCCGTCACGCCGCTTTATATTCCGCCGACCATTCAGCATAATCATTTACCGTTGGTGCTTAAAAATTTGTTACCTGATTTGACGGTACAACAGGTCAATATCTCTAACCTTACGCCGCAGACAGGCGAAGAAATAGAACTGAAAATTACGCTCCAGAATCAAGGAGAGACAGGGCATGCCCTGTCTCTACCCCCATTTTGGGTTGACCTTTATCTGGCGAAACAACCTATCACGCCCAACGTGAATCAAGGTTGGGATATTGCGTTTGATGACGCGCTCGTGCCACATGGCGTGGCTTGGCGAGTGTACGCCATTGGCGCGCATGGCACGCTAGAGCTAACCAATTTGCGCCCGAATGACCCGTTAGATGATACAAAAAATTACAGTAATTTTATCCCAACGGGTTTGGGGCGATGGCCGCAACACTGGAAGGGGCAACCATTACATAATTATTTCAATCAGGCGGGGACATATTACCTTTATGTGTTGGTCGATTCCTTTACCACTAGCGGCGCAGCAACGGGGGCGATTTTGGAGGGCAATGAGAGCAATAACCTCTACGGCCCCCTCAAAATTACGGTGAGTGGCGCGACCTTGCGTGAGGCTACGTCCCTGAATAGACCCCATGAGTTGTTAGATGAGACTGGCCGCGCAGCGGTTGCGCCATAATCTGGGCCGATTCTTAAAAAAAATTCCACCTGTAAATAATTGGGTGATTTGGAAAAGGAGTCCGCAATCCTTTGCGGACAACCCGCAAATAATTGCGGACTCCTTGTTTCTTCCTAATTCCTAATTCCTAATTCCCAATTCCCAATTCCCAATTCCTAATTCCTAACTCACTAACGTATACCCCCCCAATTTGCCAAAAATAGGCTATGGGGTGTATATATATTTATAACATTTTTGATAAAAAAGGCAATAGAGGATGATATAATGACCGATACAGTTCGACTACACCAAACCATCTACACTCAAATTATTCGCTTGTTTCCAGAGTTGCCCGAAACCCATCAGGTCACTTTAACCAAGATGCTCACAGGTCTTTTGCAAGGCAAACATAGTCAACTCAGCCAAATGGCTCGTTATGTAAACTATACGGGCAAAAAACAAAGTCTCGTTGACCGATTCCGTCGTTTTATGACCAACAAACATATCGCCGTCGAATCGATGTATGCCCCCATTGTGGCCATGATTATGGCTGCACTGACCCATGAACCATTGATTTTAGCCATTGATTCCACCAAAATTGGGGGTAATTGTATTTGCCTGATGGTCAGTATTCATTATAAAAGTCGGGCCTTGCCACTAGCTTGGGTTGTTTTCAAGGGTAAAAAGGGGCATTGTCCGCAAGAGGTACAGTTAGCTTTATTACAACGCATTGCCGAGATGTTACCTGCAGGGCGCGAACTGGTCTTGTTGGGCGACGGCGAGTTTGATGGTAGCGAGGTAGTTTCTTGGCTTAACGACCAACCGACTTGGCACTATGTTTGCCGCACCAGCAAAAGCACCTTGGTCTTCTATCAAGAGCATTGGGTCGCCTTACAAGATCTGCCCTTGGTACCAGAGCAAGAAACTTTGCTCACAGGGGTGATTTTTACTCAAAGTCAACAAGTAACCCCTGTCAACATCTTAGTGGTCTGGCATCAGTGTTATCAAGAACATTGGTTTTTCGTCACCAATTATGCTGATTTTGACACCGCCAAGCACATGTACCATTACCGTTACACCATAGAAACCCTCTTTTCTGATGTCAAAGGGCGAGGGTTTCATGTGGATAAGACCAAACTCTGGCGACCTGAACGGGTTAATCGGTTATTAATGGTGGTGGCGATCGGCTATGTTTTTAGTATCTTTTTGGGGGTGCAGTCTATTATGACCAAGACTTTTATCCAATTGGTGCGCTCAGACCGCTTCCAACATAGTCTGTTCCAATTAGGCTTAATCTATTTGCAACATCTCTTAAATGAAGGGTTAGCCTTTCCCGAAACCTTCAGTTTGCCCCCACCCACCCAATTCGAACATATTGTTCTCTCTTAGTAACCTCCCGTATGTCAAATCAGGGGGGTATACGTTAGTGAGAACTAAATTCAGATTGCAACATTTTTAATCCTCCTTTTACACTAAAACTACTAAACAAACCAAACAAAAAAACACACCCTCATCAGCCGCATCAGCCCACAGGCTCATACCCCAATTTCAGTGCGTTTTTTTGCCCTTGAAATGTGGGGAATCGAAACAACATTAGAGACAAAACAAGAACCCTCTGCCTCAAAAACCTGCCAGTCACCCACATGACTTTATAACAGGTTGAGAAAGTTCTTATCTATTGTGTCCGAATTTCACGGCTGTTAATGATATTAAGGACACATAGTAGCACAACTCAAAACAAGATGCAAATTATCACTATTTGCTTTAAAAGTGAACTATCATCAATATTTGTCCCTATATTTATTTTCGTAACAAATATAGGACTCCCCTAACAAATCACACCCCCCAATTTGCCCACAATGTCAGATAATGCTACTCTGTCTGCCCCATAGCAATCCTTCGCCAAAAGGGACTGATCATGGTACAATACTCCTGAACAGTAACTATACCAGGAGCATAAATATGAACAATTATTTAACTTTACCCACACCACCCAATACCATAGCCCTCAGTTTGAATCCACCGCCAAACCAGCAAATATACCTTGCCCGAATTGAGCCACTCATGGAAAAACTCATGCGGGAAAAGGAAATTTATCAGCAGGCGTTGGATAAAACAGAAACGCTGACCTACCTCCTTAAGTCTATGCAGCGTTTTTCCCATGAACGGTTTTTAGCCATTTCTGACGAAAGTTTGCGGAGACGAGTCCGCCGATTAATGGCCTTAAAGAGTATTTCAGGATTATTGTCAGATTTAACCCCACCCGAAATTAAGCGATATGATGAGGCTGTGACAAGAGCATGAGTTTAAATCAAAATTATTTGTTAGATACCAATATCATTTCAGCAGTGCTTAAACAAAATAAATCCGTTATCCAAAAACTCGCCAGGGTGGTGAGTGATGACCTTAATATTTATATCAGTGCTATCAGCTATTTTGAAATTAAACGGGGTTTATTAGCCATCAATGCCCCTAAAAAATTGGCATTATTCCATGAAATGTGTATCGAATATGAAATATTAGGCTTTGAGGGTGAAGCCCTCCTTGACCGCGCGGCGGAACTTCATGCCTATATGCGAACTACAGGTCAAATAATTCCAGAAAATGACATTATGATAGCCGCCACTGCCCTAACGCATAACCTCATTTTAGTCACCAACGATAGCCATTTTGTCCGTATTCCTCATCTCATTACGGAAGATTGGCTGGCGCGGTAAATCAAGCCAATAACGCACATTTTCGTTATAGAACAGACAGGAATGTCTGTTCTACCCTTACCTAACAAATCACACCCCCCAATTTGCCCACAAAGTCAGATAGTGCTATCCTATGTCTTAAC
>JAIFLK010000244.1 GCA_020049115.1 Chloroflexota bacterium | reverse complement strand
AAAAATCGCGGAGTTAGCACGCCCTCGTGCTAACAGTGACACACGCCCTCGTGTGTCACTCCTCAAAATGAACAGTTTTGCGTAAGTCCTACCAAAAAGCCCCCGCCACAAATCTATGGCGGGGGCTTTTTGATTCATTAAGGTTTGGGACGCGGATTCTTAAAAAACTAAAAAATCGCCACCTGTAAATAATTCGGTGATGGAGCATGATGTAAGCCATTATAAGGTTTTGAACCTTATAATGGCTGGCCTTATCACCTGAAAATTTACAGGTTAGGACTTACGCAAACACCTCACCCCAGCCCTCTCCTACGTAGGAAGCCCTCTCCTACGTAGGAGGAGGGAGCAACATCTCCCCCTGATGTCGGGGGGATTAAGGGGGGTAGACTTGGCTTTTGCGTAAGTCCTAAGGTGGAAAAATCGCGTAAATCCGATTGATATAACTCTATTGTATCAATGGCACTAACGTAACGTAAATACCTGTAATAATAGCACTAGTAATCACGCCACTGATATTCGCGCCGAGGGCTTCACCCAAAATAACAGCGTGGGGATTAACTTTGAAGACCTCTTTTTGCGCCACTTTAGCGCATGTTGGCACGCAACTCACGCCCGCAATGCCAATGGTGGGGTTATAGTTGCCACCTTTGAGGAAGTAGAGAATGTAACCTCCCGCAATGCCGCCTAAGGCCGATAACACGAGGGCGGTAATGCCCAATATCAGTAATAAAAAGATGGTGGGATTTAAGAGAGTATTAGCTTCACATAACACGCCTAACAAAAAGCCTAAGAAGAAGGTGGCTGAATAAAGAAAGGTGTGTTCAATCAATTGACTAAACTCAGTGATGCCTGCTTCACGCACGGCCACCCCTAAAAAGAGGGAAACAAAAAGGGGCGAAGCAACTGGGAAGAGAAAACATAACACTAAATTTCCAACAACGGCAAAGGTCAGTTTTTGGCCTGACGTGATTTTGGAAGGGACTTGTGATTTCTCTATCTTGATACCGCGCAAATGCTCTGGAATCAGCAATTTGATGAGGTAGGGGTAGCCGCCGTAAGTTAAGCCGAGATAAAGATAGGCCACCACCGTAATGGGAACAAATAAATCTTTGGCTAAAATGAGCGAGGTGTATAACACCATGGGGCCGTCTGCCCCGCCCACCATGGCAATGGAAGCGGCCTCTCTAGGGGTGAGACCCATCGCCACAGCAATGGGAAAGGTTAAGATAGTGCCAAGCTCGGCACAGAGGGCAATGAACATACTCTCAAAAGGACGTTCTAACAAAAAACCTACGTCAAGCAACACGCCAATTCCCATGAAGACAATACAGGCAATTAGGCCATTACTAAAGGTAAAGGTGTATATCGGTTGCAGAAAATCCACTTGCAACACATACATGAGCTTAACGGTATCGCTCACAATGGGGCTAACGAAAAGTGTACCTTGCCCATTGAGCGAGTCGGTGGCTTGGGCTAAGTCGTAGGGGAGAAATAACACCCCCGCATTAACGGCGGACATGCCCATGCCCATGGGTATCATCAGCAGGGGTTCTAACACTCCTTTTTTGCCGTAGTAAATTAACACCATGCCCAGTAACATTAAGCCAATACGGGCAAAAACAATTTTGGGTTCAGAGGCGGCCATGGTGGCAAAGCCTTGAAAGAGATTTAGTAATTCATCTGATGACATAATTGGAATGAGGAATTAGGAATGAGGAATTAGGAAAAGATAATTCCTAATTCCTCATTCCTAATTAAGTTAGTGTTTGGTTTTATGGGAGGTCATAATGGAAACACGACCTTGCTGCGCCCAGGTGGTATTCCCTACGGGGCGTTGAATAGCCGTCACTCGGACTTTTTTGCCGACTGTTACCGTCGCGGCGGCGGTGATAATCGCGATTAATTCGGGTGACATGCCTTTGGGCGCAGGGATCATTTCGTTAGCTAACGTCGTCACTGGGGGTGGAGTAGCTTCAAAATAATTGAGGCCAACGAATAGTCCTTTGATGAGAAGGGCTACGAAAAAGGAGATGATGGCTGATAAGCCATACACCTTAAGGGCAAAGAAAAATGAAGCTGATACAGTCATATCACCATGATGGGCTATAATTGGTAGGATTAACAAAATTAGGAAATCGCAAAGCACGCGTTGCGACTCCAAATATCATCACGTTAATCATTTAATCCTACAAATTATGGTCTAAAGAATAGTAAGGTAATTAAAATAAAAATGGGTATCAAAATGGGCAGAGAATACTTAAAGATATAACTAAAAAAGTCGGGGGTTTTATAACCCCACTCATCGGCGATGGCCTTGACCATGAAGTTAGGTCCGTTGCCAATGTAGGTGTTGGCTCCCATGAAAACGGCGCCGAGAGAAATGGCCGCCAATAGCTCGGCGGAAACTTGAATGTGCGCCAAATTTGCTGGCACGACATACAGGGTGGGGTTAGTGACGGTGACTCCTTGCGCCAAGGATAAGAAGGTTAAATAGGTGGGGGCGTTATCTAACACCGAGGACAACAAGCCACTCGCCCAGAAGAACTGCCAGGGTTGGTTCACCCCTAAGGCCGAGCCTTGTGTTTTTAATACTTCCAAAGCAGGTATCATGGTGATGAAAATACCCACAAAGAGATAGGCCACTTCCTGAATCGGCCCAAAAGTGAAGTTATTAAGGCGGCGAGTTTCACCCGCTAATGGGGCGGTGGCAAACGAGGCGGCGGCGGCGGCTAACATGGCATATTCACGGATAAATTTAAGTGGTACGGTATCTAACCCCCACGCCTCTAAACGGGTAGGCGTGACCACCACCACTGACAGCAACACAACAGCTAACCAGAGGAAATTTATACCTCCTTTGACCTTAAGCGGTTTAAAACCTGCGACATCACGTTGGATTTTTTTGGTATCCTCCTTTTTATATTCAATGGTATCCCAAATGAAGAATATAACTAATAACGTAGAAATGGCAGTGAGCCAAGGTAGAAATAAATTGAGTGTCCAAAAGAAGGGGACACCTTTGAGGTAGCCCAAAAATAAGGGCGGGTCGCCAATGGGGAGCAAAGCCCCACCCAAATTACTGACCACAAAGATGAAAAATACGGGCAGATGGGCGGTATGTTGCCGTTGTTGATTGGTTCTCAGGAAAGGGCGAATGAGCAACATGCTTGCGCCCGTTGTGCCAACCAAGTTAGCGAGTACCGCGCCAATGGCTAAAAAAGTCAGGTTAATTTGAGGTGTAGCCCGTAAATCGCCCTCTAAATAAACCCCGCCAGAAATAACAAATAAGGAAAATAGTAAGACGATGAAAGAAAAATAATCTTCGGCAGACAACCATAATGGCTCCCAGGCACCTAATGAGGCTAACAGGAGAACTATTGGCAAGCTCCATAATAGGGCAATAATCAATTTATTGTTATTACTTTCCCATAAATGGGCGGGGCGGCTATGGGGAAAGTTGGCCGCGATAAAAGACATAATGCCTAACGTTAATAACAAACCCACAAAAGGAATCGTTGACCATAAAGGTAAAGTAAGAGCTTCGGAATGTTGTTGAAAAAAAGCAACCATGGGAGTAAACATGAATTTTGTCCTGTAATAAAGCTGAGTTAATTCTATGGAAAAACTGTCAGGCTGACATTCTGTCCACAGACTCAGTATATCAAGATTTGTAGGGGCGTACCCTGGTGGGTAGGGACAAGCCCTACCCCTACGACAAAATCTTGATATACTGAGACTCCCTCAGATTTGACCAATATAGGTTAAAACTACAAATAGAATGAGTAAATTTCCTGTAAATTATAATACAAATCGTATTTTTGTCAAAATATTTACCTAAATAATATAGCTACAATTCATGTTTATCCGATTTTACGGAGTTTATTCGAGATAATTCAACAAATGAGCGTATTTTAGGTCAAGAAAATAAAAAACACTCATTTGGCTAAAACCAGACCTTCCCATGAATCAGCTAACCAAATCAGTGCTTAAATTTATATATGTGTCATCTATTTTACTTCGCACCACTTGGTACGACCAACAACCACGCTATTAGTGCCTACCGTTTCGATGACCTAACAGCCGTTTCATGATTACTTAAAATATTCATTTGAATTACAGGCGAATTTTAGCACTAAAGCCCTTTTTTGGAAATTTCAGGCTACTTAAACGGCTAACGCACCAACCGCAAATCCAGCCAAACTGCCCAATCATAGGTAGTGCTATCGCCGCTTAAAACCCGTAAGGTAAAAGTTCCCACTTGCTCTACCTTAATATTTTTTAACGGTATCGTTTCACTGACGGGACTTTCGCGATAAGTCACTAATTTAGATAGCAATACCTGTTCTGGGCCGCCTTTAGGGGTGAAAACCACCTCAAAGGTCACGCCGTCACCATTTAAAATGGCCGATTGAGGCAAACCCAACACCGCTACCAAACTATCCGTCGGCTGTAACGGCGCATCAACCGTATAACGCCCCTCAATCAGGCCATTGGTTTGATGGGGGTGAGTTAAGAGAACCTCTTGCGCCGTATCCCGCCGCCCGCGCATCTCGGCAATGCCCTTCGCGACAATGCCCTCAGGCACGGGAATGGTTAAAGTGGCATCAATCCGCCCTGATTTGACCTCGTAAGTGGTCTCTTTAGAAGTCCAGGTTGCTTTATCAGCATTAATGATAAAGTCATAAACCATTGTTTCATTAGGCTTACTAACCACCGCGCCAGGTTCAGGTGGCACGACCTCAATTTGGGCATATAAATCTGCGCCAAAGGGCTGCCCTTTCAGGTCATAAATTTGCCAATGGGTGCGGTAACTGCCCGTTTGCAACGGCGCAACCAAAGAAACCGTCACATTAGACCTGGCCTCTGGCATGAGCATGGGGACATTAAATTGAGGCTGATTATGCAAAATATCGCCATCCACATAACGGGCCGTATAGCCTGGGGCCCAGGGGCAAGTGCCATTATTTTGCATCTCCCACACCTTCTCAAAAGTTGACCCCGCCGCAATTTTCGTCCCATCAGGAATCGTCACATCATCATAAAACCGCGCCCCACTGGTACAGCCCGCAGGCATGTCCACCTTCGGGGCAAGCGTGGGCGTAATACTGGGCGGGGTTTCGGTGGGGTTGATGGCAGCAGCGAGGCTATCACTGGCGGCGGCTACCGTCGGCGTAGTCATAGGCGGAGCTAATTCCGTTAACACACTTTTATCAGGCGTGGTCAAAGTGGCAACAGTTGATTTAACGGTGGCAATTTTTTCAACTGACTCCGTTGGCGGAGTCAATTCCTCAGCGTTACTTTCGGCGATTTCAGTCGCTTCGGGAGAAACCCAGGTGCGCCAAGCCATTGCTCCGCCGCCGCCAACACATAACAATAAAATAACAGCTATTGCGCCTGCTATCCACAACCAGGGGCGAGGATTCGACTCTACGGTCGGTGCGGAGGCGCGCGGGGTGATAACAGGGTGCGAACCCGTTGGGCTGGCGGCCATGGGAGGTACGGCTAACAAGGTGTCCCAATCGGGCGACGTAGGCAATTTGGTGCGGGCGGGCGGTGATTGGCTGACGGCTTGCTCTAACACTTGGGTCAGGCTGAGGGCGAAATTTTCACGGCAACCCTGCTCACGGGCCAATTTTGCGAGCTGACGCGTGGCCTCAACGGGCGGGTGTTTGCTGGCAACTTGAGCGATGTCTTTATCGGTCAGGTAGCCCGTTAGTCCGCCACTGCATAAGACCACGCTATCGCCAGGGAACAGGCGACGATAGAAAATTTCAATGGGAACTTCGGAGGTCAGCCCTAAGCCGCGAGTCACGGTGACGGGGGCTTTTTCTGGCCCTAGCCGTTCAATACTCTGCTGCCAAGTGACGTAGGCGCGATTATCGCCGACATTGACTACCATGAGTTTATTTTGATGAATTAAGCCCGCCATGAGCGCAGCCACTAAAGGGCGACGGTCAGGGTGCGTCTGATTGCGTTCATAAATGGCAAGGTTAGTTTTTTGAATGACCTCAATCAGCCGCTTCTCCACATCTGTTTCGGTAGATTTACGGTAGAAATCATGGAGGATACGTTGGGTAGCGTATTGGCTGACCACTGCCCCGCCCGATATGCTATCGGTGATGAGATAGAGCCGTCCCCGTTCATTTAACTCGGCCAAAGCATCAGGCTCGAAATAAGTGGTAACGTCGGCCAGGGCGCGGTCGGGTTGGGAATTGTATTGACCTGCTTGTACAGCGCGTTCTTCTGACATAAATGTTATATAGCTTTAGGCAGGAGTGAAACGGCTTTAGCTGTTTCGTAAGGCAATGGCACTCCTGGCTAAAGAGTAAATTCGATTACAGCTAAAAAATCTAGCTCTATTTTATTACTAAAAAGAGAGTAACACCAAAAATTGATTCGCTAATGGACTGCACTGAGCGCGAGCATGGATAAAACCTTTCAGAAGTGCGAAAGTAAAACTTTCGCCTGTCAAAATAAAATTTTAACACTCCTGTTTCTGCTATCGCCTAGTGTCAGTATTTCAAGATTTAGCCCCCTCACCCCAGCCCTCTCCCAAAGGGCGAGGGAGTTGTTTGTCTCCCCTCTCCTCGTGGGAGAGGGGCGGGGGTGAGGGTGATTTAGTTGTTGCACCCAAATCTTGATATAAAGCTGTCCAGAAAAGTTTTTGCCAAAACCTCACAGGTCTTTGAGACCTATGAGGTTTAAACATAGTCAAAATTTAGCTGGATTGCTATCGCCTAGTATAATCGCTCAGGGCTAGGTGAATTAGCGGAAGGAGTAAGCCAAATGGCGGATAAAATACCCCTCTTATCTTACGTTTAATCCAGATTCAATGCAACTTTTATGAGGTGAATTACACTAACAAAAAAGACCAACCATTATAAATAGGACTTACGCAAACACCTCACCCCAGCCCTCTCCTACGTAGGAGAGGGAGCAAAATCTCCCTCCGATGTCGGGGGGATTAAGGGTGGTAGACTTGGCTTTTGCGTAAGTCCTATAAGAAAACAAAGTACGCTAAAGCGCACTCAATTCGCTTCATGGCGTGATTTTTTAGCCTACTTGAGTAGGCTTTGTCTTCTTAGCCATCTTATCCCGAACTCAGGTTAATAGACATTATACCGATTTAATGATTTTCGTAGGGGCAGGGCTTGCAGGGCTTGTCCCTGCCCACAATGGGGGCAAGCACAAGGCATTGCCCCTACAAAATGTCAACGATTTTTTAATCGGTATAAACTCTAATAAGTCAGACAAGAATGTCTGACCTACGGTAGAACAGACATTCCTGTCTGTTCATGGCAACACAGTATCTATGTGGGTTTCAAACCTTATAATGGCTTATTTTACCTTCGCCCATTTTGTGCTATTATAAGCCCCATTAGGAGGTAAATATCAATGAATATAGTTTTCTTATCGCCCCACTTTCCCCCCAATTATTATCAATTTTGCGCCCATTTACGGCAGCAGGGAGTGAATGTGTTGGGATTAGCCGATGAACCCTATCCCGCGTTGTCCCATGAATTGCAACACGTTCTGACCGAATATTATTGGGTCAACAATATGAATGACTATTCCCAATTGCTACGCGCATGCGGCTATTTTACCCATAAATATGGCAAAATTGACCGCATTGACTCGCTGAATGAGCATTGGTTAGAAACTGAGGGGCGTTTAAGAGCCGATTTTAATGTCTGGGGGCCGAAAAATGCCGACATGGACAAAATCAAGCGCAAATCGGAAATGAAAGAAGTCTTTATTTCGGCAGGAATTGAGGTGGCGCGCGGGCAGTTAGTGCCAACGATGGCTGCGGCGCAGGCTTTTATCAAAAAGGTCGGCTATCCTGTGGTTGCCAAACCTGATTTGGGGGTGGGGGCAGCCTCAACCTATAAAATCACCACGGCGGCAGAGTTAAAGTCGTTTTTTGAGGAAAAGCCACGGGTAGATTATATTATGGAAGAGTTCGTGCAAGGAAAAATTTGCACCTTTGATGGACTGACCAATCGACAAGGCGAACCCGTATTTTTTGGTTCTTTGGAATATAGCAGCGGCGTGATGGAGGTGGTCAATAATGACGACCACATTTATTACCATACCCTGCGACAAATTCCCGCCGATTTAGAGGCCATGGGGCGACAGATTTTGAAAGCCTTTGCCACCCAGGAACGCTTCTTCCATTTTGAGTTTTTCCGATTGCCCAATAATCGCTTGGTCGCCCTAGAGGTCAATATGCGCCCGCCAGGTGGCCTGACCATTGACATGTTTAACTATGCCAATGAGTTTAATTTGTATGAAGAATGGGCGAATATTGTGGTACATAATGAATTTAAGGCGACCTACAGCCGCCCTTATCATTGTTGCCACGTCGGGCGCAAATATTCCAAAAATTACCTTTATACCCATGAAGAAGTGTTAGAAAAGTATGGTCAGCACTTCGTTCATCAGCAGCCCATGTCACCCTTATTTGCGCGGGCCATGGGCGATTATGCCTATTTGGTGCGCGCACCTGAATTGGCTCAAATTTTAGAGATAGCTCATTTTATTCACGCGGAGGCGTAAACAGTATGCAAATCGAATACCATAAATTTTGGAGTGAGTCGCTAGGACAGGACATGGAATTGAAACTTTATGGACATGCGGGTAAACCCATGTTCGTCTTTCCTAGCTCATGGAACCATTTTTACGAATATGAAGACCGAGGCATGGTCGCGGCCTGTGAGAATTTCATCAACGCAGGTAAGCTCATGATTGTGGCCGTTGATAGCATGGACGCGCAAAGTTGGCTCAACAAGTGGGCGCACCCTGCTGACCGCGCCATTCGTCACAATCAGTATGATAACTACATTGTGCGCGAGGTCAATCATTTTATCCGTAACCATCGGGGTGTAACGGGTAAATTCATTACAACAGGTTGCAGTTTAGGCGCGTATCACGCCCTCAACTTCTTGCTGCGTCACCCCGATGTGTTTGACACTACCATTGCGCTGAGTGGGGCCTATACGCTGGATTCGCTCATTGGTGATTATGTGGATGAAAATGTTTATTACAATTCGCCCATGCGCTACCTGCCAAATTTGGACAATAGCTGGTATTTAGACCAATATCGCCAAAGCCGCATTATCTTATGTGTCGGTCAAGGTAAATGGGAAGACCGCATGCGCCAAGATACCGCCGCCATGCGGGACATTTTTGTCCGCAAAAATATCCCCGCCCAAGTGGAGTTTTGGGGCGAGGATGTGTACCATGATTGGCCCTGGTGGCAGAAACAGATTTATCATTTCTTAAGCCAATTAAATTTATAGAGCTACAGTAGGACTTACGCAGAACCCTCACCCCGACCCTCTCCCACAGGGCGAGGGAGTAAAACTTCCCTCCCTTTGGGGGGGACTGAGGGGGGG
>JAIFLK010000062.1 GCA_020049115.1 Chloroflexota bacterium | reverse complement strand
TGGTGGATGGGTTGCAACGGTTGACTACGCTGACCCGCTTTTGTTTGCATGGCGAGTTGCGGCTACATAATTTGGAGTTTCTCCATGCGCTGGAGGGGCTGAATTTCGCCGAGTTGCCCCGCGAATATCAGAGCCAAATTGAGGACACTCACCTTAACCTCTATATCATTCAGCCTGACGTGCCAGAGGGGGTGAAATTTACCATTTTTTACCGTATCAATACGGGCGGAGTCAGCTTAACCCCGCAGGAAATTCGTCATTGTTTGTTTCATGGGCAAGCCACGCAATTGCTCAAAAATTTGGCGCAGGCCGATATTTTGAAGACGGTCACGGGTGGCACGTTATCGCCCAAACGCATGGATGACCGCGAGGCGATTTTGCGCTTTTTGGCCTTTTATCTGACCCCTTACACTGCCTATCAACAAACAAATTGGGATGATTTTTTGGGGCAGGCCATGTTACGGCTCAATCAGATGAATGAGGCCGAGTTGCAGCAGATGCGGGAGCTATTTTTTGAAACCATGCGGAAGGCTAAATTGGTTTTTGGCGCACAGGCATTTCGTAAAGTAACCAACCATAAGGCCAAATATCCCGTTAATAAAGCGTTATTTGAGGTCTGGTGTGTGGCGTTAGCGACCTATTCTCAGGCCGAGTTGGTGGCACATAAAGAGGCCATTATCGCGGCCTTTAGCCAACTTTTGCACGATGACGCGGCCTTTGATAAGGCCATCTCCCGCAGCACCACCAGCGTTAAGGGCGTGCAAAAACGCTTTGGGGCGATTGAAACCTTGTTAAAAACAGTGGTAAGAAGTGAGAAGTGAGAGGTGAGAAGTAAAAACCTTCTTATTTCTCACTTCTCATTTCTCATTTCTCAAATTTAATGCCATGTGTTATAATTAGCTTAAGTTTAACTAATTCTTAATCCCTCCTGTTAGGTTGGTAGATGACCCCTCCCCATAATAATCTAACGAACTCTATTATTCGCTTGACCCGTCAACTCTGTTGGCGGGTTTTTTGTTTGTCGGATATATCCAATAAACAATATTACAAAAAAAGTTGGAATTATCCAACGCGATGAGCGACATTCTAGCATACTTAGCCAGAAACCTTAAATATTACCGCGCCAAATCAGCCCTGACTCAAGCTGAATTAGCGCAAAAGTCGGGCGTTAATCGGTCTCATTTGGCAAGTTTGGAAACGGACGCGTTACCTAATGTTTCTGTGAAAACTGTAGAAAAATTGGCTAACGCGTTGGGCGTGACGGTGTTTGATTTGTTGAAACATGAATAGTGAAATAGTTCAAATGTACATTCACTAATTTAATGTAAGGAGTTAATTTTTAGGTAACATGTCTAACAACTATCAACCACTTTTTGCTAAACTAAATGTCAATCGAAATGCTAGCTACTGGACAGCAACCACTCGGTTTGCCGCGCCACATAAACCATTTTTGTTAATGTCAGTCATGGATTTAATGGCACAGAACGTTATTCGGGCTAATTTCATCAAAATAGATGATGTGTTAGATACTTTTAATTTGTATTGGGAACAGATTGTGCCTGATAAAAAAAGTTCGATAGTTTACCCGTTTTACCATTTGCACAATGAGGGTTTTTGGCATTTAGTACCTGTGGCGGGTAAGGCTCAAGTGGTACGAGAAGGTGGGGACATTTCGAGCATGGGTAAAATGCGGGAGTTGGTTTTAGGGGCGAGATTTGATGATGAATTGTTTGGATTATTACAGGTAGCAAAAACACGCCATGAATTACGGCAGGTATTGATTGAAAATTATTTTCTTTCAACCGCGCACCCAATATTGATGAGTATTACTAAAGAATCGCTTTAAGCCATAACGAATGGAGTTAAAATGGAACTGAAACATAAAATAATTGGGGTCAATAATTTTTTAACCGATATTTACGACGAGGAGATGCGTTTAAGCCTGCTGCTAAAAAAGTTGCATGTTTCCCCTGAGCAAATAAGTTATATCTCTCAATATTGTCTGGCTCAGATTGCAGATAATTACATTGGCAGTGTCAAAACACAATTAATGAGCTATCAGGATGGATTGCATTTGTATAACGCAATTAACCATCGCTATGGGTTTGAGGAATATGACCTGGATGGGTTAGAAGGGCGGGGGCCTGAATTAGCCCTCAGCCCAGAAAAAATCCCGCAACTGGAGCAGGAGGCTTTAGAGAGCTGTCGCTTGATAAAAAATAGACAGTTATGGGAAGATAATTTGCAAGACGTGGCGTTTCAGCTAACTCAGCATCTGGAAATAGTGAGTAATGATACTCAGGCCGTGAATGTTAAACGCAGTGTTGATGAAAAATTTGCCTACTTGCAAGAATTACAAAGCCAATCGGCTTTCATCACGCGGCAAAAAGAGGAACTCATCAACCAAACGATACCGCTAGAAATACGCACTCGCCTTGAGGAAATTGAAATTGAGTTTGACGAAAAAACGACGCAGATTAATGAACAGATTACGTTGTTAGAAAACGACATTAAATCTGAGGTCATGCTGCATGGGGCGACCGTGCGCTCTGATAATTATACCGTCGTCTTTCAGGCGGGGAATAGAATTTGGGACAGTGATAAATTAAAACTATACGCCAAAAATCACCCTGAAATATTGGATTTACGCAAACAAACCAAAGCGTATGCTATCATCAAAAAGAGGAATTAGGAATTAAAAATTAAAAATTAGCTTTCCTAATTCCCAATTCCTAATTCCTAATTCCTAATTATTTACGTAGACCATCTCCGCGACTATTCCTTTGGCAAAAAAGTGCCAGCCCTCTTTGCCGACGGGTCAGCCCACCTGACTACTGACAGTGATGATTTGTCAGAACTCCATGACTTTGCCCAACGATTGGGCATCCCGCGCGCGGGCTTTCAGGCCAAAACCATTCCCCATTATGACCTTGAGCGCACCACCTGGGAGTTAGCCCAAACACTCGGCGCAACTCTCGTGACCTCGCGTGAACTCATTAAACTGTGCCACCCGCGCTATCGGGCTAAAAAATAGGAACGCGAAAAATACGAAAGTAGAACGCGAAAGAGCGCGAATGGTTTTCTTCGCGCTCTTTCGTTTTCTTCGCGTCCTTCGCGTTCTTTTTCGCGCCCTTCGCGTTCCGCCTTACCGCCAACGTCGCGAATGGGCCGTAATGCCACCCGCCACAAACAGTAAACTTAAGACCGCCAACGCCGAACTAATCGGACTCGTTGGGTCACTGGGGGTGGCTGCCCCGCCCACACTCGGCATGCCAAAGGACATGTCCCAAATTTCTAACGGGATGTTCTTGCCCGTCGGTGAGCCTAAATAACCACATTGCCGTAACATATCAATATCTGTCGGGTTGGTAAAGGGCAAATAATTCCCTTCAGGCGTGGTCACAAAAGCCGCATCTTTCGGTGGCGTATCGCCCCGATAAAAGCCCATGAAAACCGTCCATGTTTCCCGTTGACCGTTGGAGAAAATTGCCACATTGGGGTTAATCGGGTGAGCATCAGGCGGCAGCCGTAAATTGACCACCAATGGGCCAGCCCCTAAATCCTTAAAAATGTAATAACCGTCATCATTCGTTCCCCAAGTAATGTCTGTGCCAATCCCATTCAAAATGACGGGGACATCACGTGATGGCACGGAAAACCATGACCCATCACTATTTTGATGAAATTCATACACCTGACCCTCCACTCGCGTTTCCAACATCGGGATGAGTTTACCCCCGGCCTCATCACACGAATCTTTCAAATCACGCAAATAACTTTCAAACTCCACCGCATCCGTCGGGTCAAAACCATAGTAGATATCCATGGGGTTGTCACACGTTTGATTACGGGCCTCAGGCATATTGGCATCGCGAAAATTCGGGTCAAGCAGGGCTGGCCCATTCTTAAAAATGGGCTTGCCCTTATCATCTAATACCGCAAATTCAATCTCTTTGCCCCCCTCAAAAAAACGGGGGACAGTCCGCTTAATAAAGGGGTCAGGTTGATAATATTCGATATTATCTCCCTCAATACATTTATACATCGTCGGGTTTCTGGGGCCAATCACCCCGCCAGGTGGATCTCCCGCTAACGCTGATTTTGCGGGGATGAACGCCAACCCCAAAGCACACAAAATGACCACCCCACTAGACCAAATATTTCGATTCATTAACCATTTCATAAATGACACCTCCTTGCCTAAATTCTATCTTATACTGAGTATATCAAGATTTGGGTGCAACTACTAAATCACCCCCGCCCCTCTCCCACTGGAAGAGGGGAGACAAAATACTCCCTCGCCCTTTGGGAGAGGGTAGGGGTGAGGGGGTAAAATCTTGAAATACTGATACTGCGTTTCATTTGAGATTTACACCTTGATGATGCCCCGTAGGAGTCCGCAATCCTTTGCGGACAGCCCGCAAAGGATTGCGGACTCCTGCGCCAAAAGGGTCATTTTCATTTGGGATGCAGTATAGTCCTTCCATTGTATCATACCTCGGCCATATTCACAACAGAAAATTGAATTTATCCGCAGAGTTGCCATGTCAGGTCAATGACGGTATACTTTGATTTATACTCACCCCTTGAGTATTCAATATTTGAGTAAAGAGTCATTTTATGTCTGAAACCCTGACCATTGAATATGCGTTATTAGGCTTTTTACGCCAACAGCCCATGCATGGCTATGAAATTCACCAACAGTTAACCGACAGCCATGGCTTAGGGCTAGTGTGGCATATTAAGCAAAGCCAACTTTATGCTCTCCTCAGTAAATTAGAGCAACAAGGTTACATCAGTGTAATCCTTGAACCCCAAGACTCCCGCCCCACCCGTAAAGTATTTCACCTGACCGAGTTAGGGCAAATCCTTTTTTTAGAATGGGTGCAAAGCCCCGTCCCCCAGGGGCATAAATTGCGCCTGGATTTTCTCGCCAAACTCTATTTTGCCCACCGCGAAGCCTCGCCATTAACGCAATATCTTTTAACTCAACAACAACAGGCTTGCCAACAATGGCTTATCACTGAGCAAGCGCGCGCCCATGCTCTAGCCCCCCAACAACAATTTGAGCAACTTGTCCATCAATTTCGGCTAGGCCAACTCCAAGCCATGCTCACCTGGTTGGCTCATTGCCAGGAGGCGTTATTGCCATGACTACCCCCCTTAATCCCCCCGACATCGGGGGGAGATTTTACTCCCTCTCCTACGTAGGAGAGGGTTGGGGTGAGGTGTTTACGCAAATCTAATATAGCCATGAAAATTCCATCAATCCTACTTTTATTAGCCGTAATATTTTTGTTAGCAAGTTGTGCTACCATGCAAGTCAGCCCAACCCCACAACCCGTCACCCTGACCGTTTTTGCCGCCGCCTCCTTAACCGATGCTTTTAATGAAATTGGCCGTAATTTTGAAGCCCAAAACCCTGAAACCAAACTAGTGTTTAACTTTGCAGGCTCACAACAACTCGCCCAACAACTCGCCCAGGGCGCACCCGCCGATATTTTTGCTAGTGCAAATCGCAAACAAATAGACGCGCTGAGTCAAGACGGCGGGCGTATTATCAGCGGCACAGCGCGTATTTTTGCCCGTAATCGCTTAGTCGTGATTTATCCCCATGACAATCCATTACAATTGCAACGATTAACTGATTTAGCCCAGCCAGGGCTAAAAGTTGTTTTAGCGGCCAAAGAAGTCCCTGTCGGTCAATATGCGTTAGATTTTTTAGATAAGGCGACTCAAGATAAAAATTTAGGAGCAGAATTTAAAGCGAAGGTCTTAAAAAATGTGGTTTCTTACGAGGAAAATGTACGGTCAGTATTAACGAAAGTTGCGCTAGGTGAAGGCGACGCGGGCATGGTGTACGCCAGTGACATTTCAGGGGAAGCCGCTACCAAAGTCGGGCGGATAGAGATTCCTGATAAGCTCAACATGGTGGCAACTTATCCCATTGCGCCCATAAATAATCATTACAATTCACCACAGGCTCAACGTTTCATTGATTATGTCATCTCGGCTGAGGGGCAAGCGGTTTTAACCAAATATGGCTTTATTTCGGTTAATTAAAACTACCGCCACGAATTACGCGAATGAAAAACCAATTCGTTCTATCTGTAAATTTTCAGGTGATGGATTTAAGCCTTTATAAGGTTCAAAACCTTATAAAGGCTGGCGTAATTCGTTGCCAAAATAGCCTTCCCAAAGTGCGCCCCAAAATTTCAGGCTTACTCAGCCTGCCCTTTTTACTTTTTATCACCTTGCCCCTCATTGCCATATTTTGGCGCACCTCACTCACCGATTTAACCGTCCATCTCGGCCAAACGCAGGTCGTCAATGCCATCAGCGTCAGCCTCATCACCAGCCTGATTAGCACGTTATTAAGCGTTATATTCGGCACACCCGTCGCCTATCTTCTGGCGCGGCGTGAGGTCGCCTATCGCCAAATCATTGACACCCTCATTGATTTACCCACCGTTTTACCACCTGCCGTCGCGGGCGTGGCCCTGCTCATGGCCTTTGGACGGCGCGGCCTCGTGGGGCATTGGTTTGATGATTTCGGTATTCATATCGCCTTCACCCAAATTGCCGTCATTTTAGCCCAAAGTTTTGTGGCCGCGCCCCTCTATATCAAAGCGGCTACGTTAGGTTTCAAAAGTATTAACCCTGAATTAGAAGATGCCGCCGCCCTAGATGGGGCAAATTCATGGCAAATATTCCGCTATATTACCGTACCCTTAGCCTGGGCTGCCCTCTTAAGTGGCTGCGTCATGACCTGGGCGCGCGCCCTCGGCGAATTTGGGGCGACCATCATTTTTGCGGGCAATTACCCAGGCAAAACTCAAACCATGCCCTTAGCCATTTATCTTGGCTTCGAGCTTGATTTAAGTGTGGCCT
>JAIFLK010000134.1 GCA_020049115.1 Chloroflexota bacterium | reverse complement strand
GCTTGGCAGAAATAAGTTTCAAGCCATTATAAGGTTTTGAACCTTATAATGGCTGGGTGAACTACGCACTTATTTACGCCTAGCTGTACTATACTGCATTTTATTTGAGAGTTACACTTTTGCTATGACTGGCAGGAGTCCGCAATCCTTTGCGGACAGCCCGTAAATAATTGCGGACTCCTGCGCCGAAAGTGTAGTTTTCGTTTGATATTCAGTATAGTACCTAAAGGTAGTAAAAATTTCAAGCTGTAGGTTGCGCTTCACCCCTAGCGTGTTATAATCGAATGAACGTAAAAAACTAGATGGGGAAAATTAAATGATGACACAATATTTTACTATTTTTGCCTGGTTATTACCACTCATGCAACAAAATTCAACGAACCCAATTATTTACATCGTTGTTTTGCTGATTGCTTTTGCCATGTTTGGGTTGGGTTTATGGTTACGCCCCAAAATAGATAGCGTGATTGCTCAAGAGCGCAAAATAATAACTGACAAAAATTTGCCTGTAGAATCTCCTAAAGTTGCTTCCGCCGCGCCACCAAGGCCGATAAAAGCGACTCCGCCGCCTCCAGTACCGATGAAAATACGGCCTCAACCCGCCGCATTTGAGGCGCAATACCGTCAGCAACTTATTTCTCAAGTAGAAAATTTTCCTTATTGGGCTAAAGCCAAGCAAAATTATGTCTTACTCTCACGCGAAGATTTTTATGTAATGCCCCATTTTCATGTCGGGGATGACCGTCATAAACGGTTACGTTTAAATCAGTTACTTAAAAACTTTGCTCATGTAGCTTTATTAGGCTCATCGGGCTGCGGTAAAACTGAAACTATTAATTATCTTTTACTAACCCAGGCCCGCCATCAAGCGGAAACCCGTTTGGGTATTTGGGATGATTTAATTCCGATTCTGATTTCCGCCCCTAAATTAGCGGTGGCGATTAGCACTTTGTCTGATTTACACCTTGCCACTTTTGTACAGCAACAATTGCAAGTGGCTTCGTTAAATGAAGTTGAAATGCTCCTTAAGGAAGGTCGTTTTTTCTTATTTGTAGATAACTTAAATGAACTATTCATTCATGATGCTGAACGTGTGATTGCTTGGCTAGAGCCACAAATTGCTCATTATCCTGATAATCGCTTAGTGGTGGTGGCGCGGCCAGCCTTGCAAGAATCTCTGACCAAAAACGCGGCCTTAACTATTGTTCATTTTGCCGACATGGATACCGATAGTTTAGAGCAATTTGCCCAAAAATGGCAAGATATCATCCCTAATGGTAAAAACAACTTAGCCAATATCTTACGCGAAGACACCCTTTTCTCTTTGGTCTCGACCCCATTTCATTTATTAATGATGTTGATGATTGCCAATAGAGTTAAGTCATTGCCCACCCGTCGTCTTCATTTATATCCACTTTATTTAAATGCGGTTCTTTCCTTTGAAAATGAAGAAGAAGCCCATTTTTCAGAAAACGAGAAAAGAACCTTACTCCAAACGTTAGCCTTTACCATGCACCAACGCCACCAAATATATATGGATAGAAATAATTTGAGCAAGGTATTACGTGGTGTCTTACATACACCCGAAGACCGAGCCGATTTTTTCATTGAGTTATGCCTTGATAGTGGCATCCTCATTCAACATGATGACCGTTGTCGTTTTAGCCAACTCACGCTCCAAGAATTTTTGGTGGCACGCGAAATTGTGGAAAGTAATTTATACCGTATTTTAGTGAAACAAACGCAAGATTTATGGTGGCATGAGGTTATTACTTTTGTCGATGAGCTAAACGATACCAAGCCCGTCATTAATCGAGTTTTTACCCAAGAAACGGGTGACCTCATTGCCATAGACCATGAACGGGCTAAAGCCTTAACCCTCGTAGACCAAGCCATTTCCCCGATTGAGCCTAATCCCTTAGCGATACAATTTGAAACAGCCACGCTTATTGTTAAAGATTTGGTGGAGGGAACAGGGGGGGAGGCTGAGGTTTCACCTGCAACTGAGCCAGCTAAAATCATGGCGGAAACATCTAGCGACATAACCGAAACTGAGGCTGTTCCGTTAGCAACGGCTGAAGTTATTCCCACCGAGGCCGCCCCAAATGTGGTGGTTGAAGATAAATCACAAATCTTGGTGGTGGATGATACGCCCCAAAATTTGAAATTTGCCCGCTTTATTTTGGAACGAGGCAATTATGATGTGGCGGAAGCGAACACCGCTTTAGAAGCCATTGAATGGTTGAAAGACAATAAACCAACTTTGATTTTATCTGACATTCAAATGCCGGGCATGAATGGCTTTGAATTTTGTCAATATTTGAAAGAAAATCAAGAAACCAGAACAATCCCCTTTATTTTCGTGACCGCTTTTAGTCGGGCTAGTAAAGAAATTGTGAAGGGTTTGCAATTAGGGGCCGATGATTATGTGCCTCGCCCATTTGCGCCTGAAGAATTGTTGGCTCGAATTGGAGCTAACGTTAGAATTCACAAGGCTGAGGAATCGGCTCGTCGTCAAGCAGAAATTTTAGCCCGTCGTAACCGCGAACTCGCGCTATTAAATCAAATTCAGCGTGCGGTGACAGCTTCGCTTAACTTAGATAATGTTTTAGAGACCACTTTAGAGCAAGTTCAAATGGTGCTAAAGGCGGAGGCAACTTCGCTTTGGTTTATTGACCATGAAAATCAAGCTCTTATCTTAGCGGCTACCTTTAAGCCCGCGACTCCGATAGAAGAATTTGCCAATAAAATGGAACACCCGCGTATTTTATTACAAGATGGGTTATATGCGGAGATTGTTCGCAGTGGGCAACCCTTTATATCGGCTGATATTACGGCTGAGGCTATTTCCGACCCATTACCTGAAGCCGAGATTACGCGGTCATTACTTTGTGTTCCCCTAAAAATTCGCGCCCAAGTGATTGGGTTATTGCAAGCGGTTCATCAAACCATTCAGTTCTTTAATCAAGAAGATTTGAATTTACTCATTGCCGTCGCCGATGCTGTCACTGTCGCCATTGAAAATGCCTGGCTATTTGGGCAATTACAACGGTTTAATCAGCAGCTGGATGAAAAAGTGAAAGCGCGCACCCGTGAATTGGTGAGCGAAAAAGAGAAAACGGATACCATTCTCATCAGTATTGTGGATGGGTTGTTGGTCATTGACCCAGACAAGCGAATTGTTAGAGCCAACCCCGCCATGGAAAAGTTGCTAAACATTACGTTGCTAGAAATGGTTGGGACTTCTATTGAACATCCTCAATTTAATAGCCCTTTATGGGATTTTATCCGCCGAATTATTCGCCAACCAGGCGACATCTTCACCGATGCTATCGATATATCTCATTCTAAAAACCCCAATAAAATTCTCTCTTTTCAGGCGAACGCCGCTAAAATGTGGGAGGAAACTCAAGGTGGCTACCTCGGCACCGTCATTGCCTTGCGTGATGTGACGGCCTTACAAGAAGTTGACCGCATGAAAGCCAGCTTTATGACCGGTATCACCCATGAACTTAAAACGCCGTTAGCTATCATTACCTTGCAATTGGGTGGCTTAATGAAATATTATGACCGACTCGAAGAGGCCAAAAAGTTAGACATGATTCGCACCGTCGATAATGCCACTCGCTTGCTTAGTCGGTTAGTGGACAGTATTTTGGAACTTTCACGGCTAGATAGTGGCATGCTCAAATTTAATTTTACGCCCACTAATTTAGTCGAGTTAAGCCGCCAAGTGGTTCAAGAATTACAACCTTTAGCCGAGCAAAAATCATTGGGCTTAACGTTCAATAGTGCCGAAAATGTCGTTTTGATAGATGCTGACCCACATCAATTAGACCGTGCCGTGCGAAGTTTAGCTGAAAATGCCATCAAATATACGCCAGAGGGTAAAATTGAGGTCACCGTGACTAAAAATGACCAGCAAGCGATTGTGAATATTACCGATACAGGCATCGGGCTAACCGAAGAACAGATGGAGCGATTGTTTGAGCGATTTTATCGGGCCGATAACCAACGTAATATTTTAGGGACGGGGTTAGGCTTGTCTATTACGCAAGAAATAGTAAGACATCATCAAGGCGAAGTTACGGTTTCTAGCGTTTATGGTCAAGGGAGTACCTTTAAGGTTTTCATACCCTTGAAGAAATAACGGCAAGTAACCATGAGAAAAATTACAATAGATGAAATTACCCGCCAATATAAACTTGGTTTTAAAGATTTCAAAGGGGTTGAAGTAGCACCAGGTAGTTTAGCCAAAAGACGATTATTTCGAGTGAAGTTTGTTGGCTCAAACTTAATGAACTGTGATTTTCAGCGTGCTATCTTACAAGAATGTGATTTTAGTGGGGCAAATTTGCGAAACGCAGATTTTCGTGGGGCGAATCTAGCCCATGCCGACCTGAAAAGTAGTGATTTACGCGGCGCAAATTTACGGGGCGTAGACCTGAGCAGTGTGAATTTTAGTGGGGCTAAAATGGAAGGGGTTGACCTGACTAGCTCTATTTTAACTAAAGCCACCTTCATAGGAACAAACCTCAAAGGGGCTATTTTTCGTAATGCCGATTTACGCGGCAGTAATTTTAGTTCCGCCAACCTTGAATCAGCCGATTTGAGCGAAGCCAATATTGCCAGCGTCAATTTTAATCAGGCTGACCTGACGAATGCTTGCCTGAATGGGGCTGACCCAGGGCGATTATGGTGGAAAGCTAAATTTCAACAAGCCACGCTTGATGGCGCGATTTTGCCTAACGGCACCGTTTTTGGTGAAGTAAACAACCCAGTTTAAATTAAAAACCTAAAGGACACAACCATGACTCAATATCAATCCACTCGTTGGAGCCTCAGCGATTTAATCACCGCCTCAACGGGCGAACCTGTAGAACAATTATCAAGTGAGTTAGAAACCCTAACAACCACGTTTGAACAACGGCGGCCTGACCTAACGGCTGACCTCAGCGGCGAGAGCTTTGCTGAGTTACTCGCTATGTTGGAACAAATAGAAACCATTGCCAACCGTTTAGGGGCATATGGTCAACTTTGGTTTACCGAAGATACCCAAAATCAAGCCGCCCTCAGCTTCATGGGGCGCATGGAACAACAACTCACCGAGATTGGAAATCGTTTACTCTTTTTTAACATATGGTGGAAAGAGTTGGCTGATGAAACGGCTGACCGTTTGTTGGCCTACAGTGGCGACAGTCGCTATTATTTAGAAAAGCAACGGCTCTTCAAAGCGCACACCTTGGCGGAAAGTTCCGAACAAATCATCAACCTTAAAAATGTAAATGGTTCTAACGCTTTGACCACCTTGTATGACATGATGACGAATAAATTCGTTTTTAACCTGACGGTGGCGGGGGAAAGTAAAACGCTGACGCGGGGTGAGTTGACGACATTTGTGCGCCATGCCTCGCCTGACATGCGAGCGGCGGCGTATCAAGAATTGTATCGGGTCTATCAACAAGAGGCCAGCGTTTTAGCCCAAATTTATACTTACCGCGTGCGCGATTGGGCGACAGAAAACGTCAATTTGCGTCATTTTACGTCACCCATCAGTGTGCGTAATTTGGATAATGATGTGCCAGATACCGTCGTTAATACGTTGTTAGAGGTGTGTCAGGAACAAGCCCCGATTTTTCAACGCTATTTCAAATTGAAAGCGGGTTGGGTGGGTATGGCGAAGCTGCGTCGTTATGATTTGTACGCGCCGTTGAGTAGCGAAACATCCGTTAAAATTCCTTACGCTCAAGCCGTAGATATGACGTTGGATAGCTTCCAAAAATTCTCCCCAGAAATGGCGACTTTGGCCCAACGGGTTTTTGCCGAGCAACATATTGATGCCGAAGTGCGCCTCAATAAACGCAGCGGTGCGTTTTGTGCCAGTATCTTACCAAAGCTAACCCCTTGGGTATTGGCGAATTATAACGGTGAGCCGCGCGAAGTTGCCACTTTAGCCCATGAACTCGGCCATGCCATTCATGCCATGCTCGCCGAGAAACATTCCGTTTTCACCTTCCATTCCTCTTTGCCAATGGCCGAGACCGCATCGGTATTTTCAGAAATGTTACTTACTGACCGTTTATTGGCCGAAACCAACGACCCGCAAGTGCGCCGTACCTTATTGGCTACAGCAGTTGATGATAGTTATGCCACCGTATTACGTCAGGCTTACTTTGTACTGTTTGAGCGTGAGGCGCACCGCCTGATTGCGGAGGGGCAGACGATGGACGACCTGAATGCACATTACATGGCGAACTTAAAGCAACAATTTGGCGACTCGCTAGAGTTGAGCGACGATTTTCAATATGAATGGATTTCCATTCCTCACATTTATCACAGCCCTTTTTATTGTTATGCTTACAGTTTCGGACAATTACTTGCCTTATCTTTGTATCAGCAATATAAAGAAATAGGCGTGGCCTTCAAGCCCAAATTGCTCAAAATCCTCGCCTACGGTGGCAGTGCCAGCCCCAACCACATCTTGACCGAGGCGGGCATTAACATGGCCGACCCCAATTTTTGGCGCGGTGGCTTCAAAGTGATTGACGGCATGATAAATGAGTTAGCGGTGAGTTAAAATAATTAAGCTAACTAAAACAGCGGATGAGGTGAATGAAGCAGATTTTTAGATGCTTCATTTACCTCATCCGCTGTTCTTATTTTAAACAATATTACATCCCGCTTTTGGCATGATACCGTAAATACGTTAAAGTGCGGTTCAAAATATCCTTCGCCAGAAATAACTCTTCCAGATTTTTCGATAAGGTTTTGCCCACCGCCAACGCATCAGCCGAGTCTTTCAAAGAAAAACTGAGCGCATCGAGTCGTAATAAACTGTCCTCACCAGGCTTGCCCACTAACAAATCTTCCACGATAGTCGCCACGCGGCGTTCCCG
>JAIFLK010000394.1 GCA_020049115.1 Chloroflexota bacterium | reverse complement strand
CGACCACTTTATCGGGATGGGTCATAATGGGTAAGGCTAATAACTCTTTGGGGTCTTTACCGTATAAAATGAACATGGTTTGAAACAACCCCACCCCAATTCCAGCTTTAGTCGGTTTTGAGGGTAAAGAAATCCCCAATTCCTTTAAGGCTGCTAACCCAATTTTGAGCGCAAGAAGGGAGTTATTTTGGGCAATCCCTGCTTGAATTTGCACATCATAAAAAGGAATTTTATCCAACACAGTTTTTGCCTGACTTAAGGCCAGGTGAGTCAGTTGCGCCATCTGCTCAAAGTCGCCACTTAACCAGGCCGATTCGGCGGCCCCAGTGTAAAAAGCCAGGGTTAAATCATACTCGGTCTGCCAACCAGTGGGAGAGAGTAGCTCCAGCCCAATTTGGTAATAGGTTAAAGCAGGTTTGTAGGCAGTTGAGCCTTTGGCCTTATGCCCCGCCATGAGATTCAACCGCGCCAAAATTAAGCGTTCACCTGGCTCATCTAACAACCCCCGTCCTTTGTTCCAATGGTTGGTTATCTCAAAAATCTGCTCGTCAAGTTCCTTCACCCCTGGCCCCTCGCCCCCCCTCAGTCCCCCCCAAAGGGAGGGAGGCAAAACTCCCTCTCCCCCTGGGAGAGGGATGGGGTGAGGGTGTTTCAAATTCTCCTCGCCCCCTGGGAGAGGGCCAGGGTGAGGGGATTGGACGTTAGCCCATAGTAATCGCCCAATTCGTAAATGAATGACCTGTTTCTCCGCCTCAGAAATAAGCGTATAGGCCGCTTGTTGAATACGGTCATGAGCAAAATAATATTCAACCCCCTGCTTTTCCACCTGATTCAGGGGGGAAGAAGGAGAGAGCAAATCAACCTGTTGAAAATGGGCTTGATTGGGAATAAGCAACCCTTCCAACACCGCCGACTCTAACGCTTTATTGGTAGTCGGCGCGTCCTTTTCGGCAATCACGGCCAAATGTGCTAACGCAAACCCATTGCCCATGCAGGCTGCTAATTGTAATATCTGTTGCGTAGCAATAGGTAACTTCTGCACCTTTTGGGTCAATAACTCCACCACATTATCGGTCATGCCTTTGGCATGAATTTGCTCCATATTCCATTGCCAGGCCGATTGGTCAAAATTAAATTTCAGCAACTCTTCTTCATACAAAGTTTGTAAAAACTGCCCCACAAAAAAAGCATTGCCTTGTGTCTTACCATAAACCAGCCTTACTAAATCTGTCAAATGTGTGGGGTTGTTGCCTGGCAACGCTTCCATGATGAAGGCTTGCACGTGGTCAAACGTCAGATTGTGCAACTCAATCGTTTCCACCTTAGACCCCGCCTTTTCAAGGTTCTCCACGGCGACCATCAAGGGGTGGGCGGCGTTCACCTCATTATCTCGATAAGCAGCAATGACCAACAGATGTTCAATATTCTTATCTAATAATAAGGTTTCCAGTAGATTAATGGAGGGTAAATCGGCCCATTGCCAATCATCAATGAACATGACTAACGGGTGGTCAGCTTGCGCCATGGCCTTAACCAAATTTTTCATGGCATAATAAAAACGATTTTGCGCCGCCACCCCATCTAAGTCTGGCACATCAGGTCGAGTCTCAATGATAAATTGAAGTGAGGGAATTAAATCAATTAACACCCGCCCAATATTGCCAGCAGCTTGTTGGATTTTGACCCGCCAGGTCTGTAACTCGGCTTCACTTTTAGTGAGCAATAATTTAACAAACCCCTCAAAGGCTTGGGTCAAAGCAAAATACGGAATATTTCGCTGAAGTTGGTCAAATTTGCCCTGAATGAAATGGCCGCGCTGGGCCGTGATGGGCTTATGTATTTCATAGACCAAAGCCGATTTACCCACCCCTGAATAGCCCGCCACCAGCAACAATTCGGAGGTGGAGTCCAAATCTAAAGATTTGGACTCCGTTTTAGCCACCCGCGCAAACGCATTGAGCAATATTTCAATTTCCGCCTCCCGCCCATACAACTTTTGCGGTAGCTGGAATCGCCCCGAAAAATCCCGTTGCCCACGGAGGAGGGAGTAGGAGGTAGGGGGTAGGTTACTACTTACTCCTAATGTCTGTATCTGCTCCAAATCATACTTCACCCCATACGCCGATTGATAACGGTCTTCCGCATTTTTGGCTAACAACTTCATGATGATGTCGGATAGTAAAATATCGGCAAAAATGGTATAAGGCGTAAGCTGTGGGGGGTCAATATATTGAACTCCGACACGTAATTGCTCCAACGGCGGTACGGGCTGACGAGCAATATGGGCATGGACTAAGGCCAAGGGGTCTAACTCCTCAAAAGGCAATTTACCCGTCCATAACTCATACAGCATCACCCCCAACGAATATAAATCCGTCCGATAATCCACCACCCGATTCATCCGCCCCGTCTGTTCAGGTGAAATATAGGCCAATGTCCCTTCTAAATTATTAGCATTGCGAAAGGTCATATATTCCCGCGACAAACGGCTGGAAATTCCGAAATCTATCAGCTTCATGATTTGTGTCGCGGGGTTATAAACCACATTACTAGGGTTCATATCCTTATGCATGATTTGCGATTGATGCACTTGGCCGACCAACTCGCTCAACTGAATGGCTAATTTTAAAAATAATTCCAAACTCACTGCTCCCGCCAACTTCATACTTTTGAGCGACTGACCGCCAAAATCTTCCAATATCATAACGAGTGAATGACGGTAAGGTAACAACTCATAGACCTTCACCACCCCCGCCACCGCCGTTAGGCTTCCGATCATCTCATACTCTTGCCGATAGACGGTTAGCTGTTGTGGCGTAGGATATTCAGCCTGTAATAATTTTAGGATAACCGCTTGCTTGTCCACTTCACGCATGCCGCGATAGACGCGCGAATTTTGGCTTTCATAGATTTGTTCTATTACTGTATAATTCTTGATGGTTAACATCATCACCTCAGTTTCTAATTATTTACTACGAAACAACCACCCCAGCTAATTGCACCGTAAACCTCACTGTCGTCCCTTTATCCACCTCACTCTCCACCCATATCCGCCCACCACTTTTGGCGACCATCTCCTGACAAATAATTAAGCCCAACCCCGTTCCCGTCTCTTTCCCCGTACCAATTGTTGTCACATGTTGGTCTAGTTTGAATAATTTTTGCCGCACCTCCTCACTCATACCTACCCCCGTATCGACAATAGAAACCTCAATCGACTGAGGCGTTGGTACAGGCTCAAGGTTTTGAATCCCGCCTAATTCACACGCCGTAATCGTCACCTGTCCTCCTTTGGCCGTAAATTTCAGGGCATTATTGGTTAAATTGCGAATCACTGTATCCATGATATTTCCATCCGCATACACCATAATTCCCGATTTAACCTCATTCACCAACCGAATCCCTTTCATCTCAGCCACTTCACTTAACACATTAACGGTTTGTTGCGCTACTTTCGCCAAATCAAGCGGCTCAGGTTGATACTCCATGCGCCCCATTTGCAACCGCGCCCAGGTCAACAGATTCTCCAATAAATTAAAAACCAATTTAGCCGAACGCTGCGCCGATTGCCCCATTTCTTTCACTTGCAGCGGAGTCAAATTATCACCCAACTCACTCAATAACTCCAAGCTGCCCAATAATGGCATAAAAGGCCCCCGCAAATCATGCGCCACAATGGAGAAAAATTTATCCTTATCGGTATTCATACGCGTTAACTCACCCGCCAAAAGTTCCAACTGATTATATTGTTGTTGCAAGAGTTTAGCCTGCTGGCGGATTTGCAAATGGGTCTGCACCCGCGCCAACACCTCCTCATGTTGAATCGGCTTCGTAATATAATCCACGCCGCCCATACGAAAGGCGCGCACTTTATCCTCCACATCACTCAAGGCCGTCATAAAAATAACGGGAATATCTTTCGTTCGTTCATCCGCCTTCAAATGTTGACACACCTGAAAGCCGTCCATCTCAGGCATCATCACATCTAACAAAATCAAATCAGGGTGTGCCAACCTCGCCCGTTGCAACCCCGTTTCCCCATTCCGCGCCACCATAATTTTGAAGCCATGGTCGCCCAAATAATCCACAATCACCCCCAAATTGGTGGCGTTGTCATCTACAATTAAAATTACAGGTTGCTTGGGTATTTCTTGAGCCATGATAAAACCTCATTGTTTAATTTATAAGTAGCCATGATAAACCTTTGGTGCTAGTTAAGTTTTGGTAGCGAAATAAGCGGAGTCCAAAGTCGTAGGCTTTGAGGCAGTGCCATTAAGTTAAGCGAAGTTCTGACCCAAAAGGTTCAAAAAGCGAACCTTTGAGGTCGAAACCTGTCTCTTTGCATACACATAGGACTTACGCAAAAAGGCAAAATCCCCCTCCTCAGTCCCCCCCAAAGGGAGGGAAGTTTTACTCCCTCGCCCTGTGGGAGAGGGTCGGGGTGAGGGTTCTGCGTAAGTCCTATTACATCAACTTCTTCAAAAACGCCGCCAACGCCTCATCCTCATACGCCTTCACCAACTCGCGCACCTGCTGAATGAAGGATTGATATTGCGGCCCATCTTCCTCCAAACGCATCAATTCCAAACTTACATCCCGTAACATACCTAACATCGCCATCTCATACAATTTCTCTAACACCTCACTCGGCGGCGGCACCATCTCCCCACTACTCGCCTGATGAGGCGCGCTCACCTCCACCGTCTCACTACTATAAACCCACTCTAACCCCAAATATTGTTCTATCAACGGCAATAATTTCATCAACTCCACAGGCTTCGACACAAACGCATCACAACCCGCCAACCGACTACGCTCCTGATTCATCTCAAACACACTCGCCGAAACCGCAATAATCGGTATTGTTTTCAACGCTTCCATCTGCCGCATGGCCTGCACCGCCTCAAACCCCGTCATCACAGGCATGATTAAATCGGTCAAAATCAAATCAGGTTTCAACGTTTGCGCCCGCGCCACCAACTCATGCCCATCTTCCACCGTTTCCACTATAAAACCCAACGGCTCTAACAAATTCACCAACACCGAGCGATTGGCCGCCTTATCATCTGCCACCAAAATCGTCCGCGTCGAGCCTTGATACCCGCCAATATCCGTCCGCAAGGTCTGCGTAATATAACTGGCTTCATCTACTTCGGTCACCTCTAATGCTAATTCAAAACTAAAATTACTCCCGCGCCCATGTTCACTCGCTACGCGCAACTCACCGCCCGTCAATTCCACCAATTGGCGGCTAATCGCCAAACCCAAGCCCGTCCCCTCCGCCCGTTTCTGTTGGTCGCCCACCTGCTCAAACGGGTCAAATATCTTGGTCAACTGTTCAGGGGTCATACCCACGCCGCTATCTATCACCTCAAAACGGAGTTGACATGTCGGTTTATTTTGTTGCGTGCTAATCCCTAAACCCGTCACTTTCAGCGTTACCTGCCCCTCTTTAGTGAACTTGACTGCGTTACCCAACAGGTTAATCAAAATTTGGCGCAGCCGTTTCTCATCGGCCATGACCCCTTTGGGCAAATCGCCCTGCGTTTCAAAGACAAAACGCAAATCCTTCTGCTGCGCCCGCATCCGCACAATGCCCGACACCCCCTCTAAAAATTGTAATAAACCCAACGGCGTAGGATATAGCTCCATCTTGCGCGCCTCAATTTTAGAGAGGTCTAAAATGTCGTTAATCAACGTCAGCAAATGGTTGCCACTTTGATAGATAATATCCAGCCCCTCTTTTTGCGTTGGCGTAAAATTGCTACTCCGATTGAGAATTTGAGCATAGCCCAAAATCCCATTCAACGGCGTGCGTAATTCATGGCTCATGTTAGACAAAAACTCACTCTTGGCCTGATTCGCCCCCTCCGCCGCCTCTTTTACCTTGATGGCTTCATGCGCTTTGGTCTCCAACAATTGATTTTCTAGCACCGCCTTTTCCGCCTTCAATTGATTAGTACGGAACGAATAGCCCGCATACAAAACTCCAACCCCAACCAGTGCCATGAAACCATAAAAGGGCCAGCTCTGCCACCAAGCAGGCACCACCATTAGCTTCAAAGCCACCCCGTCATCATTCCACACCCCATCATTGTTAGAACCCTTCACCCGCAAAGTATAATTCCCCGCAGGTAAACTGGTATAACGCCCAAAACGGCGCGTGCCACTGTCCGTCCATTGGGAGTCCAGCCCATCCAACATGTAAGCGTATTGATTTTTACCCGAACTGGTATAATTCAAGGCCGCAAACTCAAACTCAAAAAAGTTATGTTGCCAATCTAACGAAATATCAGAAACCGCTTGCAATGATTTACCCTGCACCAACGGCTCATTACCTTGCGTTAAGGAGGTCAACACAACGGGAGGAACATAAGAATTAGTCATAATTTGGGCGGGGTCAAAAATATTAAAGCCCTTCACCCCACCAAAAATCAAGCGACCATCTTGCGCTTTATGGGCCGCACCCCAGAAAAATTGATTGCTCTGCAAGCCATCAACTTTCGTAAAAATACGTGTCGCCCCACTTTTGGGGTCCAAACTCCCCAAGCCTCGGTCAGTGCTAACCCAAATCAACCCTTGATTATCCTGCAAAATCCCATAGATAAAATTACCAGGCAAACCATCATCTTGTTGCGTATAACGCTTCACTTTGCCCGTGGCTTTATCCAATTGATTCAAGCCATTGCCAGGTGTCCCCGTCCAAATTGAGCCTTGCCCATTATCTAATAACGAAATAGTACGATTATTACTTAAAGTCGTACCATCCGTCACCACACTGGTATAATGGGTAAACGTTTCCGTTTTCGGGTCAAATCTGTTCAACCCACCCTGCCACGTACCAAGCCATAATATCCCGTCACTATCCTTGAGCATGGCCTTCGATTGGATGCTCAACCCGCCTAAACTATTAGGGTCGTTAGGGTCAGGTAAATAAATCTTA
>JAIFLK010000337.1 GCA_020049115.1 Chloroflexota bacterium | reverse complement strand
TTTGGGGCAAAGGGCAATCCCGACGCTAAAACTGGGGGATACGGTTACGTCTGCCAGTTGAAACGGTTGCCGTGCCGCGTCTAATAAGCGCACCGCCAGAGATTCGACTTGGGCGAGCGACTCAATCTGAGGGATAATGAGCAGAAATTCATCTCCGCCCAGACGTACCAGCGTATCCGCCTGACGCAGTAATTTTTTCATGCGCGCCGCCACTTCGATTAATAAACGGTCGCCTTCATGGTGTCCGTAATTATCATTAATGCACTTGAATTTGTCCATGTCCATTATCATGACTGCCACCAGGGAGTTGTCGCGCTCAGTAATGGCTTGGGTGAGTTTTTCCCCTAATAGCACCCGATTATAAACGCCCGTGAGCGAGTCATGGATTGCCAATTGTTCCATTTTCAGATGAGCCAGGTGCAACTCCTCCTCCAGCCCCTTGCGCTTCGTAATGTCAGTATGAGTGCCGACCATGCGTAACGGTTGCCCGTCTGCCGCCCGACTCATCACCTTGCCACGGTCAAGAATCCAGCGATAGCTGCCGTCTTGATGCAACATGCGATATTCACTTTGGTAATAGGGGGTGTCGCCTTGAAAATGCGCGGTGAGTTGTTCATACATGGGAAATCTATCCTCAGAATGAATCCCTTCTTCCCATTTGCTCAGGTCAGAGCTAGTTTCACATTTAGCATACCTTAATATTTTTTCCCCCCACCATGAGGAAAAAAATTGCTGAGTTTCGATATTCCAATCCCAAATGCCGTCACCACTCCCCTCCAGCGCAAATTGCCAGCGTTCATGATGTAACCGCAGAACCTCCTCAACTCGCTTGCGTTCCGTAATGTCCGTAATAAAGGCAATGGCGATCATGCCCGTATCAAATTGAGCATAACTTAAGCCAATTTCTAACGGAAATTCACGCCCATCTTTTCGCCGTCCCATCAAGTCTTGCCCCTGCCCCATGGCACGAATTTGCGGGGCAGCAAAATAGTCGGCGCGATGTTGGAGGTGTCCGTGGCGATAGCGTTCAGGCAACAAAAATTCAAGGGTCTGCCCCACCATCTCCTCAGTGGAGTAAGCAAAAAGCTGCGTCGCTTGAGTGTTAGCCAACGTAATATAACCCGCTACGTCAATGATGATAATTGCTTCGGACATCGAATCTATGATAATACGGGATTTTTGTTCACTTACCTGTAGAGACTGCTCGGCTCGTTTCTGTTCAGTAATATCATGAATGACCGAAAAAAGTATGGGGTCATTTTCCCACATGACGGGTGAAATTTGGACTTCGACGGTACGAATCTCGCCCGATGCCAGCTGATGGGGGGTAATAATAGGGCGATGTTCCCCCAATATGGTGGCCTCTCCGCGCGGGACTATCTCAGGCGGAAGTAGTGCATTAATGTTCATGGTGCTTAATTGGGCGGTGGTATAGCCGTAGAAACGGCGGGCGGTCTGGTTACTGGCAATAATCATGCTAGAGGTTGGGTCAACCAATAGCATGATGGCCTCGTGATTTTCGAACATGAGTTTGAAAAATTGGGTATCCATATGGCTTAATTTGTTGTTAACGCAACTAAGTTTTGAAAAGCTAGCCGCTTTGACAGGTAGGTTTAAGGGGAAACGATTAAAAAACATTTTTAACCAAATTATAGCGTATCATCACCCATTAAACAACAGTCATGGGAATTGATTTTTTATTTTGTAATATTGCAAAAAGTCGTGGGACTCAGGCTGAGTCCCACGACTTTTTAATTAGCAATAGGAGTTACGCAAAACCCTCACCCCGACCCTCTCCCATAGGGCGAGGGAGCAAAACTTCCCTCCCTTTGGGGGGGACTGAGGGGTGGGTATTTTGCCTTTTTGCGTAAGCCCTAAGCAAATGACTCCGCTGCAAAAAGAGTATTTCGGAGTGCAAACCTTCAGGTTTGCCCCACCACAGACAAGCAAACCTGAAGGTTTGCCCTCCTTCGCCCCACTTTTTAACCTGAGTTCAGGGTAAGAAATTAAATTATAACGATTAATTAACATTCTGGTCAAGCAAATAACGTACTTTTTTCGTAAGGTCAGCTAGGGCAAAAGGCTTTTGCAAAAAGCCTACGCCACCTGTTTGTAAATCTTGTTGATTCACAATATCATCCGCATAGCCCGACATAAATAGTATCCTTAATTGAGGATATTGTGGTTTTAACTGCTCAACCAATTCGCGCCCCGTCATGCCTTTAGGTAACATAATATCTGTAACAATTAAATCAATCTTGGGCTGAGTTTGCTGGCATAGATTAAGAGCCTCTTTTCCGTAACTAGCCGTAATTACTTGATAACCTCTTTTGGCTAACAAACGTTGGATAATAAGCTGCACACTCAACTCATCCTCAACCACTAAAATGGTTTCATGGCCGCCCGTTGCCACCACTAACGGCGAAGTTGTCGGCGCGCTATCCTTAGCCACATGTTGTAATCTCGGAAAATAAACCTTGAAGGTTGTCCCTTGCCCCACTTGACTCTGCACCATAATGTATCCGCCTGACTGTTTGACCACCCCATGCACCGTTGACAGCCCTAACCCCGTTCCTTCCCCGACCCCTTTGGTGGTAAAAAATGGCTCAAAAATGTAAGGTAAATTCTCCGCCGCAATGCCTGTTCCAGTATCAAGAATAGTTACCATTACGTAAGAACCAACCTGCAAATCGCTATTTTGCCGTAACTCTAATTCGGTCAATTCCACATTAGCGGTTTGAATCGTGAGTTTACCGCCTTTGGGCATGGCATCACGAGCATTAATCGCCAGATTCAAAATGACCTGTTCCATTTGCCCTGCGTCCGCTTGAATCCGCCCCAAATTTGGCTCAATGATAGTGACAAGTTCAATATGCTCACCAATCAGTCGCCTCATGAGCTTCTCCATATTCGCCAATACCGCGTTCAAATCCAATAGGGTGGGCTTAATCACCATTTTTCGGCCAAAAGCCAATAATTGCTTGGTTAAATTTGCCCCTCGTTGAGCATTTTCTAATACTTGTTGGATATTTTTCTGAAGCCAATTATCCCCAGGTAAATCTTGTAACATTAATTCGCAATCACCCATAATTGCCATCAAAATATTGTTAAAATCATGCGCCACCCCGCCCGCCAAACGACCAATTGCCTCCATTTTTTGCGCCAGATGCAACTGTTGCTCTAACCGCTTACTTTCAGTAATATCCCGTATGGCCCCCGTAAACATTCTCTTATTACCTGCTAGAAACTCCCCCAAAGCTAAATCCATCGGGAAAACGGAGCCATCTTTACGTTTACCTAACGCTTCGCGCTTATGGCCAATCAATTTAGCTTGACCCGTTTGCAAATAGTGAGAAATATAACCATCATGTTGCCTGGAATCAGGCTCAGGCATTAATAATTTGATATTTTGCCCAATCGCCTCAACTGCCATATAACCAAAAATCCGTTCAGCACTCGCATTGAAAGACTCAATCACCCCCTGTTCATCAATGGTAATAATGGCATCAACGACACTATTCACAATGGAACGAATTCGTTCACTACTATTTCTTAACTCTATTTCCGTTTTTTCATGTTGATGAATTTCATGAAGCAACTGGTCACCATAAATATTAGCCTGTTGGTAAGCCGATTGGAGTTGCAGCAAATTTGCTTGCAAAGCGGCCTCGGTTTGTTTACGAGTCGTAATATCTTGCACTACCACGACCGCATAACTCATTTCCATGCCACTGATATTACGGTCAGATAGCGAAATAGGGCGAATTTGGACATTCAAATAACGGTTTAATAAGCCATCTTCAATTTCACACTCACCCGTTTGCCCCACCATCACTTGCGCCCAGGCCCGCGACAACCCTTGTTGTAATAAACAATTAGCTTGAGTACAACTTGGGTGCAGCAAATCATGCACCTGGAGACCTTTAATTTGCGTTACTTGCCCCAACCCCCAATGCTCCACAATCCGATTAGCCCGTATAACCCGTTGCTCGGCATCCACCAAGCAGACCAATTCAGGCAAAACATCGGCAGTGGCCTCCCACTCTTGTTTAGCCTGTTCAATTTGCGCCAAACTATCTTTTAAGATTTGCTCGGCCTGCTTGCGTTTTGTAATATTTCGTTGGAAGGAAATAAAATGGTCAATCTTCCCATGCTCATTTCGCACGGGCGTAATACTCCACTCCAAATTATATTCACTCCCATCTTTCCGATAATTAACAGTTTCGCCATTAAAAGATTCACCATTTCTTAATTGATAACTCAATTTTTTCAGTAGTTCTTGATTGGTTTTAGGTCCCTGCAAAATACGGGGGGTTTGGCCGCGAATTTCCTCAAAGCTATAACCCGTCATTTTAGTAAAGGCTGCATTAACAAAGATAATTTCTGGGCCAGGTGGCTCTAGCTCCGCAGAGGTGATTAATAAAGCCTCACGACTCTGCTCTAGAGCCGAACTCAGTAACTCCACCCGTGCTTGGCTCTCCTTAAATTGGCTGATATCCCGAAAATTCAAGAGACGGCCAATCGTTTCATTATGCTCATTTTGTAACGGCGTAAGATTAATCGCAATCGGGATTTCTTGGCCATGGTGGGCTTGTAAAATTGCTTCTTGGGTAAACAAATGAAACAGCGTCAGTAAATCTTGGGGGTCATTAATGGTCTTAAAAACAAGCTCCAATTTTTGGTTCATGGCCTCAACCACACTCCACCCCGTCAATGTTTCGGCCATCGGATTCATAAAAGTAATCTGACCAAGAGCATCAACCGCTATCACCCCTTCCCCCATACTATTAAGAATAGTGGCTAACCACCGTTCTTGTGTTTTCAATTGCTGCTCTAAACGATGTTTATAAAGAGTCATTTCTAAGGCAATCGCTAACTCTTTCTTAATAAACGGTTTCAGTAAATAGCCCAACGACCCCGTCAATTTGGCACGGGCTAAAGTCTCCCCGTCCGCATGAGACGTTAAATAGACCACGGGCAAATGGAGTTGCTCCTGACAATAGCGCGCCACTTCAATGCCGTCCATCGCCCCTTCTAGCTCAATATCGGTTAAAACTAACGTAGGCTTTAGCCTCTGCGCGAGTTCAATGGCCTTACTGCCTGAAGTTGCCACCCCTACCACCTGATAGCCGATTGCTTTCAGCGCAATCGTTAAAAATGTGGCGGAACTACTATCGTCCTCTACCACCAAAATCTTAACCATGTTTTTCATATCCATTTTAGCTGCCTTTCAATTACTTTCATCCATAAACAAGTCGGATGATCAATAAATAAGTTACATACCCTGCAACCTTATTATAACTCAATTAATCTAATTTCAATTAAATCACACTTCAACCTCAATGGTCAATAGGATGATATACTTAGAGTTAAATCCATCAAAAACAGAGACTCAAATTTGCGTCTGTACAACTTCATGCTATAATGTTGGCAGTTTGGGGCAGTTAGCTCAGTTGGTTAGAGCGCCACGTTGACATCGTGGAGGTCACAAGTTCGAGTCTTGTACCGCCCACTGAAAAAAAAGCCTAGTTTATCTAGGCTTTTTTTATGTTTTAAGACATGACAAGGAATAAAGAGTAAGGAGTAAGGAGTAAGTGGACTATTTACGCCTGATTGCTTACTTGCTACAAACAAATGGGACACAACCTCAGAGTAGAAGCGGCTGATGCCATTTTAGCACAAGTTGACCCTGAAATTTTGGCCGCAATTAAACAAGAAGAAGGACGGCAACGTAACCAAATAGAGTTAATTGCCTCAGAAAATTATGTCAGTGCAGCAGTTTTAGCGGCACAAGGGTCAGTGCTGACGAATAAATATGCCGAGGGTTACCCTGGCAAACGATATTACGGTGGCTGTGAATATGTGGACGTGGTGGAAACCCTCGCCATCAACCGCGCCAAGCAAATTTTTGGGGCCGACCATGCCAATGTGCAACCCCATTCTGGCGCACAAGCCAACGCCGCCGCCTATCTCGCCCTGCTCAAACCTGGCGATACGGTTTTAGGTTTCAAATTAGACCATGGCGGTCACTTAACGCATGGCATGAAAATCAACTACTCAGGTCATTATTACCATTTCGTACATTATGGGGTCAGCCCCGAAACTGAGCAGTTAAATTACGATAACATTGCCGCTTTAGCCCTAGAACATAAACCCAAAATGCTCTTAGTCGGCGCAAGTGCTTATCCTCGTTTATTCGATTACGTTCGTCTACGCGAAATTGCCGATAGTGTGGGGGCCTATTTAATGATGGACATGGCGCATGTGGCGGGTTTGGTGGCGGGCAAACTCCACCCCGACCCCGTCCCCTATTGCGATATTGTGACGACGACGACCCATAAAACCTTGTGTGGGCCGCGTGGCGGACTCATTTTGTGTAAAGAGCAACATGCCAAAGCGATTGACCGCGCCGTTTTTCCAGGGATTCAAGGCGGCCCACTGATGCATGTCATCGCGGCCAAAGCAGTCGCTTTCCATGAAGCCCTGCAACCTGGCTTCCAAGCCTATCAACAAGCCATTCTTGATAATGCCAAAACGTTAGCCACCACGTTAACCGCAGGGGGCTTACGACTTGTTTCAGGCGGCACCGATAATCACCTCATGTTGGTGGATGTGCGCCAAGCCGAAATCAACGGCCAAGAAGCCGAAGATGCACTGCATAAAGCGGGCATTACGGTCAATAAAAACATGATTCCCTTTGACCCGCAATCGCCACGCGTTACGAGTGGCGTACGACTTGGCAGCCCTGCCGTCACCTCACGCGGTTTCCGCACCGAGGAGATGAAAATTGTCGGCCAAGCCGTCTTAGATGCGCTATACAATGCCCATGATGACGCGAAGTTAAAGGAAATTCACCAAACCACCGCCGCCCTCTGCGCCCGTTTCCCCGTGCCAGGGTTGGAATAAATTGTTATAAATTGTATTTCAATAAGCGATTGCCCGTCCCCCGTCTTA
>JAIFLK010000144.1 GCA_020049115.1 Chloroflexota bacterium | reverse complement strand
AGGGGCAATGCCTTGTGCTTGCCCCCATTGTGGGCAGGGACAAGCCCTGCCCCTACGAAAATCATTAAATCGGTATAATGTCTAATGAATAGTGTACTACAAGGACTTTCACTTATAGCATTTTGGTAGCAAACAGGAGTAGCAAAATTTTATTTTCGCACTCCTGAAGCGAAAGTTCTATAGGAAATAACAGTCTTGTTATTATAGCCGTAAATTAAAATTAGGAAAGAGTTAAGCAATTAATAGTATTAGTACGTTATGGCTAATCACGGAGTCCAAAGCCGTAGGCTTTGGACTCTTTCGCAGCTAGAACTTACGCATAGGACTTACGCAAAACTGTTCATTTTGAGGAGTGACACACGCCCTCGTGTGTCACCAAAACTGTTCATTTTGAGGAGTGACACACGCCCTCGTGTGTCACTGTTAGCACGAGGGCGTGCTAACTCCGCGATTTTTGCGTAAGTCCTTGGATGTTATTTACAGCCCCCAAAAAGTCAGACAGGAATGTCTGACCTACGGTAGAATAGACATTCCTGTCTGTTCATGGCAACACAGTATCTAACATCTTTTTTTACAGTTAGCATAGCTCATGCTATAATGAGTAACTACTCAAATATTTGAGCAATTACTCATTATAAGGTGAAGTATCATGCTTGACACAAAAATAGATTTCAAAGAAACCCTAGTGGAAGCTCGCCGTCTCCAAATTTTACAGGGCGCGGCGCAAGTCTTTGCGGAAAAGGGCTTTCATAAAGCCACCACCCGCCAAATTGCCCAAGCTGCGGGCGTGGCCGAGGGAACTATTTATAATTATTTCAGCAATAAACGGGAACTTCTCTTTGCCTTAGTGCAAATGATTGGCACGCAATCCATTAAACCTGGCCTGTTAGAAAATCCACCCGCCGACCCGCGTGAATTTCTAACTCAATTTCTACATGACCGTTATCAATTATTGCAACATCAAGGTCACTTTTTTGCCCCTATTTTAGCCGAAATTTTCGCCGACGCAACCCTGCGCCAAGAATTTTATGATAAGTTATTACTTTACATCTGCCAAATCATTGAGCAATATTTCCAAGCCAAAATTGAGGCGGGTCTATTTCGCCCCTTTAATGTCATTATCGCCACCCGCGCCATGATTGGAGCCATGGCCGTTAATAGTATGATAAAACTGACCCACCTTGATTCCCGTTATGACGCAATTTCCTCTGAGGCTATGATTGAGGAATTGGTGAATCTCTTTTTAGCGGCGATGAGTGAAAATTAAACCTACCCTTAGACCTGCAAGGTTTCCAAAACCTTGTGGGTCTATTATACCTTATTGACTTTTTGCCAAGTAGTCACACTTAGAATATAGTGTGACTACTTTTTATTATTAAACCCACCCTATAATCCACGCCGATGATTCGTAGCTTATATTACCACCCTAACCAACCCTTTCGCACCCAAATCCCTGTAGAAGAATTTGCCACCTTAAAACAAAGTGGCGAAGGTCTTCTTTGGGTTGACCTGGTTGACGAACCTTCAGACCACTCTGAGGCCATTTTGCGTGACCAGTTCAATTTTCACCCCTTAGCCATTGATGATGCCTTGCGTGAACGGCATGTACCTAAGCTAGATGATTGGAAAGAATATCTTTATTTAGTGGTGCATAGTGTCGTGTGTGATTGGCAGGGCGAAAAACCAGTCAGCAACATGGAACTTGATGTTTTCATGGGCGAAAACTATTTGGTGACGCACCAAAAAAAAGCGATTTCTGAAATTGACCAACTGTGGCAACTTTGCCAGGTAAACGACCGTTATTTTAACCGTGGCCCCAGCCATTTATTCTACCGTATCGCCGATAGCATGGTTAATAGTTACATGGCCGTAACTGATGAGCTATCTGAAATGTTAGTTGAAGTAGAGGATCAATTATTTCTTAACCCTAAACCTGAATTGCTAGAGCAAATTTTCACCATCAAACGGGCTGTCATCAACTTGCGCCGCATTGTCATCCCCCAACAATTAATGTTTGATAAGCTCTCGCGCGACACCTTTTCGGTTATTAACCCCTCTGACCAAATTTTCTTTCGCGATATTTACGACCATTTCGCTCGCCAAGCAGGTCTCGTGGAGAGCCTCCATGAGCTTATTCTCAGTGCCTTGAATATTTATCTATCGGTGGTCAATAACGGCACCAACGATGTCATGAAATTGTTAGCTATTGTTACCACCTTATTCATGCCCCTTTCCTTTATTGTGGGCTTTTTTGGCATGAACTTTTTCGCCGCCGAACAGCCTCTCGTCAATTGGACCAGCCAAACCGTCTTTGATGTGATGCTCCTTAGCATGTTTATCACTCCCATTGCCATGTATTTATGGATTAAATGGCGCGGCTGGGTTTAACTAATGGGGAATTAGGAATTAGAAATTTTTAATTTCTAATTCCTAATTCCTAATTCCTAATTATGAATTTACCTTCCTTACATCCCCTCCCCGATAAAATTGGGGAATTAATTTACCAATTATTACACCAACCCACCCGCCCCCCCGAACTAGGCGCGTGGCTACTAGAACTGCTTAAATCCAGCGGTCATCTCAGCATGAACGATGATATGCGTTGGCGGCTGCTGGGCATGGTTTGGCTGGCCGCCGACTATGACCTGGACGCAGCCTGGCCTTATCTCATGTGGTTCAATCAAGGCGAGCCGACCATTTCTAGCCACTTAAGCGAACTGTTATATGAAGCCGTCAATGAATATCTCGCCCATGTTCACCTCGCGCAATGGATAACAAAAAATGAACGGTTGCAAACCTTCTTTCAGGGCTACCAAAATAGCCCTAGCCAAGCGGCCTTACCTAAACTATTATTACGTTTACTCAAACGACCCAAATCGCCTGACGTAGGGTTATGGTTAGGTGGCTATTGCGAATTATTAGTGAGTGATAATAGCCAATATTTACGGCGATGGCGACTTTTCACCGCCACATGGTATGCGACCTGCTTTGACTCAACAGTTGGCTTAAAATATCTGCAACAGGTCAGCCCCACCATGCCCATGTCTGACCTTAAATTACTGACCGATACCGCCGATGAACTCAATGCCACGCCCCTGCTCATCCAATGGATTGCCGATTGCGCCAACCCTAACGTGAAAGCTATGCTGCAAGAGTTCGGCCATCCCAACCTAGAGATGTTCCTAGAATTAACCTTTCAAAAGCCACCCGCTTACGACCACCTCAAACATGCGGCCCAACATGCCCCCGCCGATGCCCAACTATTCCGACAATATAACCAATTGTTGCAACAAGCCCAAATACCGCCCCAGGCCGTCATTTTAGATTTGGCTTGCGGCCCCCTCGCCACCCAAAGTCTATTGCTCACCTCCAGTGGCTATAGCAAAGTGTTAGGGGTAGATTTACACATTCCGCCTAATTATTGGCCGTTAGGTTTTTTGCAACGGCTCATGCGGGGCAAATATGTGAAGGCGTGGGAACAGGCCACCGAGAATTATTATCAAGCCTTAAGCCGTGAAACGGGAGTCACCTTGAATTGGAAGAAAGTTGAGCTAAAATTAGCCGATGTCACGCGGCTTGATTTACCCGCTAATCAATTTGAGGCCGTTATCTGTAGCCAATATTTGCCCCATGCCCCCAACGTAATGGGTTTGTTAGCAGAAGCGGCGCGGCTTCTCAAGCCGAATGGTTTATTTTTAGCCGATATTCACCCTTACGCTTCATTAACAGGGGACTTTTTGCCCCCGAATAGCCAATCGCCTTGGCTCCATTTACGTTCACAGGAAATGATTGCGCCACCTAACGTTATCCTCAATCAGTGGCGTGAGGCGCAATATCGCCAGGCCATTGAGCAACATTTCCAAATAGAACAGTGGCTCACTGAAAATGATACCATTGCCGAAAGTTACTTAACGCCTGAAATTCAGCATGAATTAGCCAACTATTCCCCCGCCGAACTTACCCGTCGCCAAATCATGGTGGTGGCGCGGAAGAAGGGGTTAGGACGCGGATAAATACGGATAAACGCGGATTTTTCTTTTAGTTTTTACAAATCCGCGTTTATCCGTATTTATCCGCGTCCTAACCCTGATTTCTTGAATAATTAAAGAGGCATGATGAACGAATTGATATTAGGTGATTGTTTAGAAGTATTGAAAACTATAGAGGCGGAGTCGGTGGATTTGGTCTATTTAGACCCGCCCTTTTTCTCCAATCGTAATTACGAAGTTATCTGGGGCGATAGCGGCGAGATGCGTTCTTTTCAAGACCGTTGGAGTGGTGGGATTGACCATTACATTTCATGGCTTAAGGAACGGGTCATGGAGATGCACCGCGTGTTAAAGCCAACAGGTTCTATTTTCCTTCATTGCGATTGGCACGCCAATGCTTACATTCGGGTCTACATTTTGGATAAAATTTTTGGGGAACGTCATTTTTTGAATGAAATTGTATGGAAACGTACTACTGCCCATGGCAATAGCAAGCGTTTAGGGCGAGTTTATGATACGATATTTTACTATGCTAAATCCACCGCCCATCAATATCGAAATCTAACAACTGATTTTTCAGAACAACAACTGGCGCGCTATAAACAAGATGAGCAAGGTTATTATCGGGCTGAAAATTTGACCTCGCCAGGGAAGGCGCGTCAATTTGAATGGCGAGGACTATGGCCTGGTGAAAATCGGAGTTGGGCGTATTCATTACAACAACTTGAAATATTTTATGAGCAGGGACTCATTTTGTTACAAAAAGATGGTCGCCCCCGCAAAGATGGCTTGAAAAAATATCTGCATGATACGGCAGGCGCGGCCTTGCAAGATTTATGGACGGATTTAGTTTTAGCTCCCACGAATGGCGAACGCATTGGCTACCCAACTCAAAAACCTGAATCATTACTTAAGCGTATTATCTTGTGTGCCACTGATGAAAGTAATGTAGTGTTAGACCCATTTGTAGGTAGTGGGACAACGGTCGTTATGGCGCATAAATTGAATCGGTCTTGGTTGGGTATTGACCAAGCAGAAACTGCATTGAAAGTGAGCCAACAACGGTTACAACAAATAGGCTGGGCTAACATTAAGGAGGCATTATGAATGAGTTAATTTTAGGTGATTGTTTAGAGGTATTAAAGAATATTGACAGTGAGTCGGTGGATTTGGTCTATTTAGACCCGCCCTTTTTCTCCAATCGTAATTACGAAGTTATCTGGGGCGATAGCGGCGAAATGCGTTCCTTTCAAGACCGTTGGAGTGGCGGGATTGACCATTACATTTCATGGCTTAAGGAACGCGTCATGGAGATGCACCGCGTGTTAAAGCCAACGGGGTCTATTTTCTTACATTGCGATTGGCACGCGAATGCCTACATTCGGGTTTATATTTTGGATAAAATTTTTGGAGAACAAAACTTTAGAAACCAAATTATTTGGAAACGAACGACCACCCATAATGACTCAGGGCAGGGCGCAAAACATTTTGGCCGCGTGACGGATATTATCTTTTTTTATGCCAAAGAATTGAAAAAAGCTACGTTCAATCCGCAATATGAACGTTATACTTCGGATTATGTGGCGAGTACCTATAATAAAGTTGATGCGGAGGGTAGACGCTTTAAAGCCTCTGATTTATCTGCTGCTAAACCAGGGGGCGATACCTCGTATGAATGGCATGGTAAAAAGCCTCCTACGGGGCGATATTGGGCTTATTCTCAGGCCAATATGTTAGAATTTGAAGCAGAAGGGCGGATTTATTACTCTAAAACGGGGCAACCTTACTTAAAACATTACCTTGATGCTATGCCTGGCACGAGTATTGATGAGTTGTGGTCTAACTGTGTATTTCGTAGTAAAAAGGAACGCATTGGCTACCCCACGCAGAAACCCGAAGCCTTGCTTGAGCGCATTATCCAATCTGCTACCAATGAGGGTAATATAGTGTTAGACCCCTTCATGGGCGGGGGTACAACGGTGGCGGTGGCCGATAGGCTTGACCGCGCCTGGTTGGGTATTGACCAATCGGTGGCGGCGGTGAAGGTGACGGAATTTCGTTTGCAACGACAACGGGGCTTATTTTCTAAACCTTTTGTCACGCGGCTGCACAAGTATGATTACGATACTTTGCGTTATCAAGATGCCTTTGAGTTTGAAAGCTGGATTATTCAGCAATATGGCGGCTTACCCAATATTAAACAACGGGGCGATTTAGGCTTAGATGGGCGGTTGCCTGATAATACGCCGATTCAGGTCAAACGGTCAGATAATGTGGGGCGTAATGTGATTGATAACTTGGTGTCGGCATTGCGGCGATATGACAAGAACCGTTTTGAGCAAGCCCAAACGCATGGGGTGTTGATTGCCTTTAGTTTTGGTAAGGGGGCAGTGCAGGAGGTGGCGCGGCTGAAAAATGAAGAGGGCATTGTATTAAAATTAGTAACGGTTGAGGAGATTGTCCCGATTGCCAAAAAGCCCACCTTACAAATAAATGTCGTGGATTTGGGCGCGGATAGCAAAGGGCAACGGGAAATTGAATTTCAGACAACTGTCACCTCCTCAGTGGGGGTTCAGTTTTTTGCCTGGTGTTGGGCCTATCAAGCGGGGAGTAGTTTTAAGGCTGATGTTTTATTTGACAAAACGGGCGTGCAACGGCATGAGTTTGCCCCAGGCGAGCATAACATTGCCATTAAGGTGGTGGATAACGATGGGCTGGAGTCGCTAGAGGTGCTACGTTTGAAGGTCAATGGTGTGGTGGTGACGGGTTAGGTTTAAGCCATTGCCTGGTCTACCCCCCTTAATCCCCCCGACATCGGGGGGAGATTTTGCTCCCTCTCCTACGTAGGAGAGGGTTGGGGTGAGGTGGATTTTGCCTTAATTAAGCAACGTCATGACCCACGCTTTATCAGCGTCACTTAAAGGCGGTTTGAGGGCTTGAGAGTAATCAATCTTAAGGTCATAACCGCCTTTGTCATACAATTCGTGTAGCAGGTGGTTTAGGGGCAAAATCGGTTCAGTCTCATTGGGACGTAATGGGATTGGAATGTCGGGGATAGGCTCTTTAATGTCAAAAAGATACACTTCCGCTTTAGGGCGTTGTGTCCGCCGACTGACCACCAGCCGATAATCTTTTTGGTCTTTTGGCCGCACCCGCATAGGCATGGGGCGACCATCTCGCAGTAAATCAATCTCTATTAAATTGGTTAAGCTACTTAATACTTGATTACGTTTGTGAATATATTGTTCTCGGCCAATCCCTTCTAATTTATTGGTGGGTAACAAAACTTCAATGACCGTAATCACTTCTTTAGAGTTAAACTGAGTAATTTCGAGATATTGCTCTACTATTTCCTCATC
>JAIFLK010000152.1 GCA_020049115.1 Chloroflexota bacterium | reverse complement strand
GTTGTTTTCTAGCACCAGGAAGAATTAATTCATTTCACTGAAGTCCTCCACAATCCCTACCCAAATAGAACTCTTCCTTTTGAATTTTTCCTATTTTTATTGCGCTAAATAACGCTAATTTAAATCGGTATGATGTCTAATGAATGGTCTGATAAATCTTATGAGCTTGGTTATTGGACAAAAAAAGGGACTAAAATAAGCCTCGGTACATGGTCAAACATCTTTAACAATCGCTTTTATATGGGACAAATGTTATGGGGCAGTGAAATTTATGAAGGAGGGCATGAAAAAATGGTTAGCGTAGAGACTTATGAAAAAGTGCAATCACAACTGACTAAACGACGTTCAGTCATCAAAACTCACTATTTTTATCCGCTCTCTGGCCTGGTTTGGTCAGAGGACTCACAGAGCCGCATGATAGGACATTCGGCCACCAATGGCAGCGGCAAAACCCTCCGTTATTACAAATCAATCTCCAAAGCGACAAATAACCGTCAGCATTACGCGCTAGCTGACAATGTTGAAGCTCATTTTGCTAAATTTCTCTTTAACATTCAAGTTGTGGCTAAAAAATTAGCCAATAACATGGCGATTGACCCAGACATTATGTTAGGCTTAAAGGTTGCCTCCTCGGTGGGCGCGCTATACTCGCACCTACAGGATTATCAACAAGTCTACTTAAGCAAGCTGATTGTTGAAGGTAAAGGCATCAATATTTCTGGTGATAAAGTTATTTCAATCGCTTTGACCGTTCTTTTTTCTTATGGAGGTTCGATTAAAAATCAGTACCCCCGAGGCGAGTCGAACGCCTGCACATGGCTCCGGAGGCCATTGCTCTATCCACTGAGCTACGAGGGCAAGGATAATGAGGAATGAGGATCATCCTTAATCAGGGTTTAGTATAGCATAGTTATGGAAAAAATCAAACTTTGAGGGTTAGTTTATGGAATCGCAACGCTTGCTTTGCGTCCACACTGCAAGCAAGGTGACTCCGCTAAATCCACGATGATTTTTTCAGCAAAAGCCACGCGAATTTGATTTTTAAGGCCATTCTATGATACACTTGGGAAAATATTAATTTTATGGAGTAAATCCTATGCATCGCGAAGAAGCGTTAGAAAAAATAGCTTGGCATAGTCTCAAAAAAGTAAATAAAGAGCAGGCTTATGATTTGATTGAGGAGTTTTTTAATGAACCCCTCAAACCAAGCCTCCGTGAGAAACTCAATATTACGGTAGTGGTACAATATGAAACCCATACCGTACCTGATGATTTAAACCCTGGCAACCCCATGTATCGCCCGATATTGGTGGATAAAATGAAGCGGCCTTTTCGGGGCGTGACCAATGAATATCTTATTCATTATTTGCAAAGCCATGTGGGGCTAACGGTTGACCACCTTGAGGGCAATCCGCCGCATTGGTTGGCCTGTCCCGTGTGTGAATTTCGCACCTTTGAAACCCTGGGCGCGTGGGATAATTGCCCGATTTGTGGCTGGAATAGTGACCCCATGCAAGAGGCCATGCATGATGAACCCATCGGCAGCAATGGTATCAGCTTGAATCAGGCGCGCCAGAATTACAAAACCATGGGGGCAATTACTAAAGAGAAATTAGCCAAACTTGACCCTGAAGAAAAACAAAAATACCCGAAATAAAGCATTACATAGTCATCCGATGATTATCAGTCATCGGATGACTACCCCGCAAATATATAAAAAAGGCAACGTTGATTAACATTGCCTTTAAGATAGATTGTTGATAAATATAAAGTTATTATTTTGTACTATTTGTTTAGCTTTGCAGTGTTTCAATAAACACCGCGACCAAAGCAATTAGACCGCTGCCTAATAATAAGTAAGCTAAGATGACCCCTAAAACGGCCAAAGCCAAGAGAGTATATTTCATGGGGCGAGGCCAGCCATGTAAAGGTGGGACAGTCATCATCGTTGGTTGAATAACAATAGGTAGTTGCATGATGTTCTCCTCTTATAACGCCACTTCATCGTGAGATAACGCATTTGTTATCTAGCGAGAAATAACATTCATCAACTCATGAAAACTTGATAGAATTTGTAAATTTTAGCGAATAACAGGGCTTTAGGGTAGAAAAACTATATTAATAATAACCCCCAACTTAAGAATTAGGTGCGCCTAATTTTAAAGTTTATTTTAAGCAGCTGTTTTTGCCTCAATATAAGTCGTAAATTGCCCCAAAAAGATATGCCTCCTGCTAAGTAAGCTAAAGTTTTTGACAGCATCAGCAATTGATATTATACTGTGTTTAGACCTTATCGGTTTTGAAAACTTGTAAGGTTTTAAGAAAAAATCCAACCGTTTGAAGCCTAACCCAAATCAAAATGACATCCACAACCATGGCTGAGAAATACAACATTGACCAATATGAACGCCCTTCGGTAACGGTTGATGTCGTTATTTTCACCTTACTTGATGAAGACCCCAAAGTTTTATTAATTAAACGGAAAGCCTGGCCATACCAAGATAATTGGGCTATCCCAGGGGGGTTTGTTCATATTGATGAAAGTTTGGAAGCAGCGGCCTATCGTGAATTGGCGGAAGAAACGAATGTCACCCGCGAACAGCTTTATTTGGAGCAGCTTTACACTTTTGGTGAACCTAACCGCGACCCGCGCACACGAGTTATTACGGTTAGCTACTTTTCTCTTGTAAGTGCCGATAAACTCAGCCCCAAAGCGGCGGATGATGCGGCAGATGTGGGCTGGTTTTCGGTCTATAACTTACCCCCTTTGGCCTTTGACCATGCCGAAATTATCAACTACGCTTTAATTCGTCTCCGTTATAAATTAGAATACACCGCGATTGGGTTTGAATTATTGCCCGAACAATTTACCTTACGGGAGTTGCAAGATGCTTATGAGATTGTCCTCGGCACAAAATTAGACAAAGGTAATTTCCGCAGTAAACTCCGTAAAAGTAACGTGGTAGAAATGGTAGAAGGCTACCGTGACACCGGTGGACGGCCCGCCCGACTTTATCGCTTTCGTGAAGATGCAGTGGCCGAAGTAAAAACTCGTCGTCTTTTCCCCTAATCAATCTCAATTAGCCTCGCGGCTAAATTCAAAAACGAAGGAGCAATGATGCAAACTTTAGCTATTTTATTGGCAGGAGGCGCGGGAACTCGTTTAACCGTTTTATCAGATAAACGAGCCAAGCCTGCTGTACCGTTCGCAGGTAAATATCGAATTATTGATTTTACCCTCTCTAATTGTGTTAATTCAGGCATTTATAATGTGGCTGTCTTAACCCAATATCGCCCCCATTCGCTCAATGACCATATTGGCATTGGCAAACCCTGGGACTTAGACCGCCAACGAGGTGGGGTTAACTTACGACAACCTTACCAGGGCAGCAACACCGATTTCGATTGGTATCGCGGCACGGCAGATGCAGTTTTTCGTAATTTAGATTATATTCAAGACCACAACCCGCAGTTAGTTCTCATTCTCTCAGGCGACCATATTTATAAAATGGATTACAGCCCCATGATTGCCTATCATCAACAAAAGGGCGCAGATTTAACCGTCGCGGTCATGAATGTGCCGTTAGATGAAACTGACCGTTTTGGTATTATGACAGTGAATGAAGATAACATGCAGGTGACAGAGTTCCATGAGAAGCCGAAAAAGCGCGATAAAGGCACGTTGGCCTCTATGGGCATTTACATTTTCAACACGGATATTCTCGCCCGACGGCTCTCTGAGGGTGGCGAGGATAAATCCCGCATTGACTTTGGTAAAGATGTTATCCCTAGCATGATTGTGGAAGATAAAGTTTTTGCTTATCCTTTTGACGGCTATTGGGTAGACGTGGGAACAATTCAGTCATTTTGGGAAACGAATCTGGCCTTAACTGCGCCTGATGCGGACACCTTCTTAAACATGCATGATGAAGATTGGGTCATTCATACCCGTAGCGAGGAACGTCCCCCCGTTAAATTAGGGCCACAAGCATTGGTTTCAAACAGCCTCATTTCTAATGGTTGTGTGGTACGCGGCGAGGTGGTTGGTTCAGTGCTGTCGCCTGGGGTCTATGTTTCACCAGGGGCGGTGGTGCGGGATTCGGTCATTATCAATGATGTCTGGATTGGGCCTGGGGCGGTGATTGACCGCGCCATTATTGATGAAAATGCCGTTATTGGCGCGGGTAGTTATGTTGGTTATGGCGATGACATGGCCGTGAATAAAGAGATGCCTGACAAGCTCAATACAGGCATTACGGTGGTGGGGGCAGGCGCGCAAATTCCTAGTGGCGTGCATATTGGTCGTAATGTCCTCATTCACTCTGAACGTAATGAAAGTGATTTTACTAGCCGAGAAATTGCCAGTGGGGAGACGGTCTAAGATGAATACGTTAGTCATGATTATGGCTGGTGGAGCCAGCGAAAATTTGAGTGTATTGACTGCGGTGCGGTCAGAACCCGCCATCCCTTTTGGTGGCAAATTTCGGATAATTGATTTCCCGTTATCAAACTGTGTTAATTCAGGGCTATATAATGTCGCCCTTTTAACCCAATATATGCCCCGTTCATTGAATGACCATGTGGGCGTAGGTAAACCCTGGGATTTAGACCGTTCACAAGGCGGTTTACGTTTATTACAACCTTTCTTGGGGCCAGGGCGCAAAGGGTGGCAACAAGGTACGGCTGATGCAGTGCGTCACAACCTGGATTATTTAGATGAAAAACGGGTTGATACGGTCTTGATTTTAGCGGGCGACCATGTTTATAAGATGGATTACCGTTACATGTTGAGTTTTCATCAGCAAAGCGGGGCCGAAGTGACGATTGCGGTGCGACGGGTTAGCCCGTTTGAAACACACCGCTTCGGTATTGTCGGTATTGACAGTACCATGCGCGTGACGACCTTCCGTGAAAAACCCCGTCGTTCTCGTGAAACATTGGCCTCCATGGGCGTTTATATTTTTAGTGTATCTGCCCTCAAAGAAATTTTGAAAGATACCAAATTGAACGATTTTGGGCATGATGTGTTGCCCGCGATTATTCGCTCTCATAAAGTTTTTGCCTATACCTTTGAAGGCTATTGGGCCGATATTGGCACTTTGCAAGCCTATTGGGAAGCGAACATGGCTCTCCTGGCCGAAACGCCCGCCCTGGATTTATATGACCCTGATTGGGTGATTCATACCCGTAGCCGCGAGCAACCGCCCGTTAGAATTGGGACTGAGGCTCGCGTCGGCGGTAATTTACTCGCCAATGGTTGTATCGTAGAGGGAATTGTGGAACGTTCTGTCTTATGCCCAGGGGTACGGGTCGCGCCAGGAGCGATTGTGCGTGATTCCGTCATCATGGATGACACCGTGATTGAGGCTGGGGCCGTCGTGGAGCGTGCTATCATTGATAAGCGCGCCGTCATCGGCAAAGGGGCGCATGTCGGTTATGGCGTGGATAATACGCCCAACCGCCAACACCCTGACCGCTTGAATACGGGTTTAACGGTTATCGGCAAGCGCACTCGCATTCCTGCGGGGCTGAAAGTGGGGCATAACGTCATTATCCATGCGGATAAAACAGAACGCTCCTTTAAAACTGAGGTCATCGCCAGTGGCGAAACCATTTAAGTGCTAATAAAAAAGAGGCCACCGCGGTGGCCTCTTTTTTATTGGGCTGAATCGCTCTTGATGACCTCTAAGCGTCGCTGTTCAAACTCAGCCAAACTGTTGACACTAAATGCAATTTCACTTAATCTATCTAAGATGGATAAAGAGAGTCCTTGCAGTTTAGGACTAAAATCATCTAACTCTCCCCCAAAACGTATGGCTAATGTCCGTGCTACTGCCTTTACCATAGCCGCTTGCCCTTTTCCAAGCCCTTCTTCCAGTCCTTTTTCCAGTCCTTTTTCCAGCCCTTTTTCCAATCCTTCCTCAAGTCCTTTTTCCAATCCTTTTTCCAGTCCTTCCTCCAGCCCCTTTTCACGCCCTTTTTCCAGTCCTTGCTCCAGTCCTTTTTCCAGTCCTTCCTCCAGCCCCTTTTCACGCCCTTTTTCCAGCCCTTGCTTAAGGCTTTCGTTCATCCAGCGTTCGCGTAATTCGCGGACTTCAGGCCAACTATCTATTTCTCCATGCACGAACCATGAAATTAACGTGGCTTGAAAGGCTTTGCCTTGTTCCATGACCATATCTGCGGTGATGACCTTCATTAGTTCTGCTCCTTTGGTAAACCATAACCCTAATAACCCGTGTAGAAACCAATATAATCGTGTCGGTAAGGTTTCCTCCCACCACTCCTTGAGTACCGTAACTGCCTGAAATTTAACTTGCTGACGACTAGCAAATAACTTAAAGAAAGCGTTATGCGGCTGATTATCCAACTCGTTCAAAACCAACAAGGGAATGGATGTTAAGAATAAATTATTACTCAAATAAACTCCGCCCCATTCACTGCGCGCATAGCCCAGTTGTTGTAATGTTTCAGCTTGCGGCGTTTTAGAGCAGACTATAAAACTCTGCATGAGAGTGTTCGCGGGCAGCTGACCTTGCCGATAAAAGATGTCATAGCCGATGGCCTTACGGGCCGTTATTTCGTCTAATGATTGCGTATATTTGAACTCTATGAGAATGACACTCGCAGGACTTTGACGGATACCATCAGGTAAACAAGCCAGTTGTTGCGCCGTCCAAGTGGCGGTTTCTAGCCGTTGGATGATAACCACATCTATCAACGGTGGTTCACTCCCAATGGGAACTTCCGTTTGGACGGATAGCCCTAACGGGGTTAACAATTCATACAACAAACGGGCAAAGAGTTGATGCCACAAAATTTTAACTGCCATAATTATATTGTAACAAAAAGAGGTGATTTGGTCAAATAATAGCCACCTGTTAGGTTTAAGAGGGGCAATGCCTTGTGCTTGCCCCCATTGTGGGCAGGGACAAGCCCTGCCCCTACGAAAATCATTAAATCGGTATAATGTCTATTATAAGATTTTGAACCTTATAATAGCTGACTTGACCAGCGAATTATTTAATAGAGTTTTCGTTACACGTTGACTAATCGCCCTACAAGTTGTAAAATTGACATAATAATTAGGCGCAATCGCCCTTTAGGAGAAACAAAATGTCCACCAATCTAGCCAAAAACTTGTTAGTTATATTAACCATTCTAACCATGTTATTGTTATCCGCCGTCTTAAACGGTCAAGCAGCCCCCTTAGAGCAAGAGGGAACGCCCCTGTTCATTAAAGGCAAAGCTGACACCGCCACGCCCTGGCCTACCCCCTCTGCTGAAATTCTACAGCCCCTCACCGTAATAACCGACTCGGTTCACACTAGCAGTGTGGCAAGCATGACTATTTCCGTCATCATTCCCGTCAATCAGGCTATTCCCGATAATGACCCAATAGGGGTTAGTTCACCCATTAATATTCCCTATAACATTATTATTGAAAGTATCGAAGTTATCTCCAATGTCACCCATCCGCAGCCAACCGAACTAGATATAACGCTCATTTCACCCAATAAAGTGAGAAGCATTTTAGCGCGCGCTCAGGTCAATGGAAATCGTGGAGAGATAGATTCTGCGACTACGCGCAATTTAGGCCAACTTTCACGGGGAACATGGCAACTGGAAATGAGCGATAAACAAGTTAATAACCAAGGTATGTTTGATAATTGGCAATTGATTATCCGCGGCAAACCCGCCATTAAAGAACAATATCTCCCTTTATTGGTGCGGGATGTGCCAATTATTATTGACCCTGACCCCAATGTTACGCCGCTGACTCCTTTACCCAATACGCCTACACCACCACCCACTAAAACGCCCACTAAAACGCCCACTAAAACGCCTGGCACACCCACTAGCACGCCCACCATTACCCTCACCCCCACGGTTACAGATACACCCACTGAAACATCTACCCCTACCAGAACAGGGTCGCCCACGAACACCAATACCCCTCGCCCCACAGATACCCCGCGCCCCACTCGTACTCCTGGCCCCACGCCTACCACCAAGCCAGATATTGTCACCGACACCCCAACCCCTGAGTGTGTCTCGCCCTTTAGAAATGCAGGTTTTGAGCAAGGAAGTACGGCTTGGCAAGTGAAATCGCTGCAAGAAAAAGAGGGTGACACGATTTTAACCCAAGAGAGCAGCCCAATAAAATTACCCGTTAAACCCGTTGGCAATAAATGGGCGGTCTGGCTAGGGGGTTATAATAACGAGATTAACTCGGTTAAACAACTTGCCGTTAAAATTTCCAACGACTGCCCCTTTGTGACCCATGACATTAGCATTCAATCGTATGACCCCGATTGTACCCTAAACAAATATCCATTTTATCCCTTCGACCCACGTTATGACGACCCCTTCTTTGAATATGACCCAACTTCTGAATCAGATAGAAACTATATCGCCTTACTTGGTCACTTAAAAAATGCCCAAGCCGATAGTGTTGATGATTTGGTCGTTGATTTAGGCGGCGTTATTGTCAGCCATCTACTCCCTAATGGCGATGTCGAAGTGGGAGTAGGCATTTTGGAAACTGATTTCCAAGCTGAAATAGGGTATTGGTCACTCTGCGACTCACCTGGCGCAAAGAACTGGGGGCAAGTGGTCTATAACACGGGCTATTTTGCAGGCATGACCGTAGATATAGAATTTCGCACTGTTACCAACGCCCAAAAAGAAAGCAGCATGTTTTTAGATAATGTGACCACTCAGCGCACCCGCTTCCTCACCACAAATCGGGGCAAAACGACTAAACCGATAGACTTAACTATTTTCACGATTAAAGCCACACCTGCCCCTTAGTGTGCTATTGACAAAAAGGGTGACTCATGCTATACTTAGTGTTAATTACACACTAACCATATAGGGAGTGCAAACCTTCAGGTTTGCCCGTTTATGGCCTGGCAAACCTGAAGGTTTGCACTCCTTTTTTGTCATTTTACGAGGAACATCATGAACAGCGAACAATTTATTACCCAAAGTAAACCTTTTATAGATTACATTCTCACATGGAAAGATGGCCTCACGCCGCTGCCCTTGAGTGAGATTATCGCCACACAGCCGCATAAAGTGGCTGTGGTCTCAGTGGATATTATCAATGGCTTTTGTTACGAAGGGCCGTTAGCCAGTCCGCGTGTGGCGAGTTTAGTTGAACCCATTGCCGCGCTCTTTGAGCAGACCCATGCCGCAGAGATTCGCCATTTTATCCTCACCCAAGACACCCACCCCGCCGATGCGGTTGAGTTTGCCAACTTCCCGCCCCACTGCATTCGCGATACCTCGGAAAGTGAAGCGGTTGACCGCTTCAAACAGCTATCATTTTTTAACGAGTTCAAAATATTCCCCAAGCAATCTCTCAACTCCATCATCGGCACAGATTTTGGCGGTTGGCTGGAAGCCCATCCCGAAGTAGACACCTTTATTACGGTAGGTGACTGCACTGATCTTTGCACCCATCAACTCGCCATGCACCTAAAATTACGCGCCAATGTCTTGAATCAAAAAATACGAGTCATTTTACCCGTCAATTGCGTCGATACATACGATTTGCCCGTTGCCATAGCCCAAGAAATTGGCGCACTGCCCCATGACGGCGAATTTTTACATACCATTTTCCTCTACCACATGCGGCTCAATGGCGTTGAAGTGGTCTCTGAAATCGTATAATGTCAGTGATGAGTTATGAATGATGAATAAAAAAACAATTTATCTGTAAATAATTTGGTAGTTTAGTCATCAGGTGACTTGAAGTCACCTGATGACTAGGCCACATCACCTGAAAAATTACAGCTAGAAAATAATTACTCATCACTCATCACTCATCACTCATCACTCCCATGTCCATATTCAACCAAACTCGTTTAACCAATAGCACCTTCAAATTAGACATTGAACGGATGCAGCGCGGCTGGTATTCTGACAAATATTTTGTTAATATTGCTGAAACACTGCACGCCCTCGCCCTACAAAACTACCATTTTGCAGGACAATCGAATCCCCTCGAAAAACAAGGCTTCAACCTCGCCACCATAGCTACAGGTGACATTGAGGTTGAGATGCAATTTTTCAATCGCCGTTCGCGCGCCCTGATTGCGGGCGTAGATAAAGCCCTGAGCATGTTACGTCATTGCACAGGTTACATCGAAAATGACCAATTTGTGGAAACCTGGTCACATCTCCAAGTAGAAGCAGTGCAAGATGGGGTTATGACTTATTACAAAGGCGACCCAACTCAAGTTCAACCCGTTATGCGCGTGCGGGGGCGTTATCGTGATTTTGCCTTACTTGAAACACCCATTTTAGGCGCATTGACCCGCGCCAGTCGGATTGCCACCAATGTTTATAATACGCAAGAAGCGGCCCGCGGCAAACCTGTTTTATTCTTCCCCGCCCGTTTTGATGCCCATGAAGTCCAAGCCGCCGATGGCTATGCGTATGATATTGCCGTACGCCGTTTCAACCAAGATTATCATCAAGAGGTTGGCTCATTCGTCTCCACCGACGCGCAAGGCGACTGGTGGGGTGGTTTTGGTGGCGGCACTGTCGCCCATGCGGCCATTGCCTGTTTCTTGGGCGATACCGTGGAGGCCATGTTAGCCTTTGCTGCCGTCCGCCCCGCCGAAATTCCCCGTATCGCTTTGGTAGATTTTAATAATGATTCCGTTGGCACAACCTTAGCCGTATTACAGGCTATGTTTAATCGTTACAAAACCGCCCTAGAGTTAGGCCAAGCGGATGAAGCCAAAAAGTATAAAATGTTTGGCGTGCGTCTTGATACCTCTGGCAATATGCGTGATGTGAGTATTCCACCTTTGGGCGAAAAACATTTGGATAATGGGGTTAATCCCCGTTTATGTTGGGTGATGCGCCAATCTATTGATAAGGCTTGGCAACAATGGCAGCTTGACCCCGCCTGGCATGAGCGTGCCGCCGACTATTGCCGACAGGTGCAAATTGTGGTCAGTGGGGGTTTTGACCCCAAGAAAATCAAGTGGTTTGAGGAATTAAACGTTCCCGTAGATGTCTATGGCGTGGGTTCAAGTTTGGTCAGCAACGACTCGGCCAGTGGCACCAACACCGATTTCACGGCGGACGTGGTGCGGGTTAAAATTGACGGCACCTGGGTTGACATGTCCAAAATAGGCCGCCGCGCCAATAATAACCCTGATTTACTGCCCGTTGATTTGAATGAATTGTAAAAACAAGTTTATTAGGAGTTACGCACTTGACGGTGTAGTTCGCATTCTCTAATGCGAAAACTCACCCTAAATCGGCACTAGAGAGTGCCTAACTACTCTCAACTGCGTAACTTCTATTTATTAACCTCAGTTCGGGATAAGGTCACAAATAGGGAATAGGACGCGGATTTGCACTGATACACGCGGATTTTTAAAAAACTAAAGACCTTAGTTT
>JAIFLK010000269.1 GCA_020049115.1 Chloroflexota bacterium | reverse complement strand
GCAAATCAGGTGTTAATATCGTGTGTTATATCAGACATAAAATGATATGATTTGACTAATTTTTATGTGTATAGTTCATAACCCTCACCCCTACCCCTCTCCCAAAGGGAGAAGGGAAATTTTGCTCCCTCGCCCTTTGCCCCCATTCGGGGATAAAGGAGAGGGTAGGGAGTATAGGTTGCAACTTCACTTTTTACTGTTACGTAATGAAAGTGGGGTGAATTGATTTTATAAGGAAAGGTTATTATGATTGAACAAGTGGGCCGATATGAAATTTTAGAAAAGATTGGCGAGGGTGGTTTTGCCATCGTTTATCGCGCCAAAGACACCGCTTTAGGCCGCATGGTCGCCTTGAAAGAGTTACGACCTATTTTGCTGAATGATAGCGATTGGGTGAAGCGGTTTCATCGCGAGGCCAAAACCGTGGCGCAATTAGACCATCCCCATATTGTGCCGATTCATGATGTTTATGACGCGGAAAAACGGCTTTTTATCGTCATGCGGCTGATTGAAGGGGTTAGTCTGGATGAACATATTCAAAGTCATGGCGGCTTACCCTGGGCTGAAGCCATTAACATTATTACACAAGTGGCGGCGGGGTTGGATTATGCTCATGCTAAAGGTATCTTACATCGCGACATGAAGCCCGCGAATATTTTGATGGATAAGGCGCGTGGGGCGATGTTGACTGATTTTGGGTTAGCCAAATTGACCAGCCAAAATAGCTTAAGCCGTAGCATGAGTGGCACGATTGTGGGGACACCCCATTACATTGCACCTGAGGTGTGGGAAGGGCAGGAGTTTACGCCGCAAGCCGACATTTACGCGCTTGGCTGTATTATTTACGAAATATTAACGGGTGAACGCGCCTTTAAAGGGGACACGCCGCCCTCCATTATGATGGCACATTTCAAGCCGCCCGCGTTGCCCCCTACTTGGCCTTCAGGCGTGCCACATGAGATAGCCCAGATTCTCCTCAAAGCCCTTTCAACCACGCCCGAAAATCGGTATGCGACGGCGGACGCATTGACGCAGGCACTTTATGCACTCAATGGTAACGGTGAAAATAGTTATGTTGTTAAACCGTCGCCCATGCCCGTATCAACGCCGCTGCCGTCAGAGCCAATTATTACGCCTGCCTTGCCGATTTCTAGCCAATCGCCCTTAACGCCCACAGGATTCACCCCAACAGATATTATGGCTTCTCATCAAGATTTGCAGGTGCGATTAGCCATGTTGGAAGAAACCTTACAACGGGAGAAAACGGATGAACATGTCCGCCATGAGCAATTTGTGGCCGTGTCACAAGAGATGCACCAGGAAAGAAAGAAGGGCTGTTTTTGGGGAACGATGATTTTTGCAGGGCTATTGATGGTGTTCATGATTATTGGTTTTGCGGTGATTTGTACGGCGACGGATAGAATTACGGCCAATATGAATAACTTGGTGGCGAATTTCTTCCCGCAATTTAATATCGGTGAACTGACTACGGAAGCGATTGAAATTCCCATGCCCACTGATACTGAGATGACTCGCCTAGAAATTGCGTTTAGCTCAGGTGAACTTGAGGTTAACGGTAGCCATGAACCGTTTTTGGTTCAAGGGCAGGCTCGGTACAATGTAGACCTTTTAGCCCCCGTTGTTTTGACCGATACGCATTATATTCGTTTGCAAACCGAAGGCACTATTGGGGCAGCTACTCTTATCAATCAATCGGTCATTAATCAATGGGATGTGAAATTGGGGGGTTATCCCTTAGATTTAGTGGTTAAAACGGATGGGGCTAAAGCGACCTTGAATTTAGGTGGGTTGGCTTTGCAAAGTGTAATAATTGAGCAAAATTTGGCCTCAGCCACCATCAATTTTTCCGAAACTAACCAAGTGTTGATGAATCATTTCCAGTTAAATGGGACGGCGGCTGATGTTACGTTAGTTAATTTAGCGAATACTCAGGCAGAAACGATGGGGTTTAATTTAGGTTTAGGGGATTATAGTTTAGAGTTTGATGGGGAGTTAAAGCAGGATATAGATGTAATAATTCAGGGGGGGGCAGGGGGCATGGGTAACATTGAAATTGTTATGCCTGCGACCACTCACGCCATAGTTACACTAGATGACAAATTTGATAACCTAAATAGCAATGCCCCCTGGCAACAATCGGCTGATGATGAGAACGAATATATTATAGCGGGTTCAGGGCCGACTATTAAGATTGAGATACAACGGAGTTCGGGGAATTTAACGTTGACGGGGAAGTAAGGGGGGATAATAACGCTTGCTTTGTGGTGCAAAGCAAGCGTTGTGACTTCAAATTTTAATCGTAATATTTTTTATTTAATCTATTTGGTTAACCGTTCATCTAGGTAAGCCAATTGTTCGTTAATTGCCAAGCCTTGCATGGGAATTTCATAATGTGTTAGATGAGGCAATAAAAATTCACGGTATTTGGTGCCAGCTAGGAAGATGAAACGGTCATTTTGTAAATCGGCCACTTCTGCGAGCTGACCAAGTACCTTTTTTGTCCATTCATTTCGCTCTTTCAGCGACATGGTATTGATGGTTAAGGCGTAAGGTTTAACCTCTTCCTGTAAGTCAATCAGGCCATAGCGGACGGAGAGAATATAAATGCCGTCAGGTTTTTGTTGCCGCGCCCAGGCCAGTGATTTTTGGAAAATAGGGCTGATGAATAAATTCTTCGCTTTGGCTGCACGGGGCAGTTTATCTTTAACACAACTAATTAGAATGATGGTTTTCATGGTTGGTCTCTTTTTTTATATTAAGACCTTGTAGGTTTTCAAAAACCACAAGGTATTTATTTTTCTTAATCCACCCTCGCCTTGCCATTGCCCATGCCTTGAGCAATCGTCGTGACCACTTGATTTTCGGTGGCCTGTTTTGCCACGCGAATGGCATTACGAATGGCATACGCATCGGAGCGACCATGCGCCACGACTACAATGCCATTCACGCCTAACAAAGAGCCACCGCCAAACTCGCGATAATCCATGCGATTTTGCAGGGCTTTGAAGGCACTCCGCGCTAACAACGCGCCCGCCGTTGCCAGTGGGCGCGCTCTTATTTCTCGTTCCAGAGCTTTGAGCAGAAATTTAGCCACGCCCTGCGCCCCTTTGAGGTAGACATTTCCCGTGAAACCATCTGTAACAACTACATCGGCCAGCCCGCTAGGGATGTCTTTGCCCTCCACATTGCCAATGAAATTGAGGCCACTTTGTTTCAGCATGGGCATGGCCTCTTGCACTAGTTGGCTGCCTTTATCCTCTTCCTCGCCAATGGAAAGGAGGGCGATGCGTGGCTGCGGAACTTGTAATACTTTCTCGGCGTAATAGTGACCCATGAAGGCGAATTGTAATAAATATTCAGGGCGCACTTCGGTATTTGCGCCGACATCGAGCAAAAAGGTGTAGCCACAGGCGTTTTCGCTGGGGAAAATTGTGCCTAGCGCGGGGCGTTTAATGCCCTTGATGCGGCCTAAAGTAAAGAGGGCGGCGGCCATGGCCCCACCAGAGTTACCTGCCGTAACAAAGGCATCACTTTGACCTGTTTTGACCAGATTTAAGGCGACGGCCATGGAGGAGTCTTTTTTGTTTTTGACCGCAACGGAGGGGTGTTCATGCATTTCGATGATTTGACTGGCGGGGATGATGGGGAGGTTTAGCCCTTTGACATTATGCTTGGTTAATTCGGCTTCAATGACGGCGGGCAGGCCGACTAATTGGACGGTTAAACCAAAATCACGCGCCGCCCAAATGCCCCCGCGAATGGCGGCTTCGGGGGCATGGTCGCCGCCCATGGCATCAAGTGCAATGGTTATTGGATGGTTCATGAATTAGGAATTAGGAATTAGGAATTAGGAATTAGAAATGAGAGGTGAGAAATAAGAAATAGGAAGTAAGAAATTATGTAATATCTCTAATTCTTAATTCCTAATTCCTAATTCCCTAGAGGTAATGCGATAATAAAGGTGCTGCCTTCGCCAAAAACACTTTCTAGCCAGATGCGCCCGTTATGTTTCTCAACGATACCTTTGGTAATGGCTAGACCCAAGCCCGTGCCTTTAATACTTTTGACATGTTCGCCGCGCACGCGGTAAAACTTTTCAAAAATATGGGGCTGGTCTGCGGCGGGAATACCTAAACCGTTGTCGGCTATTTCAACGCGTATTTTGTTATCTTGCAAAAATGCTCTGACGGTAACTTCACCATGTTCAGGCGTATATTTGATGGCGTTGCCGACGAGGTTATGAAAGACTTGTTGCAAGCGGGTTTCATTGCCTTGCATGGGGGGTAAATCTGGGGCAATGTCGCCGCTGAGCTTCATCTCTTTTTGCTCGGCTTGTGACATGAGGTTAAATATTACATCTTGAATTATCGGCGTAATCATTACGGGTTTGAGGTCAATATCAATGCCCGCTTCAATCTTACCGACATCCAACAGGTCATGAATCAGTCGACTCATGGTTTTAACTTTCTTCTCAATCGTACCTAATAAATCTTTTTGCATCTCATTGGCTGGGCCAGTTTGAGTCATTAAATGGGTGGCAATGAGGATACTAGAGAGGGGCGAGCGTAAATCATGAGAGACGGCATTCACAAAATCGTTTTTGAGATCATTTAATTCTTTGAAATAGCTCACATCTTGCATGGTGGCAATCCAGCCAATAATCCCTTTATTACCAATTGAAACGGGCGAGAGGTTGGCAAATAAAGTGCGGCCATCATCCAACGGAATTTCACCATTGGGTTTTTGGCCTTGCATTGCACCTTCAAATAATGAGATTAAAATTTTATTACTGGTGGCTTCGGTCAGTGGCTTGCCTCGTTGCGATTTATCAACGCCTAACACGGCCCAGGCTGCGGGGTTATCTAGCACAATGCGCCCGTTGCGCTGGACGACTAAAATGGCATCGGTGCTGCTAGAGAGGATGGCGGCTAAACGCGCGCTCTCTTGCTCCACTTGGCGGAATAAATTGGCATTTTCCACAACGGCGGAGACTTGGGAAACCACTAACGAAAAAATACGAAGTAAATCGTTGTCAAGGGGCGTTTCCTCACCTGACGCAATATAAATTAAGCCCGCCGTGCCTTGCCGCGTTAGAATGGGTAATGATAAAACGGTCTGCGGCTCCCATTTGCTGGAGACGGGCATGTTACCCGCAATCGTTTTGGTGGATGTAACCTCAATCGCCTTTTTATCAATGACTTCCTCAAACGTCTCCACAATTTCGATGATGGTTTTTTGGGTCCGATTGAAATTATAGGGAATAGCCACGCCTAAATGAGTGCCTTCTTCGGAGCTGATGATGACCGCTTGCACGTCGCCTGGCAGCAAACGGGGCAACATGCTGAGGGTGATTTCCACGATTCGGTCTAATTCCGTAAGAGAGAGCAACATTTCGCCGAGACGGTTGAGCATTTGGAGCTTATTGGTATGTTGCTCCATGGCATCAATCAACCGCCCATGTTCAATCATCATAGCGACTTGGGGCGTGAGTTGCTCTAAGAGCGTGAGTTCTGAAGTGATATATTTATTGGCGGAACGGTAGCCGAGGTTTAAGCTGCCATAAAGCCCTTTGGCCGTTTTAAATGGCACCGCCATTTTAGATTTGATGTCATCTTGCAGTAATAATTGGTCATCCGCATAGAGGGTGCCTTGTTTCTTGAGCAGTAAAATATTTTTGTAGATGCGGCCATGAGATTGATTGAGCAATTCAGCGAGGCTTGAATTTTTCAAAGTGGTTATTAAATCTGCTTGTCTGTTACAACCGTAACGATTGAAAATCCAAACCCGTACATTTTGGCCTAGCTCATCAACCAGTGAGATGCTGAGGTGTTCAAACTCAAAGAGGCGGCGGAACTGCTCATAGATAAGTTTGGCGGTTTCGGTGAGGCCATGTCCCGCGTTAATGGCTAACGAGACTTGATTGATTTTGCTACTTTCGAGGCTGCGGCTCTCGATACTTTTGAGTAAATCTGCATTTTCAATGGCGAGGGTATGAATCCGTTCTTCAGTGCGCTCTAGCCGTATGGCTTGATGTAAATGCCCGCCAATGAGGTGGCCTAATTGCGCCATGACCGCTTCGGTAGTCGCATCAATCGCTAAATGGGTACTGGCAACCACCAACACGCCCATGGCTTGGTTTTGGGCTAAGAGGGGGACAATAATGGTTGGTTTCGCTTGAAACGTGCCAAACAAAACATCGCCTAAATCAGCATCCGCTTTATTGGTTTCGGTTTGGAAAAAATAGGGCTGTTGGCTCGTGATAACTTGACGCACCGAGCTATCGCTTGGCCACTCTTCAATCGGGGGCGGGGCTTGGTCAATGATTTGGACATGAGCATCTAGCGCGCCAGCCAGAGGTGTTTTTATCAACCCACAAGCGGTGCTTGGCAAGGGCGAAATGGTCAGCAACCATAATGCCTTGATATCTAGGGTATCTAGCAAAATGGTGTTGATTTTTTCCAACCGTTCTACCCAGGTAAAACTGGTTTCAACTGTTTGCTGAATATTAAAAAAGGCGAGCCAGGCAGCGGAGGCAAAATTTGTTTGGGTTGTTGGGATATTCATAAGACCTCAAGGCGTAAGTAATATGTAAGTAGGGGCGAGGCATTTATCAGACCTACTTCCGTATTATGGAGTTATATGTTTAGGACTTACGCAAAACCGTCACCTCGACCCTCGCCCACAGGGCGAGGGAGTAAAACTTCCCTCCCTTTGGGGGGGGATTTTACCTTTTTGCGTAAGTCCTAATGTTAAGTATACCAGTTATAGAGTAGGCTGACAACTACTCTATAGGACTTACGCAAAAGCCAAGCCTACCCCCCTTAATCCCCCCGACATCGGGGGGAGATGCTCCCTCTCATACGTAGGAGAGGGCTGGGGTGAGGTGTTGGCGTAAGTCTTTGTATGTTCCCAATAAATCAGACAAGAATGTCTGACCTACGGTAGAACTTTGTATGTTCCCAATAAATCAGACAAGAATGTCTGACCTACGGTAGAACAGACATTCCTGTCTGTTCATGGCAACACAGTATCTACTCTAGCTCTTCGCGTACGGTGTAAATGGGTTTATTTTGGGTTTCATGATACGTCCGCACATTCATTTCGCCGAGCAGTCCCATCATGACGAGTTGTGTGCCGATAATGACTAATAAAACAGCTAACCATAACAACGGGCGGTCTGCCAGGGCTGCCCCATAAAGTAATTTTGTTAAGGTGAGATAAACGCCAATAATCGTGCCAATAGTACCAGAAAAAAGACCTAACAAACCAAATATGTGAATCGGGCGGGTGGAATAATTCAGCAAGAAACTAACCGTCATTAAATCTAAAATGACGCGCACAATCCGCCCCATGCCATAGTTACTTTTACCAAATTGACGGGAACGGTAGCTGACGGGAACTTCGGCCACTTCCACGCCGTAATAACTGGCAATGGCGGGTAAAAAGCGGTGTAAATCGCCATAAAGGTTAATACTTTTCACCACGTCGCGGCGATAGGCTTTGAGGGCGCAGCCATAATCATGCAGATAAACCCCCGTGAGGCGGGAGATGAGCCAATTGGCGGCGGCCGAGGGGATTTTGCGGGTGATGATGGCGGTGAAGCCCTCGCGCCAACGCTCTTGTCGCCAACCACTGACCACATCGTAACCTTCATCAATTTTGGCTAATAAGCTAGGAATGTCGGCGGGGTCATTTTGTAAATCGGCATCCATGGTGATGACAATATCGCCCTGAGCGCGGTCAAAGCCCGCCGCAAAAGCGGCGGTTTGTCCAAAGTTGCGCCGAAAACGGACGACCCGTAAACGGTTGTCTTGGGCATGGAGTTTCTTTAGCTGCTCAAAACTATTATCGCGGCTGCCGTCATCAATGCAGATGATTTCAAAGGTTTTGCCAGTGGCTTCCAAACTGGGGGCTAATTCGTTGAGCAGGTTGGGGATGCTTTCGGCTTCATTAAAGATGGGGAGAACAATGCTTAATTCAGGTGGTTTCATAGATTTAAGGGACAGGAGTGCAACGGTTTTAGCTGTTGCTAATAACTAAAGCCGTTGCACTCCAAAATTGATTTAGGGTTAGGCCCTGCCGCGAATGGCTCTCACGAGATAAATGACACCCCCGACCAGACCTGTGGCCAGGTTGCCAATACTATAAAC
>JAIFLK010000202.1 GCA_020049115.1 Chloroflexota bacterium | reverse complement strand
TTTACGGCTGAGGCGACGCATACCACTCAAAATAACAAACTTGCTAATTTGCCTACAACAACTATGAAATTTCCCTTGCAACATCCACTTTTTATGATACAAGACAAACACGCTGATGATTTCACGCAAAAGCAGCAATATAATGCTGTTAATTTACTAGCCCGAACAAAAGCAAAAATCAAAAAAATATTGAGCTATCATGAAGTGTAAAATCTGTGCCAATGATACTGCCCCTTTCGCCAAAGCCACCATACTAACGAAATACAACATCCAATATTTCCGTTGCCCCCATTGTCAATTTATTCAAACTGAAAGCCCTTATTGGTTTGATGAAGCCTATAACAACCCCATCAATAATAGCGATATTGGTTTAGTAGGCCGAAATATTTTACTATCCCACCTTTCACAAGCCATTATTTTGAGCTTTTTTGACCACAACGCCAAATTTTTGGACTATGGCGGCGGATATGGCTTATTTGTACGGCTGCAACGTGACGCGGGCTTTAATTTTTATCGCATGGACAAATTTTGTGCCAATCTCTTCGCGCAAGGGTTTGAGGCTGAAACCTCTCGTTATGAATTAGCCACCGCCTTTGAATTATTTGAACATTTTGTTGAGCCGATAGATGAGATTGCGAAAATTTTAGAGTATTCAACCAATATTTTTTTTAGCACCGAACTTGTACCGCCACACATCCCCTTGCCGCAACAATGGTGGTATTATGGCCTTGACCATGGTCAACATGTTTCATTGTATAGCCCCCAATCCTTAGCTATCATTGCTCAAAAATTCGGCCTCAGTGTTTATTCTAATCACAAAACATTTCACCTTTTGACTCCAAAAAAAATCTCGCCTTTCTTATTTAACCTTGTCTTACGTTATAAAATCGCCACTGTACTACGTTATTTATTGCGAAAACGATTTAATAAAACATCACTCATACCATTGGATTATTTTAAGGTGACAGGTAAACCCTGGGTATAAAGAGATTTAATGAGCATTTCAAGAATTTACTTTAGATAGGGTAAGCAACATATATGAACGAACCAAAAATATCCGTAGCAAGACCTGATTTATCAGGTAATGAAGAGAAATATGTGGTTGAGGCCATCCGTAGTACCTGGATATCGTCCACGGGCGCATTTATCCAAAGGTTTCAGGAAGAATTTGCCGAACTTTGCGGCACAAAATCGGCTATTAGTGTATGTAATGGCACCGTGGCTTTACATCTAGCAATGTTAGCCATGGATGTACGCCCTAATGATGAGGTGTTAGTTCCTTCATTAACTTATATTGCAACTGCCAATGTAGTACGGTATGTCGGTGCGGAACCAGTTTTCGTTGATGTAGACCCCAATACTTGGTGTATGGACCCTGAATTATTAGAGGCCAGTATTACCCGTCGGACTAAAGGCATTATTGCGGTTCATTTATATGGTCATCCGGCAGATATGGACGCAATCAATCGTATTGCGGCGGTGCATGGGCTATGGGTTATTGAGGACGCGGCCGAGGCGCATTTGGCTCGTTATAAAGGGAAAGTAGTGGGTGGTCTAGCTCAAATGGCGACCTTTTCTTTCTATGGGAATAAAATTTTTACCTGCGGTGAAGGCGGAGCCATTACCCTTAATGATCCTCACCTAGAATTACGAATACGAACTTTGCGCGGCCAAGGCATGGACCCACAACGGCGTTATTATTTCCCCGTAACGGGTTATAACTATCGGCTGACCAATGTGGCGGCGGCCATGCTCTGCGCTCAACTTGAGCGACAAGAACAAATTCTGCAAAGAAGAAAACAAATCTTTCAAATTTATCATGAGCAACTGGTGGGTATTCCTGGCATAGGCTTCCAACCTGTGGCTGCTTGGGCTGAACCTGTTCCGTGGCTCTTTTGTATTACAGTAGATAAACAACTCTATGGCCTATCTCGCGATGAATTAATAGTGCGCCTAGATAAAACAGGGATTGATACTCGCCCTTTCTTTATGGCTTTACACCATTTACCACCATTTAGAGAAGAGTCCGCTAAACGGGGCGAAATTCTGCCCGTTACTGACCAATTAAGCGATACGGGTATGAACCTACCCACGTATGTAGGTTTAAGTAATGATGATATTGAACGAATTGCCAGAGCCATCAGGAGTTTTAGAAATTAAGGCTTTTATGTTATGAATTCGCCGCTTTTTGAATGTCGAAAATTGAATCAATTTGAACGTAATCATCAGAAACAGTTAATGGGAATAATCGAACTCTAATGGCTAAACTTCGAATTTGCCTTGATGCACGGTTAATAGACGGCGCATTAGGTGGTGTACAGCAACAAATCATAGGTTTAGCCAGTGGATTATCAACCCTGACTGATGGGGCTGAGGAATATTTATTCTTGTCTTATGTACAAGGAAATGAATGGTTACAACCATATTTACACGGCTCATGCAAAATGTTATACTGTTCAGAATTACCTGAACCTGTTAGCCAGCTAAGTTGGAAAAGGCAACTCACTATAAAATACCCTTTTTTGCAAACGCTTTGGCACCACTTAAAATCGCTACGGGGGAAACAAATTATTAAATTAGTAACCTCTGACGGAACTATTGAACAAGCTAAAGTTGATGTAATGCATTTTACTAAACAACTTGCCTTTTTGACTCAAGTCCCAAGCCTCTATGAACCTCATGATTTGCAACACCTTCATCTGCCCCAGTTTTTTACACCACTCCAATTGATGGATAGAGAAGTGCAATATCGGGCTTTTTGCAACCAAGCTCGTTTAGTTTTAGCTATGACAAGTTGGGGTAAACAGGATTTGATTCAACAATACAAGTTACCACCTGAAAAGATAGCAATAATCCCACGCCCTCCTGTTTTGAGCGCATACCCAGCCCCCACCCATGAAGATTTACTCACGACACGCCAAAAATTTACCTTACCTGATACATTTATTTTCTATCCCGCGCAAACATGGCCGCATAAAAATCATCTTGCTTTATTAAAGGCATTAGCAATTTTACGAGACCAGTTTGGCTTAATTGTCCCACTGGTTTCATCAGGAAAACAAAATGAATTTTTCCCAAAAATCCAAAATTATATTCATCAATTACAACTCATGCAACAAGTTCAGTTTTTAGGTTTTGTTACACCTTTAGAGTTACAATCCCTTTATCGTTTAAGTCAATGCATGGTTTTTCCTAGTAAATTTGAAGGGTGGGGTCTACCCTTAGTAGAGGCATTTTTAGCCGAAACGCCCGTTACATGTTCAAATGTCACTTCACTACCTCAGTTAGCAGGTGACGCAGCTTTGTTGTTTAACCCTGACCAACCACTAGAAATTGCCGCTGCTATTCACCGTTTATGGATAGACCCCGCTTTGAGGCAACAATTAGTGGAACGGGGCAAAAAGAATGTTACTCGTTTTAGCTTAGAACATACGGCGCGCATTTTTCGCGCCTATTACCGTCAAGTAGCTAACCGCCCATTGACCGATGAGGACAGAACTTTATTACAACCGCCTCGCTGTTAAGTGAGTTCTAAAACTATGCCTGTTGATACTTTATATTATATTACTCCTCTCTTTCTAATTTCACTTTTTTTGATAAGAAAAGTAATTTATTCTTTCTTAGACCCGCTAGTTTTAACCATTTATGCCATGTCATGTAGCATTGGCGTTATGTTTCGCATTTCCTACCCCGCAGGTTTGGTTGATGATGTGACAGCGTTTGTTTTTGTTATATCCCACTTTGCCTTTATTTTAGGCTTGGTTGTCGCTAATTATACGTCATTTAAGCTAACCTCCCACCGTCATTTACACTCAAAAGACAGTTTTATTAAGATAAGTTTGCTTTGGACTCTGGTTATGTTAGTCATTATCTTAATGATTACCCTCGCCACCACAGGGCTAAACATATTTCAAGATGCGCCCCAAGATGCCCGCACCGCCGTTTTGTTTAGCGGCGCAGGCATTTTTAAACGAATTAGCTTCGCAGGAACTTCATTAGCTCTCGTGCTAATTTTGGTATTAAATTTTCATCACAAAATAAACAAAGTCACCAGTTTACTCTGTTTTGCTTTTTTAGCCTTTATCATGATTTCAGGGGCTTCCAAAGGTGCGCTCTTTGGCTTTTTTACCGCTTTTATTTACTATCGGATTTATCTTAAGAAAAATCACCAAATAAACTTGACTTTAAAAACTCAACTATGGGCCGTTTTTCTCATCGGTATCGTGCTTGCAGGGGCTATTACCGTATCTACCATTGATATTGCTAGAACCAAATCATTAGCTGTAGACCAAGCCTTGATGGGCGCATTAGAGCGAGTGGGTAATAGAATGATAGAGTTTGGTGATATTGGCTATCTTTTTTTTGCGGAAGAGGCTTATATTAAGATCAATAAATCACCGTTAGATTATTTTTCTTATCTTACAAATGAACCCTTAGCCGTTTTTCGATTAGCCGAGTATCAAAAATCGCCTGGCGCGGAAATATATGCCATTGTGTCACATAGCCCTAATTTAGAAGGGCGCGGCCCTAATATGCAAGTGACCTTTGCGGGGGTGCTTTATTTTGGCTATTTTGGGGTTATCTACTCATTTATCATTGGTTTTTTGACTTCCTTCATGCGGCGAGTCATTTTGTTATCATTTAACAAAACCAATTTGGATATGGTTATCTTTATTTTGATTAATGGTATCATCGCCGAAACAGGCATAGATACATTTTATGTCTTCTCCAGGCTATTTAGTTTAGGACTCATCCTTTGCCCTTTATTTATTGTCTTTGTGATATTATACACAATTTTTAATATCAAGAATCCATTAGTGTGGCGTTGGGTGGATAAAGCCACGCCTCTAAGCTCATAAAATTACCCATGTCAAAATTGCCGCATATTACTATTATTACTGCTGTTTATAATGGAGGGGCTTATCTTGAGGATACTATCCATAGCATTATCGCCCAACCTTATTCCTCCCTCACCTATATCACCTATATCATCATTGACGGTGGTTCAACCGATAATACCCTAGAAATTATCCGCCAATATCCCTCCCACATTAGCCATTGGCAGAGCGAACCTGACCGCGGCGTTTACGATGCCATGAACAAGGGGTGGGCGATGATAGACGATGATAGTTTCATTTTATTTCTCGGCGCGGGTGATAAATTGGTCAGCTTACCCAACAATATGAGTGCCTATCAACCCACTGATGTCATTTATGGTCAGGTCTTAGAAGGGCAACGGATATTTCAGCCCAAAGTTGATTTTCGCCTCAAAATGACCAATACCTTACATCATCAAGCCTTGCTTGTCCCCAAAAGATTACACCCCGCCCCACCCTTTAATCTTAACTATAAGATATTTGCCGACATGGATTTTAACCAACGATTACTTAAACAGGGCGCAACCTTTGTGTTTGATGATACCTTTAAGGCCGAAGCCCCGCCTGGTGGGTTATCGGATAACGTCAGTACCTTTTTTTATTTCAAGGAATGTTTAACCATTGTTAATAAAAATTTTGGCTTGGGCTGGACTTTATTAGCCTTGCCTTACTATACCTATCAACGCTCTGGCATGAGACGAGCTTGGGATAAGTTATTTAAATAAATTATGTTTCCTTTAGATGTGACCATTATTGTTGTTAACTGGAATACCAAAGATTACTTGGTACAATGCCTGGCCTCTATTTTTGTTGAAACGGAGGGCATTACCTTTGAAGTGATTGTTGTGGATAATGGCTCAACCGACGGCAGTGTCGAGTTAGTTGAGCAAGGTTTTCCACAGGTTAAGCTGATTGCCAATACGGAAAATAAAGGGTTTCCCGCCGCCAATAATCAAGGCATTGCCATTAGCCATGGCAAATATATATTATTGCTTAATAGTGATACTATTGTTTTAGATGGAGCTATCCAAAAATTAATCACCTTTGTTAACCAACACCCCGAAGCGGGCGCGGCGGGGGGCTTGATGTTAAAACGCGATGGTAGCATTGACCCGATTTGTTTTCTGACCCGATTTGATGCTATTGGCGTGTGGCAATATTATTTGCTGTGGCACAAAATAAAAAAGCCTCACCTAGCCCGCGAGTTTTGGGAAACCGATATTCTCTTGGGTGCGTTCATGTTAGTGCGGCAAACAGTCATTCAACAAATTGGTGGCATGGACGAAAGTTTCTTCTTAATGTCGGAAGATACCGATTGGTGCTTACGAGTGCGCCAAGCGGGTTGGAAAATTTATTATCATCCCGCTTCAAAAATTATTCATTACGGCAGTGAAAGTTTTAAACGCAGTTGGGACAGAGGTATTATTACAGCTTATAACAGCAAAGAGATGCTCTTTCAAAAATATTACGGGCGTGGAAGTATGATTTCGTTACGAATAGCAACACTCTTTGGCTCACTGCTCCGCCTTATGGGGTGGAGTGTCTCTGCCATAATGAAACCTGGCGAACTGCGCTATGACGCGCAATTACGTTGTTATGCCTATTGGCAAGTGATTAAACAAGCCATTACGGGTCAATCCTATCAGACCTCACGCCAAGCAATGGAACATTACAATGAAAATAGCGGTTAATCTTTTACCCTTTAAAAAAGAGTTAGCGGGCGCGGGGCGTTATGCCAAATGTTTATTACAACAACTCGCCCTCATTGATAAATCTAACCATTATCTCCTCTTTGTTACCCCCGAAAATAAAGTTAATTTTGCCGAACTTGGCACGCAATTTCAATATATTATCTGCCCGCCTATCAATTATCTGGCCCGCATCGCTTGGGAGCAATTTATTTTACCTTTCCAGTTAAAATATTATCAGGTTGATTTACTTTTCACCCCTTCCGTTGCCATGCCGTTGGCCTCGCCTTGCAAAAATGTCACCTCTATTTTTGACATGATGTTTTTTCATAATCAGCAACTTAAGAAATATACCCCTTTGCGCGCCTTCTATGGTCGCATGGTCACAAGGATTGCTTGCCGCCGTTCTCACATCATTCTTACCATTAGTGAACATTCGCGCCATGATATTTTAACCATTTGTCAGCTACCCGCGCCAAAAGTCAAGGCTATTCTATTAGCCGCAGGTCATGAATTTCAGCCGCTAACAGATAAAACTATCTTACAAAAATGCCAGCAAAAATATCATCTGCCTGATAAATTTATCCTTTATGTTGGCACACTTGAACCTGGTAAAAATCTAGTTAATTTAATTAAAGCCTTTCAACAGTTCAAAAAGTTACATCATTTCCCCCATAAATTAGTCTTAGCAGGGGGTTGGGGCTGGCAAACGCAAGAAATTAAGGCCGCCATCGCGGATTTTCAAAGTGAAATAATCCTTACAGGCTTCATGCCCGATGAGGATTTACCTGCATTGTATAATTTAGCCGACATTTTTGTTTATCCTTCGTTATATGAAGGCTTTGGCTTGCCCGTATTAGAAGCGATGGCCTGCGGTACACCTGTTATTACCTCCAATGTTTCTTCATTACCAGAAATTGCGGGTGAGGCGGGCCTGTTAGTCAATCCCGCCAACATTGAGCAAATAGCCGATAGCTTGGCCGCGATATTGCATGATGAAACCCTCAAATTACAATTGTCACAAAAAGGGATAGCCCAAGCCGCTCAATTTTCATGGGAATCCACCGCCAGGCAAACCCTCGCGGCCTTGAATAGCCTGTCATAAATCAACCATTATGTTACTATCTATCGTTTTATTAACTTGGAATTCTCGCCCCTTCATTGTCAATTGTTTAGATGCGCTCTTAACACAATTGCCTAAAGAAACCGAAATAATTATTATTGACAATGGCTCAACCGATGACTCCATACAAATTATTCAGCAACAATACCCCCAAGTTAGATTAGTTTGTAATGAAACTAACCAGGGCGTAGGCCCTGCTAGAAATCAAGGTTTAAAAATAGCCCAGGGTCAATATATTCTCATTTTGGATATAGATACTATTGTACAACCCAACGCCATTCCCTTGCTACTTCATAGCATGGAGACCAACCCTCAAGTGGGTCTGGTAGGGGCAAAGTTACTAGATATTAATTATCAATTACAATACACCTGTCGCAATTTTCCCACCTTGTTAGGCAAATTTGGACGGCAACTGCCACTATCGCTGCAAAATCATTTACTCAACGACGAAGAATTAAGAAATTGGTCACATGAGACGCGACGACATGTCGGCTATGTGATTGGGGCTTGCCAGATGATACGGCGAACCGCCATGCAAGAAATTGGCTACTATGATGATCATATTTTTTATGGCCCCGAAGATGTGGATTATTGCTTACGAATGTGGCAGGCAGGTTGGCAGGTGCTTTATGTGCCAGAGGCAGTCATTTTACATTTAGAACAACGGATGACGCGAAAACGTTTTTGGCGCAATCGCATGTTTTGGATTCATTTACAAGGTTTGGCCTGGTATTTTTGGAAACATCAATACCTTTTTCGTCCCCCGCAATTCCTCGAATTAAAACCCTCTCCTAGCCACTAAAATTCAGCGAGTCATCAAATGACTGAGCCATTTTACCTTAAGCCCCCCATAAAGTAATCCATAGTTACATCACTATTTTTTGCAAAAAACGGCCTTTATGCCTATAGTATTAGAATCCTAATATCTTGGAGGAGAGAAAATGGCTATTTCTGATAATAAACCCATACATTTATCCCCCGCACCGTCCATACACTGGGGAACTAACTTACGCCCAACTCTATTTGAGCGCAAGATACTGTTATTTTTAGGCGATATTTTGGTCATTGCTTTGGCTTGTGGGGGCGCGGTCTGGCTATGGAACTTTACCCGCCCTGAACCCCTAACCTTAGATTTAAATTTTGTTGAGTATAACTATCATTGGGTTTTTACTTTGATGGGAGTCTGGTTAGCCCTATCATGGTTACTTGACCTCTATCATTTCAAACTCACCACCCAACATACCCAAATATTTTTTCGTCTGGCGGGGGTGATGACCATTATTTTACTGGCCTATTTACTTGTCTTTTTCGTCAAGGCGTATGATATTGCTTTGCCCCGTTTGCCCTTGTTTTATGCCTTAATGTTGTCCTTTGTTGGCACAAACCTGTGGCGGTGGGGCTATAGTCAAATTGTGGGGCAAGAAGCCTTCCGCCAACGGTTACTCATCATTGGGGCTGGTTGGGCGGGACAAACCTTAGCTTCAGCCATCCAAACTGAAGCCCAAGCTCATTTTCACCTCCTCGGCTTTGTAGATAACGACCCTGATAAACAAAAAAGTTATGTCGCTAACTTACCTGTTATTGGTCAAACCCCTGATATATTACAATTAGCTCATGGACATCAAGCCGATGCCATTATTTACGCGCTACCCAATCAATTACGAGCGGAAACATTTCAACTTTTGTTAGATTGCCAAGCGGCGGGTTTATCCATCATTCAAATGCCCACACTTTATGAAACGCTGACAGGCCGCGTGCCAGTGGAGCATGTGCGTAATGATTGGCTACTTCCCATTGAAGTCACAGGTGGGCGGCCTGCCCTAACCTATCACATATTCAATCGCCTCGTAGATTGGAGTTTTATCGTAGTAGCAGGTTTATTTTTCCTTCTTTTTGGCCCCATGATTGCCCTGCTCATCAAACTTGATTCACCTGGCCCCATTTTTTACTCCCAAATTCGCTCAGGCAAAGGTGGAAACCCGTTCAAGCTCATTAAATTCCGTTCCATGCGAACCGATGCCGAAGCGAGTGGCGCAAAATGGGCCACCCAAAATGATAACCGCGTCACCCGCGTCGGACGCTTTTTACGTGACTCCCGTTTAGATGAACTACCGCAAATTCTCAATGTCTTACGCGGCGAAATCCATCTCATCGGCCCCCGCCCTGAACGGCCAGAATTTGTTAGCAAATTAGAGGAAGAAATTCCCTTTTATCGGGCGCGACTCGTGGTTAAACCAGGGCTAACAGGCTGGGCGCAAGTAAAATATCGTTATGGTAGCACGGTTGAAGATGCGTTGGTCAAATTACAATATGACCTGTACTATATTAAAAACCGCTCCATCTTGCTAGATTTATCTATTTTAGCCAAAACCGTTGGCGTGATTGTCACCTTCAAAGGCACCTGAAAATAATGAGAAATGAGCTATGAAAAATGAGCAATTACCACTCTTACTTTTCAGCCTTCATGCCATCGCCCTAAGCCTTTTCTTTTTCACCCCAATGTCATGGTTGCCGTTGGTCGCTTTTATTACGTTATGGTTACTACCAGGCTTCATTCTATGGCATTTTGTTAATCAACAGCAAGAATGGGCCTGGTTTTATCATCTGCCTATGGCCTTTGGGTTAGGCTTGGCCTGGCTCATGGGTGGGGCAATTTTAACCTTCCTCCTACTCCCCTTTGACCTTCATCATTTTAACATTGTTATCTACATGGCTAACAGTGGTCTGCTCATTTTTGCATGGGCGAGATGGCGAGATGGCGAATTTGCGCCCATTCACCATCTTACCATCTCGCCACCTCGCCTACTTAGCACTCTTGCCTTAGGCATGATAGCCATTTTAGTGGCTCTCCAATGGCAAACGGCGGGCTTCACCGTTGAGGGCGATGAATGGAGCTACTTTGTTAATATCCGTTATATTCTAACCACATCTCCCATTGACAAAAGTTATTTCGCTCAAACGCTTGAATTTGATGTTTGGAATTTCCTCCTAGCCTTCCTCATTCAATTTGCCCCCACCCATATATTTCAAGTTTATGGTCTGTACCTTCCCCTTATTTTCATCATCATTGCCTGCCTTGCCTACCTTGCCTTAGCCGACACCTTATTTCAACATTCCAACATGGCCTATTTTGCCTTTCTATTACAAGGGCTTTATTGGCTTTCAACCATCAATCTCTTAACCGCCGATAATGGACTCGGTTTACTCGCCCGAATATTGCAAGATAAATTTACCGCGTTCTTCCTGATTTTACCCCTCATTCAACTGTGTGGTTTAAAATTTTTACAACGTTATACCTATCGTTATCTGGTTATAGTAGGTATTTTAGCGATTGTCGCTGTCCTAATTCATCCCATTGCCATTATGTGGTTGGTATTTTCGCTTGGTAGTACCACCCTTTTTGTATTATGGCAATACCGCCAGCACCTTACTTTCAAATCGCACTGGGTAGCCTTAGCCCTAACCCTCATGGGGTTGGCGATAGCCTTTGCCTGGTGGCAACGCTCCATCCGCCCAGATTATTACTATTCCATGTCAGGTGACAATGCTCATCCTCTTGCACTCAGTACAGGGCGCATTTTATTTTTATCGTCAGAAAAAAACATCTACTTGGCGCACCCTAATCTGCTGAATCATCCCCTAATTATCCTAGCCCTATTACTAACTTTAACCCTAATTCCCAAACTAAAAGTACACCTTCCCGCTCAATTTCTCTTTGCAAACAGCTTTGCTGTTATTGTTGTATTATTTAACCCCATCACCGCGTCACTATTAGGACGCATCATCAGTTTTTGGATAATCTATCGCATTGCCTGGATTTTGCCCATTTCGCTCACCCTGGTCTATGTCTTATATCCACGTCTTGAACAAACCGCGTCTTATCTTAACCGTCGGCTGCTTAAAACACCCCAATTAGCCAGCTTAACATTGATTTTTATTGCATTGGCTTTATCTAATCGCATCGTAATAAGTTGGTACAGTTTTAGTTATTGGCAACCCATCACGGTGACTCAAAGTGAGCAAGATATGATGATGGCCTTGCCTCAACATATCCCGCCTGATAAAACTCTACTCGCACCCCATACTTTTAATCTACACTTACTTGCTTTGGTCAGCCCAATTACGCCTTTCACCATCCGAAACTATGGTGTACCTGACCCGCTGATAGATACTAGCACCCTTTTTTTTAATACCCCTCTTTTTAATGAACGAACTCATGAAATTCTACAATACTACTCACTTGAATATATTGTAATTAAACAAGCCGATGCAATTGAAATACCCATGCGATTATTACCCCATTTATTCAA
>JAIFLK010000156.1 GCA_020049115.1 Chloroflexota bacterium | reverse complement strand
TCTTCTTCATAATCAACCACCCCATTTAAGTACAGAAAATTACTTGATTTATTATCATACTTAAACAGCATTTTTTCACCCGTTTTAAACAACTCCAAAACCACGTCTTTATAGGGGGCTTGTCTGGCCTTGCTGATGATATTTTGAATGTTATTGTTAGGCAGCAAATTCATGGCCGCTTCGTACATTCTATTAAATTGCGTTATGGTAATCGGTTTATCAGGCGTTTTATTATACTTTTCTGGCTCAGTCAACAACTCCCCTAACCAACTCACCAGGCCTGGCTGCCCTTGCGTTTCGTAAAAAACGCGCTCTATCACCGCCGCCTCAATGGTTTGACCACTCTCCTGTTGATACCAGTTGAACATGCCCGTTACTTCTGCTAATGTTAGCTTAGGAACATGAATACTTCGTTGCACATTGAAAGGCGAGCCATGCGGATTCTCCACCCCTAACACCGCCCTTACGCCAATTAAGGCTACGCCATGTAACAGATATTCCTCCCCTTGACTGAATTTTTCATTACGATGGACATAAATGTTACGAAATGCCTGTACAATCTGTCCAATCACAGTCTCAGATAAATTATCAAATTCATCAAGGACCAAAATTAAAGGTTTTTCTAAATGGTTAGCAGAAAAAAGTAATTCAAACTCGGTGAGAGTCTTCGGTTGAGGTAACGGTTTCCCCAAATTGTCGGCTATATGTTTAGCAATGTAACCAATTGTTTCCTCAAAATCTTGCCCGACGGTTTGTAAATTCACCTTAACAATACTAAACCGTTCATCACCTTGCAATCGCCATAACACCTGCTGCATGACCCACGTTTTACCCGTTTGGCGCGGCCCCCAGATGGTCAAATAATGTCCCCCCTCATCGGGATTCTCGCCTATCAATTCCGTTAAGCCCTGCTGAACTAGCCCTTCGCGTGGGGTGTAATAATTGGACGTAAGGCTGACGGGCCCGTAAGATGAAAATCGTCTCATGTGTGTTAGCTCCTTTCTGTAATAGCCATTATAAGGCATAACGCCCTATAATGGCTTCTCTATCAACATTATAACACAAACCAACCAAATAAAAAGAAGTCATGGCGGCTGTTACCTCATTTTTAGCTCAACACAAAATTATCAGACTATTGTACCTTTGCCGCGATTCCCTTATAATTTCTGCACATTTCTCATGGAGACAGGGACGCAATGAAACTTTCCTTTGGTTTCAAAATTGGGGTAGTCATTACCCTCTTATCGGTGGGGCTGACGGTGATGAACGTTTTTTTCTTTTATACCAACACTCGCGACCTCATCATCAATCAAATGACCATGCGCCTGACGGCCATGGGGCAGGTGGGGAGTTTTTTATTTGACCAACCTGAGCGCGAGTTGATTAAACAACTTCACCAACAGATTGAGCAACATGCCCTCCCTTTAACTGACGAGATGCGGCAGTTGCCTGAAGGTGAAGCCAGCGACGGTCTTGAGCCTGAATTGGCAGAACGGCTGATGCAATCGGCTGAATTTCAGGTGATTGTCCAAAAATTACGTCAGATTAAGGCTAGTAGTCGCCGCCAAGTGACTCCGTTAACTCACTTTTCGCGGGAATTTGACCCCATAGACCCACCCCAAGTCAGGTATATTTATTTGTTATTACAAACCCGTCAGACGACTGGCACCTATTTAGTGACTTTTTTGGCCGATGCTGATTATGACGAACCTGATAATGGAACGCCCATTGGGATGCTCTATCATGCCTCACCTACCATAAATGATGCCTTCAAGGGCGAGGTGCAAATGGCTAAGGAATTTATCACTGACCAGTGGGGAACGTTCCTCTCGGCGGCCATTCCGTTGAAAGATGCTGATGGTCACGTTATCGCGGTGTTGGGTTTAGATTACGATGTGAGTGGGTTGGCGAATCAACTCAATCAGTTATGGCAGATTTGCCTCACCATTGTCGGGGTGAGTATCTGTTTATCGCTTTTGTTAGCCATTATTTTAAGTTATTGGCTCAGTCGGCCTTTAATCAAATTACAAGAAATGGTGCAACGGGTGGGCGAACGGGATTTTAATGCCTTTATTACAGTAAATAGTGTAGATGAACTGGGCTTGTTAGCCCAAGCCTTTAACGCCATGGTGTTGGAAATTCGCAACTATTCCGCGTCGATTGAGGCGCAAAATTATGAGATGACCCAATTGACCGAAACGCTTAAGGAGAATGAAAATCGGCTAACGCAATTTTTGGAAGCCATGCCCGTCGGGGTTTACATTACAGATGCTAACGGCGAAGTTGTTTATATTAATCAGCATACCCTTTCCCTCTTAAATGAATCGGGCGCGGATTCGCCTGAGGTCATCTTGAATCGCTCTTTGGCGGGCTATACCCTTTACCTGGCGGGAACGCAGCAGCCCTATCATGTGGTTGATTTACCGATTGTGCGGGCTTTGCGGGGGGAAGTGGCGCATGCCGATGATATTGAGATGCAAGTTGGCTCAAAAATTGTGCCGTTGGAGGTGTGGGCGAAACCCATTTTTAATACGCAGCAGCAAATTAAATATGCTATTGCCATATTCCGCGATATTACTCAACGCAAACGCACTGAACGCTCTCTGGCCGAATATCACCGCACCTTAGAGGAGCGCGTGGCGCAAGATACCGCTATGTTGCGCGCCCGTGTCACTGAGTTAGCCACGCTGAATCGCATCACCCAAACTGTGACGGCGGTATATGATTTGACTGTTATATTAAGAATTGTAACACAGGAGTTGGTTACTTTACTGGCGGCGCGTTCAGGCGGCATTGCGTTGTTAAACCATGACCGCACCCAATTAACCATTGTGGCGGATTATACACAGACGGCGGGGGAGGTGAGTACGGTGGGTTTGGTGATTCCTGTGGCGGGTAATCCCTCGTCCACATTTGTGATTGTACAGGCGAAATCTTTAGTTATCTTGCAACCACAAACCAATCCCATGATTGCCACTGCCCATGAAATTTTACGGCTGCGCCAAATTGAGTGCATGATGATTGTGCCGTTGTTGGCGCGCGGCGGGGTCATTGGCACGATTGGTTTAGATAGTGATGACCCGCAACGGGAATTTACATCTGATGAAGTGAAATTAGTTGAAACGATTGCGGGGCAATTGGCGGGGGCGATTGAACGGGCGCGCCTGTTTGAGCAGGAGCAACGTCAACGGCAAATTGCCGAAAGTTTGCGTCAGGTCTTTACGGTGTTAAATAGTAGCCTTGACCAAGAGACGGTCTTAAATAAAATTATGGGGCAACTGAAAAAGGTGATTGATTATAACGGCGCGGCGATTTTCTTACAAGATGGTAACGAATTGTTGCTAGTGGAAGCGAGTGAGTATGCTAAAATTTATATCGGGACGCGAATTTTGCTTGACGCGGTTGATGCCACCGTTTTGACCTTTAAGGCGCAAAAAGCCCAAGTCATTTCTGATGTGCGAATTGACCCCATTTGGCAGTCGGGGAATGATGGTGGGGCATGGGATGCGTTTGATAATGACCCCATTCGCAGTTGGATGGGCGCGCCATTGTTAATTGATGATAATGTTATTGGGGTGCTAACCACCGATAGTTTTACGGTTAATGCGTATAGTCATAGCGAAGCGGAGATTTTACAACTCTTTGCCAACCAAGCGGCCATTGCTATTCGTAATGGTCAGTTATATACTCAGGCGCAAACGGCGCGGGCCGCAGCGGAGGCGGCGAGTGAGGCCAAAGGAACTTTTCTCGCCAATGTGAGCCATGAATTACGGACTCCGCTGACTTCGGTGTTGGGCTTTGCTAAAATTGTGCAGAAACGACTCCATGAGATTATTTTGCCGCAGTTGCCTGATAATCATGACCCTAAATTGGAACGGGCTAAACGGCAAGTGACCGAAAACATGGCAATTATTATCACTGAGGGCAGCCGTCTCACTACGCTCATTAATGATGTGTTAGATTTAGCCAAAATTGAGGCCGATAAAGTGGAGTGGCACCTGCAACCTTTAGTCATAGAGGAACTCATTGAGCAGGCGTTGGCCGCGACTTCAGCGTTATTTGCGGAAACCCACTTGCAATGTATTACCGATATTGAGCCAGATTTGCCGCTGATCATGGGCGATAAAGACCGTCTGATTCAGGTGATTATTAACCTTGTTTCTAATGCGGTCAAATTTACTGAGGTCGGTACAGTGACTTGTGCGGCCTATTTTCAATCTAATTCCTGTCAGGTGGTCGTCAAAGTGACCGATACGGGTCTGGGCATTGCGCCTGCTGACCAAAATCAGGTGTTTGAGAAGTTCAAGCAGGTCGGCGATACACTGACGAATAAACCGAAAGGGACGGGGCTAGGGCTATCCATTTGTAAAGAAATTGTGGCGCATCATGGCGGACATATTTGGTTAGAGAGTGAATTTGGGCGGGGCAGTTCATTTTTCTTTAGCCTGCCAGTCAGTTAGTCAGCTAGTCAGTTATACTGCGCGAGGGCATGAATTAAACTTTGCTGGAGTGCAAACCTTCAGGTTTGCCCCACAATAACCGAGCAAACCTGAAGGTTTGCACTCCAATTTGTCCCTTCACGTGGTATAGCTGACTTGCTGACTCGCTGAACGCTGACTCGCTGAACGCTGACTCGCTGAACGCTGACTAGCTAAACGCTAACTACATTGTCAGCCTCATTCAGATGGAGTATAATAGTAGACCTAAAATTATTAACGAGCGAGAGTTTTGTTATGGAAAACCCTAAATATAACCAACCCGAATATGAAGAATATCCCGAATACCCTGGCTTGGGCTTGCCCGCCAGTCAACTTGCCTTAATCATTGGGGTTAATGCCGTCATTTCATTAATCATCAGTGTCGGGGTCGTTTTGCTAATCAATTGGCAAGTCGCCCCAACGGTGGCCTTGCCAACCGCCACCCAAACCAGCGGCCTGCCCGTTGCCATTGAGCCAACTTTGCCGATTTCTGTCGCGGTGACAACTTCACCCAACGCGCCAGAATCGCTGATTTATAAGGTGCAATCGGGCGATAGTTTGAGCCGTATCGCCGACAAGTTTAAAGTGCCAGTGAAGGATTTAATGGTTGCCAACGGCCTTAGCAATGAGGATTTTATTCAAGTTGACCAGGAATTAATCATCCCCGTGGGCGGGTTGCCCACCGCCACGCCCACCTTTACCGCCATTCCCCCCACGCCCACAGAGGCCATCCCCTTTGACCCGCCGACGGCCTTACCGCCAGAGGCCACCGTGCCGCCTGAACCCGTCATGCAGCCGCAAATGACCACCACCCCTAGCCCCAATCCGCTGCCCACGACCACCAAGAGCGCGCCTATTTTGCCACCCACGCCTATTATAACGGCCACTGCCCCGTCTTTTAATGGCATTGTCATTACCATTAACGATGTGGCCGCACCAGGCAATTTAGAGGAAGAACGCCTCTCCATTACGAATTTAGGCACAGGCACCAGCCTCAAAGGGTGGACGCTTGAAGGTTCAGCCATTGGCGTTTTTAGCTTCCCCGATATTTTCATTTTTAGCGGCGGCACCATTCGGATTCACACCAAAGTTGGTCAAAGCACGCCGAGTGACCTCTATCTCAGCCAAACTCGCGCCGCTTGGCCTAGCAAGACCGTCGTCACCTTACGAGATGATAAGAAAATTGAGGTTTCTACCTTTACTATTCCATAATTAATGGTGGAGTGCAAACCTTCAGGTTTGCTTGGTTGTAATGAGGCAAACCTGAAGGTTTGCACTCCAAAACTGATTTAGAAATTTTACAACTTTAACGAGGTACACATGGCACAAACAAAAGAAATCGTCATGTATAGCCGTCAGGTGTTTTGTCATGGGGTCGCCTTAGCCCGCGACCTGCTTAAGCGGTATAACGTTCCTTACCGCGAAATTGACATTGATGCTGACCCTAACATGGCCGATAACCTGAAAACTTGGACTGGTTTTTACAGTATTCCCACGCTTATCATTGCCAACCCTGGCGAAGATGAGCCATACACCGACTTTTTGTCCCGCCCCATTGACCGTTCCCTTCGTGGCTATGATCGCGGGCCGATGATTACAGAGCCAAATAATCGGGAATTAGAAAATTGGCTGCATAAACATGGTTTTTTAGAAAAGCCTTATAGCCGTTAGGCAGTCTGTCAGCTAGTCAGCGTTCAGTCTGTCAGCTAGTCAGCGAGTCAGCTACTCCCTTCCAAGTGACGGAAGCCATAGTTTTGAGGAGTGATACACGCCCTCGTGTATCACTGTTAGCACGAGGGCGTGCTAACTCCTCAAAATTCAACTCTCGCATTTTACGCAAGGAAGGGAGTAGTCAGCTTTTTAGCTAAAAGCTGACTAGCTGATTGCTGACAAGCTGACCGACTGACTCGCTGAACGCTGACTCGCTTCTTTCCCATGCAAATTCAGCCCGCCAAATTAACCGATATTACCGCATGTTGCCAATTGGACATGAGCTACAGCACCGAATATGTGTGGCAATTGCAACGGCGAGATGATAGCCGTGCCGTTCACATTCGTTTCGATACGGTCCGCTTGCCGCGCCCTATGCAGGTCGCTTATCCGCGTGACTCGGCTGAACTGAACGAGAATTGGCAGCGCAAAGGCTGTTTTTTAGTGGCCTATAATCCTGAGCAACAGGTGATTGGCTTTTTAGACGCTCACCCCGACTCGTGGCATGGGCGGCTATCGGTATTAAATTTAGTCGTTGACCGTAGCCAACGGCGTAAAGGGGTTGCCACCGCCTTATTGCGGGCGGCCAACCGTTGGGCGGCACAAGTAAACTTACAACAAATAATGTGTGAAGTGCAAACTAAAAATTACCCCGCCATTTCTTTTATGCAAAAACATAGCTTTTTATTTTGCGGCTACAACGAACTTTATTATCCCAATGGCGATATAACCCTCTTTTTTGCTCGCTCTATTTAAAGCTGGTCAGCGTTCAGCTAGTACACTGTTCATTTAATTATTAGCATATCGAACAGACAGGAATGTCTGTTCTACCGTTGGTAGGTCGGACATTCTTGTCTGACCATGT
>JAIFLK010000072.1 GCA_020049115.1 Chloroflexota bacterium | reverse complement strand
AGACGCGGCAAGGTTCGCAATAACACGGCTAAAAGTTCTTGATGCGCGCCCTGTTCTAGCCCTTTTTCAATGCCTTTTTCAATGCCCTGTTCAATCCCTTTTTCAATGCCCTGTTCAATGCCCTGTTCAATGCCCTGTTCAATCCCTTTTTCAATCCCTTTTTCAATCCCTTTTTCAATGCCCTCTTCTAGCCCTTCTTCCTTGCCTTGACGGTACAGCTCTTGTACGGAGGGCAATTGTGATATATCCTCTTTGGTTAACAATGGCCCTAACCATTCCATGATATGTTTACCATCTTCAATTAATGTTTCGGCGGTGATTGCTTCCATTAACTCATCTCCTTTCTGTAGCCACAGATTTAATAAACCCTTAATTAACCAAAATAATTTACCTTTTAATTGCCGCAAACCCCACGCCCTGAGTGTCTCCATGGCTGCTAATTTGGCGCGTTGGCGGCTGCCAAAGAGTTTGAAAAAGGCATTATACTGCTCATTGCTCAACTCATTGAGCAATAGCAACGGTATATTACGTAAAAATAACTCTTGGCTCACATAAACCCCCGCCTGGTCTGTGGGCTGATAGCCAAATTTAGCCAACGTTTCGGCCTGCGCGGTTTTCGCACTAATGATGAAGGTTTGTATCGCTTCTGGTGGTAAGTCGCGGTGGGGTTGCTGTTGCCGATAAAGGGTATCGTAGGCAATCGCTTGGCGAAAACTGGCCTCTTCTAGCGATTGGGTATATTTGAACTCTAGCAACAGGTGGGTGGCTGGGCTATCGCGCAACCCATCGGGCAGATATTGTCGCTGTTCTTCGCTCCACTGCTCACCTTCTAACAATTGGATTAAGATAATATCAATCTCACCCGTTACGGTAAATTCATCTAACACTTGCACCTGAACTTGAGTCAGCAATTCACGTAACATGGCCGCAAAAATGGCGTGCCATTTGATTTGGGGGGAGGTTTCTGCCATGCCGATATTGTAGGGCAAACGGGGTAAAACACAAAATGGTAAATAGAGTTGCTTTAGAATAGCAACCTCCTTATAATTGGAGTAACTAAAAAATTAACGATTGGAGCGGAGGTTAGACCCATGCAAGTTCAGTTACCCTTAAGATATGTTTATTTACTGCTTATGTTCAGTGTTATCAGTGGTATTATCTGGTTGAGTGCGCCCACAGCAAGCCAGGCGCAAAGTAATATTTGTGCATCTGTGACGCAAATTTCTGCGGTGGAGTGTGCAGCGTTAGTTTCGTTATATGACAGCACCCATAGCACGGGCTGGACTCAACGGGCTAGTTGGCTGTTGACCGAAACGCCTTGTGAGTGGCATGGGGTCACTTGCCGTGACGGGCATGTGGTGACGTTGGCTCTTAGCCACAATAATTTGAGTGGCACCTTGCCCTCAGCGGTGGGTGATTTGACCCATTTGCAAGTGTTGGATTTAGCGGAAAATCAACTCAGCGGCAAACTCCCGCCAGAGTTGGGCAGTTTGCGCCAACTCAAATGGCTTTATCTGAATGACAACGCTTTTAGCGGCCCCCTGCCCACCAGTTTGATGAATTTGGATAATTTAGAAAAATTGTGGTTTTATCATACCAATTTGTGTGAAACGGCTCACGCGCCCTTGACCACCTGGTTAGGGAGTTTGGCTGATGTGCAGTTTAGCGGCATGGTTTGTCCTGGACATGAAGTAACTACGGTTAGTATGAATTTATCTCAACCTGTTACACCAACGCTACCTATTACCATTTATAGTGATATAATCACTGAGGAAGTTAGTAAAGAAGATTTAAACACTACTACTATTATGGGCGAGGTCATGAAGTCGATGACCAATACCAATAAAGCCGATAACTCCGCATTGGTGATTGAAATTATTCAAGCGATGGCGAAAATGACCCCAACTAATGAGGTTGATTCGTCAGCCATTGCGGCGCAAATTGTGCAAACGATGGCGAAAATGACCGATACCCAGAAAATAGATGCAACAGCTATTGCCGAACAAATTATGAACAATGTCAATCATACGGTGGCGACTACGATGACCACCACCGCGAACGTGTCCACAACTACGGCCATGACCGCAACGGATACGGTTTCGTCAACGGCGAGCCTTTCCACAACTACGGCCATGACCGCAACGGATACGGTTTCGTCAACGGCAACGATGACTGTTACAGTCATGACCACTGACACTACAGCAGCAAGTGACCTAACTTTAACTAAGGCGGGCCCTGTAACTCAAACTGCCACTATCCCACAAAGTGGGGGTGTCCTCACCTCAACCAACGGCGCGGGGCTGGTTTTAGCGGCTCTCGCCATGATAGGGTTATTAGTAGGCGGTACAGTTATTAACCGTAAGTTTTACCCTGAACGATTTGATTGATTTATTAAGGATGGAGTCCAAATCTTTAGATTTGACGCTCAAATCTAAAGATTTGGACTCCTCTTTATAACCTAACTTTAACCTAACAAAATAGCAGGCAAGCCATTTCGCTTGTCTGCTATTTTTGCTATTTGCAGTAGTCATCCGATGACTTTCAGTCATCGGATGACTAAAAAGGCCATAAACCTATGAAAATTGCAGTTTTAGCAGATGTTCACGCCAATTTAGTGGCGTTCCAAACGGTGGTTGCTCACATTAAACAGTGGCAACCTGACCAGGTAGTTGTGGCGGGCGACACCGTTAATCGGGGGCCGCGCCCGCGTGAGTGTTTACATTTGTTGCAAGATAAAATGGCAACGGCGGGCTGGTTAGTGGTGCGGGGCAACCATGAGGAGTATGTTATTCATCAATCTCAGCCTGACCGCCCGCAACGTGGCCCAGAGTACGATTTCTTTCAAGCTACCCATTGGACACATCGGCAATTGGGCGCAGAGGTGGCGGCATTGGAGGCCATGCCCTTTCAGGTGAGCCTCATGGGGCCAGATGGGAGCGAGGTGCGGGTGGTTCATGCCTCCATGTTCGGCACGCGTGATGGCATTTTTACCCATACCAGTGATGACGAAATACGTCGTAAGATTACTCCTGCGCCGCAGGTGTTTTGCGTGGGGCATACTCACCGCCCGTTAATTCGTCAGATAGATGAAACATTGGTGGTCAATGTGGGGTCGGCGGGTTTGTCATTTGATTCTGACCACCGCGTGGCTTACGGTCAATTAACATGGCAGCATGGTCGTTGGCAAGCGGAGATTATTCGGCTGATTTACGATTATGAGGTGGCGGAACGGGATTTTTATGAGACAACGTATTTGGCCGAGGGTGGCCCGTTGGTGGAGTTGGTGCTAGATGAATTGCGCTGTGCCGATTCCCGTTTAGCGGCCTGGGCCAGCGTTTATGAGGCGCAGGTGTTGGCGGGGCAAATCAGCATGGCCGAGTCGGTGCGGCGATTTTTGAAATCAATTAGGAATTAGGAATTAAACGTAATTAATTCCTAATTCCTAATTCCTAATTCAAAATTGTTTCGATAGCTTGCAACTCGGCGGGGCTAAAGGCAAGGTTATTTAAGGCCGCGACTGCCGACTCAATTTGGCTAACCTTACTCGCGCCAATCAAGGCCGAGGTCATATTGGGGTGACGCAAAACCCAGGCAATTGCTAATTGCGACATGCTTTGGCCGCGTGCTTGAGCGATAACATTGAGTTGGCGCACTTTGGCAATGCGCTCCTCGCTGACTTCATCGCCCCAATGCAGGTGATGTTCCCATTTCGCGGCGCGGGAATCGGCGGGAACGTCCCGCAAATATTTGTCAGTCAAAATGCCCTGACACAACGGCGAAAAGCTGATACAGCCCATGCCCTCAGCTTCCATTGCTTGTAATGTTCCTTCCTCAATCCAACGGTCAAACATATTGTAACGTGGTTGATGAATTAAACAGGGTGTGCCAAGTTCCCGTAAAATTTGGGCGGCTTGGTGGGTTTGCGCCGCGTTATATGTGGAAATGCCAACATAAAGGGCGCGGCCACTTCGTACAATGAAATCCAGCGCGCCCAGGGTTTCTTCCAAAGGCGTGTTGGGGTCAAAACGGTGGCTGTAGAAAATATCCACATAATCTAAACCCATGCGCTTCAAACTTTGGTCAAGGCTGGACACCAGATATTTGCGTGACCCCCACTCGCCATACGGCCCAGGCCACATTAAATAGCCCGCCTTACTAGAGATAACAAGTTCGTCCCGATAGGGGCGTAAATCTTGCGCCAAAATGCGACCAAAAGTTTCCTCCGCCGAACCAGGTGGCGGGCCGTAATTATTGGCTAGGTCAAAATGAGTGATGCCCAAATCAAAAGCACGGTGAATCATGGCGCGGCCATTTTCTAGCGAGTCAATGCCGCCAAAATTGTACCATAATCCGAGCGAGATGGCGGGGAGTTGTAGCCCACTCCGCCCACAACGGTTGTAATGCATGGTTTCATAACGATTTTCTGCGGGTAAGTAATTCATAATTTTCCTTAGTAATATTGCGTTAATGGTAGCTGATACTGCGTGTTCGCAAAGCAAGCGTTGCGACTCCACATTATATACTGCGCGAGGCTACAAATTGGAGTGCTGCAACGCTTTAGTTTTGCTCGGTTTTAGTGGCGCAAAGCTAAAGCGTTGCGACTCCAAAAGTTTAATTTATGCCCTCGCTCAGTATCAGTATATCAAGATTTAGCACCCTCACCCCCGCCCCTCTCCCGTCGGAGAGGGGAGACAAGCTACTCCCTCGCCCTTTGGGAGAGGGCTGGGGTGAGGGTGATTTAATTGTTGCACCCAAATCTTGATATACTGAGTATAGGTTACTACGCTAATAAATCCTTAATATCCTGCACTAATTCATGGATGGTTTCTTCGGTGGTGTCCCATGAACACATAAAGCGCGCCCCGCCAACACCGATGAAGGTGTAAAAATGCCAACCGAGGGCATGGAGTTGGTCAATGATTTCGGCGGGCATTTGCACAAAAACGGAGTTGGCTTGTGGCGGAAACATTAAGCTAATATTCGGCAAGGCTTGCAATTGTTGGGCTAACAGGGTGGCGCAGCGGTTGGCATGGCGGCCATTTTGTAACCAAATGTTATTTTCTAATAGCCCTAACCAGGGTGCAGAGAGAAAACGCATTTTTGAGGCCAATTGCCCCGCTTGCTTACACCGATAATCAAAATCCTCTGCCAATTGGCGATTGAAAAAAAGAATGGCCTCGCCCACGGCCATGCCATTTTTAGTTCCGCCAAAACAAAGCACGTCCACGCCACATTGCCAGGTAATCTCCTTAGGTTGCAGTTGCAATGAAGCGACCGCATTGGCAAAGCGCGCCCCATCCATGTGGATTTTCAAGCCATATTGGGTCGCGACTTCCTGAATGGCTTGCAATTCATTTCGGGTATATACTGTGCCAACCTCAGTTGGCTGAGTCACACTGACCACTTTGGGTTTCGGATAATGAATATCGCGGCGTTTAGTGACCAGTTTTTCAATCGACTCTGGCGTGAGTTTACCATATTCACCAGTGGCTAACAAAATTTTCGAGCCATTCGAGAAAAATTCGGGCGCGCCACATTCATCGGTCTCCACATGGGCTAATTCATGGGCGATAATGCTGTGGTAGGATTGGGCTAATGAGGCTAGGGCGAGGGAGTTGGCGGCAGTACCATTAAAGACAAAATAGACCTCGCAATCCGTTTCAAAAAGGTCACGCAAACGGTCAGCCGCTTTTTGCGTCCACGGGTCCGAGCCATAAGCTAAGGCATGGCCGCTGTTGGCCTGTTGCATGGCTTCCCAGACGGGAGGGCAAACGCCAGAGTAATTATCACTGGCAAAATGTTGATTTTTAGCCATTTTGGTGAGTCTCCTCGGTGGTGGGTGGTTCAATAAACTCGCCACGCGTGACGGTGCGGTCAATGAGGTGGCGATTTTTGTCAAAGGTCAGGGTGACTTCGAGCCGTTCAAAGCACCGTTGATTGCCCATTAAGGTTTTATGCACTATGTAAGTGCCATCCTCTTGCAAACTGAGGTCATTTTGTAGCTGTAAACGGCTTTCAATAACCTCGCCGCACCGCCGACAGCGAACTTGGATGGTGTAAACGGGGTCAGTCGTACCGGGGCTGATGAAAAAAAATGATTTAAGTTTATCCAAAAATCCCATAATTGAGTAACTGTCTGAAAAGTTCCAGCCGATAGGGTTCACTTGCGCCAAACTTATCGGTTGGAACTTGCTAAAAGGTGTGAGCTAAAATAATGAGTTTATTTAGATGGCCGAGGTTTTAAAAATCTCAACCATCTGGCTTGATAAAAATGGCGGGTCAAAATAGGGCTTTAGCTGTTTTGAGTTTGAAAATGAGGCAAAATGGGATAAATTGGGCTTATTTTTACCAAAACCCCATCACAAACAGCCAGATTTGTAATGTCACCATGTTAAATTTGCGCTAATTCAAGAAATTTGCGATAATTACGTTATAAGCTAAGTCTTGGTGGTTTCAGGTGGTAGTTTTGAACCAAAACTTGAGCCTCATTGATGAAGCTAAAAATTCAACTGTAAGTAGTTTTTAGTAAATAATGTTTTTGAAATTGACCCAAATTATAATCTAACTATTGATTTTGTGAAGTAAGGAGAGGGCAATGTCATTTTGTATCAACCACCCACTCGCGATTTGACAAATAAAAGAAGTTCGATTATAATAACGGACAAGTTTTTACAACAATTAATTAGCAAAGAGGATTATCATGAACACAATTAACGACACAATTCAACACATTTTAGTAGTAGATGACGATTTAGTCATCCAACGTATGGTAGCTGAAAAGCTACGTGAAGCTGGCTATGAAGTTTTAGTGGCCGCGTCCGGTGAAGAAGCCTTAACCCTTGTTAAGAGCGCGGGCTTACCTAATTTGGCGATTATTGACATCACCATGCCTGGCATGAATGGTCTTGAACTCAGCAAACGACTGCAAGAATCTGCTGATTTAGCCATTATTTTCCTCACTGCGGTGACGGAAGAAGAAACTGTTATCAGCAGCATTGAGCAATATGCCGAAGATTACATCAAGAAGCCGTTTAGCGTGGGTGAACTCGTTGCCC
>JAIFLK010000141.1 GCA_020049115.1 Chloroflexota bacterium | reverse complement strand
TCGCGTTGCGTGGCCGTGCTATAAAAACGAAATGTCACGGTGCCGACATCCAAATCAGTTTGAGTTTGAATGAGCAGGTAATAGGGCGTATCGTTACGAAATTGGAAGTCAACGTCAGGGGTGTAAATGGTCGCATCTAAACCAGGGTAGGAATTGGTTTCATACCAACCCACGCGATAGCCATGCGCCCATCGTTCCAAAATTTCAAAGCCGCCAAAAAAGGCCGCCCGAAATGCCGTTGTACTAACCTGACACACGCCGCCACCAATGCCAACGGCGGTACGCTCTGCGCCAATAATGAGCGACTCATCATAGCCATTCTCGGCGGTGATTTCGCCGAGATAGTGATTGAAAGAGAATATTTCGTTAGGCGGGATGATGATGCCATTAAATTTGGAGGCCGCTAACTCAATGTTATTCATGCGTCCATAGCCCGACCCATAAAAATAGGAGGTGGACTCGGCGACAATTTCCTTAATGCCCAAATTCTGACTGTTTTGGCGGGAGATGGCAGGTTGCGTTAGATTAAAAACTAACTCAATTTCAGGGGTGAAATGGGTGGCTAAAGCGGCGATTTTTTGGTAAGTGGCCTCCAAATTGAGGGCGCGGCCAGGTTGTTCTGGTTGTAATAATTCTAATTGATTCGTCTCGTCATTGAATTTGAAGGTGGCATTAATCGGCTCACTGGTAACGGCGGGGGCTAATTGTTGCAAATAAGCCATCACTTTATTCTGGTCAAAGGCAAGGGAAAAATGGGTTTTCCCTTGCTCATCTACACTTTGCACCAAATTAAGCAACGTCATGGTCGCCGTCGGGTCTAGCCGCCAACGGTTGGTAGTGGTCTCCGTTTTATAGCCCAGCAAAATCGGTTGACTGAGCAACGTGGTGGCCTGTTGGCGGGCCGCATCCCAATCGCTCTCTACAATAGAAGGCATGACTTGTTGAATGACAAGGGCAATCGGCTGAGTCGTAGGGGTGGCTAAAGCGGCCTCAATCGCGGCGCGGGTGGCTTCCCTGTGTAGCTGTCGCCCCATACGGGCGGGCGTAATTTGCACGGTGGCATCAGGCTGAATCAACAATTGAGCATTGACAGGCGGTTGGTCAATCCGATTAGCAAGTTGTTGTAATACCATGTTCGTTGGCCCGTTGTCATAAACGATAATGGGGTCAATCGTATAGGGATTGGCTAACAACGATAACTGGGTCAACATATCGGTAGATAACGCCCCAGTGCGCCCAACGGCGTAGACTTTATTAGCGGTCAGGTCAGCATCTACTCGCAACCCTAGCTCTTGGCCGCTAAAGGTTAAAATTTGATTATCCACTTGAATGTTAATTGTTTTAGCCAGATATTGATTAGCTTGGCTATTGACCACTGCCACCACCTCTGTCGCTGACAAACCACTTACGTCAATATCCGCCACCTTAACCCCAGGATAAACCCGACTGAGATAGACCATTTGATAGCCCACCATCGCAAAAATTGCCGTTGCGAGTATTGTGCCGCTGACCACCATGAACAATAACGGTAGCCATAAATTCGCTACCCTAACCGTTTTAAACTCAATTTCTTGTACCATTTGCCCCCAAGACTAAAGCGAGAATCCGCTAAGATACGCCAAGAAATAATAAGAAATAAACCCTTAGCTTTTCTTCGCGTGCTTCGCGGATGTTGAATGTAAAGATAATATACCCATTGATAGCATTATGTCAACTTTCAATAGAGGGCTTTAAAACAGCAAAATCCCGCTTTTTGGCGGGAATTTCCTGTAAAAGGAGAGAAAATGTAATTTTGTTAAACTTGGCAGGTTGTTGGGGCGAAACCAATCAGCATTGATTACCCTAAACACGAGGCACATTGTATCCCATGTCAGCTAAACTTGCTTGACGCTGACACTACGGTTAGCATACGGTCACGGAACGCGAAGATGCGAAAAAAAGCGAAAGGCGCGAATTTGTAAGGTAAACCCTTCGCACTTATTTCGTACCTTTCGCGTTCCTATTTCGCGCCCTTCGCGTTCGCGGTCAATCAATCCCCAAATAGGCTTTTTGCACGGTGGGATTTGTTTGCAACGCTTTGGCATTATCTTCCAAAACAATCTCGCCCGTCTGAATCACATAGCCGCGATGTGCTACTTGCAAGGCCATGAGCGCATTTTGCTCTACCAATAAAATCGTTGTCCCTTCCTTATTAATGGTCTTGACCGTCTCAAAAATACTTTCCACCAACAACGGGGCTAATCCCATCGAAGGTTCATCTAAAAGTAACACTTTCGGGCGGGTCATGAGGGCGCGCCCCATGGCGAGCATCTGCTGTTCACCACCGCTTAACGTTCCCGCGAACTGTTTGCGCCGTTCTTTGAGGCGGGGGAAAATGCCAAAAACACGCTCTAAATCTTGGGCAATTTGTTGCGCGTCATTATGAATGTACGCGCCCATTTCGAGGTTTTCTAGCACGGTGAGGCGCGAAAAAACCCCACGACCTTCAGGCACTTGGGAGATACCTTTAGTCACAATTTGATGGGCGGGAATGTTGGCTAAATCTTCACCCGCCAATTTGACTGTGCCTTGACGCGGCCGAATAATCCCGCTAATGGTGCGGAGGGTGCTGCTTTTGCCCGCGCCATTACCACCTATTAAGGTGACGACTTCCCCTTGATTGACCGAGAGGGAAATCCCTTTGAGGGCATGAATCGCCCCGTAATAACTATGTACGTTGGTTAATTCAAGCAGAGCCATGTTTAAACCTTGCCTTCAGATGGGTCATCTTTAGTTGCGCCCCGTCCTAAATAGGCTTCAATCACTTTGGGATTACGCTGAATTTCGGCGGGTGTTCCCTCGGCAATTTTACTGCCATAATCTAACACCGTAATTTTATCGGAAATATCCATAATCAGGCGCATATCATGCTCAATCAACAAAATTGTCAAATCGCGCTCACGCGGCAATTTGCGGATAAATTCAGTCATTTCTAACGTTTCTTGCGGATTCATGCCTGCTTTTGGTTCATCTAACAGCAGCAATTTCGGTTTACTCGCTAGGGCGCGGGCAATCTCCAGCCGTCGTTGGTCGCCGTAGGGTAAATTTTTCGCCACATAATCAGATTTATTTTTCAGGCCAACATACGCTAATAAATCCAGAGCTTTTTGGGCGGTGGCCTTTTCTTCCACTTGATAACGAGGTAGATTAAAGACCGCCTCAAACCAAGTGGCCTTCAATTGCGGCTCTTGTCCCACCATGACATTTTCTAGGGCGGTCATCTGCGGTCATCTGGGAAAAAAGGCGAATATTTTGATAGGTGCGGGCAATGCCGCGCCGCGTAATATGGTCAGGTGGCACATCAACCAATGGCTCACCATCAAAAATCACCTCGCCTTCCGTCAGGGGGTAAAAACCTGTAACACAGTTAAAAAAAGTGGTCTTGCCCGCCCCATTTGGCCCAATGACGGCGTGAATGCTTTTGGCCTCCACATTCATATCCACACTATTGACTGCGGTCAAACCACCAAAGCGTTTGGTGACGTGTCTAGCCGATAAAATAGTTCCCATGATGTCCTCTTAATGGTGGATTTTTACTTCAAATTGAATAACTCAACGCGGTGAGCAAAATTATACTCCCTTGTAACGATGTGAGCAAAATAGGGCGTTAAATAGCTTCAACCATTTATGTGGTAGCTCCCCTCACCCCAGCCCTCTCCCATTGGGAGAGGGAGTATCTTGTCTCCCCTCGCCTTTTGGGAGAGGGGCAGGGGGTGAGGGCGCAGGCTTTTATCGCGCCCAATCGCTCTCGCTAATATCGCCCTTTTCTATTATAATGCAGGCCATGTTAACCATTCGCCGCCAACTTTATCTTCTCATTATATTAAGTTTTATGTTGAGTCTCATGGGCTGCAACAATCGTCCTGCGCCTGAAGGTGAATTAAAAGGACGAATTTTATTGTGGCATGGCTGGCCTAAACGAGAAACTGCTGCCTTAAGTGAATTGTTAGACCAATTTAGAGCCATCCACCCCGAAGTCTTAATTATTGAAACCGCCGTGCCAGCCGAGGCTCTGCGCTCCCAATTTGAGCAACGAGCCGCCTTAGGCTTAGAGCCTGATATTCTCATTGGCCCCAGTGATTGGGTGCGCCCGTTGAGTGAAGCGGGGCTAATTCGTGACCTGACGAATCAACCTGGGCTAGAAACCTATCTTTATCGCGCCCCCGCGTTAGAAACATTGCGTTATCAGGGTAAGTTATATGGTTTGCCTCTCGCCTTAGATACTACGGCATTATATTACAATACCTCTCTGGTCACTGAACCCGCTGAAACGTTGGATGAGTGGCTCAATCAAGCCCGCGATGGTTTGCCGATTGCTCTGAACACCCAATTTGAGGCCGCGTTTTGGGGGATTCAAGCCTTTGGTGGGCAGCTATGGGATGACTCCCAACAACAAGTGGTCTTGAATCAAGGCGGCTTTGCCAATTGGTTAGGCTGGCTAAAAATTGCCCAAGATGAACCAAATATCTTTTTAGACAGTGATGACACTGTGCTTTATGACCTCTTTAAGCGGGGCGAAGTGGCCTATTATGTTGGCTCATCAGCAGCGTTGCCCGCGTTGCAAGCGGCTTTGGGGCAAAATAAAGTCGGGGTCGCGCCCCTCCCCTCTGGGCCAAACGGCCCCTCAGGGCCATTTTTACGCACTGAAGCCATGTTCTTTAATAATGTTTCTTCCGATGAGCAATTTCAATTAACCTTACAATTGGCGCAATTCCTCAGTCGCACCGAGCAACAACGGGAGTTAGCCCGTCGCATTGGCAAGCTGCCCGTTAATCCGCAGGTGCGCTTGGATGAGCGCGTCTATCCCGCCTTAGCCGGTTTTTTAGCCCAAACCCGTACCGCCATCCCGCGCCCCAATCTGCCCGCGATGGATAAAATTGCCATTTTAGGTAACGATGCTTACATTCAAGCCTTAGCGGGCGTGGTGGCGGTGCAAGAGGTCGCCAATCGGGTGACGCAAGAGCTTAATGGCACGGCGGCTGATAAGCAAACTGCCGCGCCCACCGCTTGCCCGACCACCTTACGGGGCGGGATTCGCATTGCTCACAGTTGGCATGGGGCGGCGGCCACCACCTTAAATGAAATTCGCCAAACCTTTGGCCGTCTTTGCCCCGAAATATTTATTAGCCTATCGGCTTACGATACGCCCGCGCAACTATTGGCACAATATCAAACCCAAGCCGCCAAAGGGGGCGGGGCCGATTTAATCATTGGCTCGGCGAGTTGGATTAAGCCATTGCAAACAGGTAGTGATAAACCGTTATTAAAAGCCTTAGATGCTAAATTACTTCAACCTTACGTTCTTGTGGGGCAAAATGCGGTGCGTTATCAAAATGGAGTCTATGGTTTGCCTGTCTCGCTCAATTTATTGGGGCTATATTATCGCGGCGACCAAGTGACTGAACCGCCCCATGATTTGGCGGATTTACTCAGCCAAACCAATGTTAAACATTCTCTCGCCATGCCCCTTGATTTTTATTACGGTTTTTGGGGCTTGCAGGCATTTGGCGGCCTCACCTTTAATAAAACGAACTATCACCCGACCCTCAACCCCACGCCTTTTGCCGCTTGGCTCACTTGGCTAGAAGAGGCGCAAAATCGGCCAGGCATCATCTTGAACGCTGACCCTGCGGTTATGCAAGCCCGTTTCGTGGCGGGGGAGGCCACTTATTTTGTCGGCGAGGCCACCGCGTTAAGCGATTTGGAGGCCGCGCTGGGGCAAAATTTACGGGTTGCGCCCCTGCCCACTGGCTCTAACGCCAACACCGCGCCCATTGTTAAAGTGGAAGCCCTCATGGTGAATGGGCGGGCTAAGCAAAATCGCATCGAGTTAGCCACTGAGTTTGCCAAATATTTTACCTCATCTGACAATCAATTAAAATTGATGCGTCAAGCTAATCTTGTGCCAGCCAATGTCAATGTCAATCTGAAAGACAATCGTCAATTTGTGTTAGGTACTTTCTTTGAGATGGCAAAAACGCCTGTGGCCTTGCCTTATAATGAAGAGGTGGCGCAGGTATTTAAGTTGGGCGACCCGCTTTATGAGGAGGTTTTAGACCGTAAGCCAGAGGTCATGGAGATTGTTACAGATTACATTAAGCTATTGGAAGAGACGCTTAAATTTGCCGTAACCTCAGCCCCTGCGCCGCGCGTCGCTGAGGTTTGTAATCAAACCGCCCAAGTTACCTTATGGCATGATTGGTCAGGCCAAGCCGAAACCACGTTAAATGAATTGCTGACGGAATTTAAGCAAATTTGCCCTAATGTCGAGGTTACGCCTCGTTATATTACGACAGATAAGCTGTTAGCCGAATTGACCACCACTCAAACCATGCCCGACCTATTTCTCGCCCCGCATGAATTGTTAGGCTCTTTGCAGCAACGTAAATTGATTCAAGCCATTACCTCCTTTGTTGACCTAGCGCGGTCACGCGTGCGTTATCTGCCGCAAACGGTGGAGGCACTGCAACAAGGCCAACAACTTTATGGCTTGCCGCAAACCATTGAACTGCCGACCCTCTATTATCGGCCAGAGGCGCGGCTGACTCCGCCTAAATTGTTGACAGATTTAGTAACTCGTTCCATTGCCATGCCCGCCGATTTTTATAGCTCCTCTTGGGGCGTGACTGCTTTTGGTCAGCCCTTCACTGTCACCAATGGCGCGGCTAAAGTTAATTCAACCGCGTGGGTCAATTGGTTGGCTTGGTCACAAGCCAATCAAACCATCAGCATGAGTTTGCAAGCGACGCGCCTTTTCACCACCCAACAAATCAGCTATTTGGTTGCGAGTTCCAATTTGTTACCTTCGTTGCAACGTGACCTCGCCCCGCAAAAAGTGGCCTTAGCCCCCTTACCTAGCGGCGTTACCACTCCCACTCGCCCCTTAATGCGGGTGACGGGCTGGTTTTTTCCCGCCGCGAACACGCCCCAACAAACCCAAATCGCCCTTAAATTGGCGCAATTTATGACCAATGAAAGCAGCCAAAGCCGCTTGATGAACGAAGCTAACGTTATCCCTACCAATATAACGGTTTCGCCTAGTCAAACCTCGCCCATGAGCAGTTTGGTGGCGCAGGCCAAACAAGGGGTCATTTGGCCGACAAACATTACGCCCGAAGTCGTTGTATTAGGTAATATCATGTATCAACAAATTTGGCAACGTAAATTAACCCCCACGATTGCCCTCAAAAATTGGCTAGAAGCCAGTACACTTGGGCATAAATAAAACAGTTCAAAACCCACACCTACAAGGTCTTGAAGACCTTGCAGGTGAAGTCATGTTACACCGACCTGCAAGGTCTTCAAGACCTTGTAGGTCTACGTACTTATTTACCAAAAACCTCACCCCCCCTCAGTCCCCCCCAAAGGGAGGGAAGTTTTACCCCCTCGCCCTATGGGAGAGGGTTGGGGTGAGGGTTTTTGCAAGGAACGCCCATGCTGAACGACTCAACCTCGCAAATTTATATGCAGTTAGAAACGCTATTGTTATTTCTCACCCGTGAAGTTGTCCAACGGCAACTGGTCGCGTTTTTTCTCATTGTCGCCGTTGCCTGGGGCGTTTCCGAAGTTATCCGTTATGAAGTTAGACCCTGGCTATCGGCTTGGGGCAAACAAAATTTATCGGCGCGCTACCAAATTTATTGGCATCGGCTGGGGCGATTGCTTCGCTATTTAATTTTGCCTTTAGTTGGCATTTTACTGCTACAGGGCATGGTGAATTTCTTTTATGTTCAACTTTGGCGAGGCGGTATCCTCAGCGAATCGGTGCGGATATTATGGCTGTTATTGGCCTATCGCTTGCTGCTATTTGGCTTATATGAATTGATAGGCGAAAAATTGATGCGGGCCTATCATTACCGCCTCCTCGCCCCTAGCTTCGCCTTTATCGTCTTATGGTTTATTACCCATTATTTGATTGACCTTAACTTGCTCGCACAATACGAAATCTTTAGAATTTTTGAAACCTCCGTCACAGTCAGTCGGCTGATTAAAGCCTTTGTTGCGCTCTATTTACTGTTTACCACCGCTTGGGCCACCCGTGATGTGTTGCAAGATTTCATCATTCCCCGCACCACCGTTGACCCCAATCTCATTCAGGTGGTCTTGCAAATTGGCAGCTACATGGTGATTGCCATTGGCGTGTTGATTGTGTTAGGCACGCTAGGCGTTGATGTCTCGACGCTGGCCTTTATCAGTGGTGGTTTATCCGTTGGGCTAGGCTTTGGCATGCAACAGATTTTTTCTAACTTTGTCAGTGGCATTTTGCTCCTCTTTGAACAATCGCTGCGCCCTGGCGATGTAATTGATGTGAATGGGCAAATGGGCGTGGTCAATAATCTGAGTATTCGCGCCACCACTGTCACAACATTTGATAATGTTGAGTTGATTGTCCCCAACGAAACCATTTTAACCTCCACCGTCACTTCTTATACCCGCAGCAATCGCATGATTCGTTGCAGTGTTATGATTGGTACTAGTTACAAAAACAATCCCCATGAAGTGATAGATATTTTGAAAAAAGTGGCTCTGGCTCACCCGTTAGTTCGTCAAGAGCCAAAACCTGCGATTCATTTTATTGATTTTGGGGCCTCCAGTTTGAATTTTCGCCTCTCCGTGTGGCTTGATGACCCTTTGCATCTCACGCAAGTAACCAGCGAATTACGCCTAAAAATTTGGGACGCATTTGCCGCCCAGGGGATTGAAATTCCCTTCCCGCAACAAGATATTCATATTCGGACACGTCTGCCTGAATTGGATAAAATTTTGGACTTGGAAAAATAATATATCACCCATATTGAGACACAATGTTAAACAATCCTACTGCCAGCCCAACCTGGCTACATCACAAAATGACGAAAACGGCTGCATATTACGCCGCTTTCATCGCCATTGGCCTTGCCTCCGCCTCGCTCGGCCCCACCCTGCCCAACCTAGCCGAAAACACTCACACCACCCTCAGCCAAATTAGCAACCTCTTCATGGCCCGTTCCCTCGGCTATGTTTTTGGCTCATTATTCACGGGGCGACTTTATGACCGTTGGTTGGGTCATCCCATCATGGCCGTAGCCGCTTTTTTTTCAGCCGCCATTTTTATGGTCGTACCATTGGTCACCCATCTATGGCTACTCATGGCAATTCTCTTTCTGGTTGGCCTGAATGAAGGCGCGGTAGACGTCGGCGGCAATACGCTCATCGTGTGGCTACATGGCCGCGAGGTTGGCCCATTTATGAATGGACTGCATCTCTTTTTTGGCATCGGCGCGTTTATCGCCCCCCTCATCGTGGCGCAATCGCTCAATTGGACGGGCGACATTACCGCCGCTTATTGGTCATTCGGCTTATTAGTGCTGCCCATTTCATTGGCTCTTGCCCTGCTCCCTAGCCCGCCCGTCCGTCACAGCAACCATGAAGAGGCCAATGCTGAACCAACCAATTATCGTTTAGTGGGGCTATTTACCCTCTTCTTTTTCCTATATGTTGGCATGGAAATTACGCTAGGCGGCTGGATTTCCACCTACGCCCTGCAATTAAACCTCACCACTGAAGCCAACGCCGCGTTATTAGCCTCGGCCTTTTGGGGTTCATTCACCTTTGGCCGCCTCATTGCTATTCCCTTAGCCTTTCGCCTGCGCCCCCGCACCATTCTCATTACGGATTTAGTCGGTACATTCCTAAGTTTAATGTTAATGCTCCTTTGGCCGACCTCCCTCATCGCCGTTGGTATCGGCGCAATGGGCGTAGGGGTCTCGGTGGCCTCCATGTTCCCCACCATGCTCTCCTTCGCGGGGCGGCGCATCAACATTACGGCTCAAGTGACCAGCATTTTCTTCTTAGGGGCGAGTCTCGGCTCTATGTTCCTACCCTTCCTCATGGGACGCATTATCGAAAATTTCGGCCCCATGGCTCTTCTCTGGGCTATCTTTGCCGACTTAATGTTAGCCATTGCCCTCTTCACCTTCCTCATGCGCTACTCGGCGAATGTGGCGGAAAAGTAAGCAAATGAGGGTGAGAAATTGGATTTTTATTTCTTATTTCTCACTTTCTCATTGACAGTAACCTTCATTTAACCTATACTCACCTTATCAATCAATGATATGATAGTTTTGCGGAGTCACACAGCTTGCTGTGTACGCAAAGCAAGCGTTGCGACTCCAAATTTGACGCAGGAGGTTAACATGACATCATGGATCCCTATTTAGAAGATAGTGAATTTTGGGCTGATTTTCATAGCAAATTAGCCAGTGAGATAGCTTATCAATTAACTTCATTAATCAGCCCTAAGTATTTTACAGGTGTGGAAATCCACAACGCGGGTATCAGCGAGTTAAATCTCGGCAAATCACTCCATAACACTTATCCTGATGTGGGAATTTATCAACCATTGGGTCATAGTGGGGGAACATTAGCCCCTGTCGCCGTCATGACAATGACAGCCCCCCTAGAGCGCATGGTCATGTTGCCTGAACGCACTAAAACCCGCACCATTAAAATTTATATCACCAAAACCAGCCAACTCGTCACCGCCATTGAACTGCTATCTCCCGCGAATAAACGGGGCTTGGGCTTAGAAGAATATCAGCGCAAACGGATGCAACTACTAGACTCGCCTGTTCACCTCATGGAACTGGATTTATTACGCGGTGGCGAACGCCCTGGCCCCGAAGTCTATAGCCCACCCATTGACACAGATTACATTTTATTGGTAAACCGTGTGCGCCCTGGCCTGCGCGTCTCCGAAATTTGGCCGTTACCCTTAAATGAAGCCTTTCCCGTTCTGCCCGTTCCCCTGCTACCACCTGACCCCGATGTTCCCCTAGATTTGAACCAAGCCCTGCAAACCGTTTATGACCGTTCTGGCTACCATTGGCGCATCGATTACAGCCAACCCCCGCCCGCCCCCGCCTTACGCCCCGTCATTGCCGAGTGGCGACAAGAAAATAAAAAATGAGAAATAAGATACCAAATTCTTACTTCTTACCTCTTACTTATCACTTCTCATCTCTCATCTCTCATCTCTTACCTCTCACATTCATTCTCATTCTCGCCACCGCCCTGCGCTGCTATCACCTAGACGGGCAATCCCTCTGGTCAGATGAAGGCAACAGCGCGGCCATGCTTCATCATACCTTCCGCGAAATTGCCCAACGTACCGCCCTAGACATTCACCCACCATTTTATTACTGGGTATTAAAAATCTGGGTCATGGCCTTGGGTGATAGCGAATTTGGTCTGCGCTCCCTCTCCGCCACCATAGGCGTAATGTTGGTTTATATCACCTATCGCCTCGGCCAAAGTCTCTTTACCCCCCGCGTCGGCCTTATCGCGGCCTTCATTGCCGCCTGTTCCCCCTTGCAAATTTATTACGCCCAAGAAGCCCGCATGTACATGTTGCTGGCTCTACTCAGTGCGCTCACCGTCTATTTTGCCCACTCACTCACTCGCCCATTTGCCCAGTCGCCTATTCGCTCATTCGCCTACATTACGGTAGCTACCCTCGGCCTCTACACCCACTATGCCTACCCTCTCATTCTCATTCTCGCCAATCTATGGCTGATATATAACTATTTATTAAATCATAAAACTCACCTCTCACCTCTCACCTCTCATTTCTCATTTCGCTCTCTTACTCCTTACTCCTTACTCCTTACTCCCATTCTCCTCTACCTCCCCTGGCTGCCCACCGCCTGGCACCAACTCACCACCTGGCCATCAGAAAAAACCGCCCTCCCCCTCACCACCATCATCACCACCTTAACCTTTGGCTTAAGCTGGCCTTACAGCCCCATGATAGCTCCTATCATCATGGGGCTAGGAGTCGCAACGCTTGCTTTGCGCCCTTTATTACGCAAAGCAAGCGTTGCGACTCCATTAATGTTATTATCATGGCTACTGCTCCCCATTGCCTTAACCTCCCTCCTCGCCAGCCCCGCCTTCCTCAAATTCCTCCTCGTTGCCACCACGCCCTGGGCGATTTGTTTAGCCGCAGCCCTAAAGTCGGAGTCCAAATCTTCAGATTTGGCTACTATCAAACCTAAAGGTTTGGACTCCTTTATCCAAGCCGCGTTCCTCGCCGCGCTCATCACTAGCCAAGCCTTATCTCTTAATCAATATTACCACAACCCGCGCTATGCCCGCGACAATTATCGCGGCATTGTCCATTTCATCAAAGCCGTTGCCAAACCCGAAGATGCCATCATTCTCCATGCCGAGGGTCAACAGGAAATTTTTAATTATTATTATCAACGGAGTCCGCAATCATTTGCGGACAGCCCGCAAATGATTGCGGACTCCGTTGATAATAATAATATTTACCCCTTG
>JAIFLK010000228.1 GCA_020049115.1 Chloroflexota bacterium | reverse complement strand
AGTGGCTCCATGCAGTGGCCTGAAGATGACGCGGCCTTAAATAAATGGGACTTTGCGCGGCGATTGGCGGCGGCGTTGGGGTATGTGGCTTTGGCGGGGGGCGATAGATTGACCGTTTCGCAGGTGCAACATGACCGCGCCCACACCTGGCCGACGCGACGGGGGCGCGGCCATATTCATACCTTGCTCAAGTATCTTAATAATTTGCAGGCTGATGGGCCAACGGATTTGAATAAAGCCTTAAGCCAATTAACCATTGGGGCGAGTCGCCGTCAGGTGAGTTTAGTTTTCGTGATTAGTGATTTTTTCTCGGAGGGGTATGAACGGGGTTTAGCGGCCTTACAAAGTGCGGGGCATGAGGTGAATGTGTTACATTTGCTGTCGCCCGATGAACTTGACCCGACCCTAACGGGCGATTTACAGTTGTATGATGTGGAGACGGGCATGGCGCAGGAGGTGACGGTTGATGCCGATTTGCGGCAATTATATCAACAAAAATTGACCGCCTGGCGTGAGGGGATTGAGCAATATTGCTTTAGCCATGATATGAATTACCTAACCTTAAGTACGGCACAACCCTTTGAAAGCGTGATGATGAGTCATTTGTGCCAACGGGGGTTTGTGCGTTAAAGTTTATAAAGAGGAGTCCAAATCTTCAGATTTGGGTCAAATCTGAAGATTTGGACTCCGTAAGAAAGGATAAAAAATGATGGAAATTATTAACTATCAAGGTTGGCCGAATTGCTGCCGTTTGAGCAATGGACTGATTGATTTAATTGTGAGTACCGATTTTGGCCCACGAGTGTTACGGTTGGGTTTTATCGGGCAGGCCAATGAATTTTATGAAAATAAAGCCTGGCTAGGGAAAATTGCCCCCGAAGGGTGGGTGAATTATGGTGGGCATCGGCTGTGGCACGCGCCAGAGGCATTTGGGCGCACATACCAACCAGATAACTCTCCCATTACGGTGGAGGCGCATGGGGAATTTATCCGTTTTATTCAGCCGATAGAAATGGCAACGGGGATTCAGAAAGAAATGGATATTTATCTTCACCCCCATAAAGCGGAGGTCAAAATAGTGCATCGGCTGCAAAATCATGGGCTGTGGGCGGTGCAACTTGCGCCCTGGGCGGTTTCGGTGATGGCGGAGAATGGGGTCGCCATTATTCCATTGCCTCATCGGGGTAGCCATGCCGCTAATTTATTGCCCAATACCGTCATAACCACGTGGGCTTATACCGATATGAGTGACCCCCGTTGGACGTGGGGGCATCGTTTCATTATGTTGCGTCAAGACCCTACGGCGACCACTGACCAAAAATGTGGTCTGCCTGGGGTGGCAGGTTGGGCGGCGTATGCGCGCGCCAATCATCTCTTTGTGAAACAATTTACCCATCAACCTGACGCGATTTATCCTGATTTTGGCTCTTCCATGGAGTTTTTTACCAACCCCGACATCTTAGAGGTGGAGAGTTTAGCCCCGTTGAATTTGCTTGAACCCACCATGACCGTTGAGCATGTGGAACAATGGTCGCTATTTGACCATGTACCCACGCCCACGACTGAGGCGGAAATTGAGCAGCACATTCTGCCTGTGGTGAAACAGGTAATAGAGCTTTAGATTATCACCCTCACCCCAACCCTCTCCCACTGGGCGAGGGTGTCGTTTTTATCACCCCTCTCCCAGTGGGAGAGGGGCCAGGGGTGAGGGCTTACAACCCCAATAAATCATTCAAATCAGCCTCCAGCGTATCGGCCACATCATCTTCCGCTTTCCATTTGAACTGTTTGGTTTGGTCAACTAACATGGGGCTTAACTCGGCGGCGGCCTGTTTGGTATAAAACCAAACCACCCCAGGCTTGCTGCGGGCATCAAAAATAACGACCAGTAAAAACTGTTTATTTACGTCATACGAGTAAATATTGTAATTATCACCTTCGTAATAACTTGACTTAAAAATAGACACATCACTATCTAACATACGCGCCAATTCTGCCGCCGCGAGAAAATTCGCGGCCACCAACGTGGCAACGGTGGTCACATCTAGCTTATCGGTATGCCCAATCTCGGCGACAGGATAGCCCGTTGAGGTAATCAATAAGACTGATTGCGCCCCCGTATAACTTTGTAATATTTTGAGTTTCTCATACGCGGCCGTATCCAAACCCTGCTGCTTAGGCGGGGGCGTAGTTTTAGCCTGACGGGTTTGGTCAATGGCATGTTGTACCACTGCCCGAATTTGCTTGATAGAAAAGGGTTTATCCAAATAACCATCCACGCGTAATTGCTTGGCCGTTCGCCGAATATCATCTGTGCCATGCCCCGTAATTAAGACAACTTGCGTATCGGGTGCAATATCGCGAATGGCCTCCGCTAACTCTAACCCCGTCAAGTCAGGCATATTATAATCGGTAATAACAACCGTATAATGAATAGCTTGGATTTTTTCCAGAGCCTCTAAGCCACTGTTGGCAATTTCAAAAATGTAATCATCACCCAATGCTTCTAAACTTTCCGACAGCATCATGGCAACATTGGGTTCATCATCCACAATTAAAACTTTTTTGAGCATCATGCTTCTCTCCTTATTTGGTCTTAGAACTTTCGCTTATGCCGTAATATCGTGGCGATTATGGAGTCCAAATCTTTAGATTTGTTAGATTAAGCAGTCAAATCTAAAGATTTGGACTCCGTAAACGAAAGTCCTAAGTCCAGAATTATATCATAAGTCAATAGGTTTAGAAAAGGTTATTTCCAAAGTCTACCTTTCATGGTAAGATAAAGTCCTATGAACCAATCACTACCATTGGATTTTCCGCAAATTGAACAGGCCAAGCAAGAATGGGAAACAACCGTTGACGCGTTGCCCCAATTGGTGTGTGTATTAGATGAACAACGGCGAATTTTGCGCGCCAATCGGACCGTGGAACGGTGGGGGCTAGGCCAAGTCACCCAAATTAAGGGGCAAGATTTCATTCAATTACTTTATTCCCAACGTAGCGACATGGCGGATTATTTGGTGGAACTATTTCAGCAAGCCTGGCCTGGTTTGGCTCAAGGGGAAGCGGCCGAATATGAAATTGAGGATAATACGTTAGGGCGTTATTTGCGGCTGCAACTCTTGCCCATTTTATCCCATAGCCAGTTTAAATCTGACGTTGTTACCAGTTTTGCGGCCATTATCTGTCATGATGTTACAGAACGAAAACAGCTAGAAGCCGCCCTCCATCGCGCCAATGAACAGTTGGAGCAACGGGTGCAGGAACGCACTGCGGCCTTAATGAAAGCCAATATTGGTCTGCTGGAAGAAATTGTGGAGCGAGAACGGGCCGATGAAGCCCTGCGTGAAAGTGAGGCGCGTTATCGGCAATTGGCGGCAGAATTACAGGCTCTTTATGAAACGTCTCTGCGTCTTAATACTCAGTTAGAACTCACTGATTTATTGTATTTAATTGCGGAACAAGTGGTATCTTTACTTAAGGCTGACGCGGGCGGTTTATATCTTTATGATGTCTCAAATGACCAATTGCGCTTGGAAGTGGCGGTGGGCAATTTTAATGATAAAATTGGGGCAACCTATAAATTAGGTCAAACCTTTGTGGGGCGAGTATTTGAAAGTCGCCCGCCCGACTTCATTCCGACCCCTTCGTCAGGGCTGACCGCTTATACGGGGTTAGCCCATTTGGAAACGGTGTTGGCCGTACCCTTGCTCGGCTCTGAGGGCATTGTCGGCATTTTGGGCATTGGCAGTGCCGAAGCCGAATATTTTGATGAACATGCCCAATGGTTAGCCGAAATGTTTGCCACTCAAGCCGTTATCGCCTTAGAAAATGCCCGCCTCCACGCCGAAACGCAACAACATGCCAAACAACTCGCCGCAATTAACGCCGCCAGTTATGCCGTTTTATCAGCGTTAGATTTAGAAACAGTGTTAGGTCAAATTTTGGCCGAGATTCAACATTTACTCATGGCAGAAGATGTTTCTATTTTATTACATAACCCTCTGAATGATACCTTAACCTTCGCGGCAGTGGCTAATGTACGCTCTCAAAATTTAGTTAATACTTCGTTACCATCAGATAAAAGTATTGCTAGTTGGGTTTTTCAGCAGCAAGAACCTATTTTAAGTAACGATGTGTCTCATGATGAACGCTTTTATTCAGGCGTAGACCAAATTACGGGCATGACCACCAAATCATTATTGGCGGTGCCGCTCATTGTGAAAAATAACGCCATTGGGGTGGTGGAAGTTTTTAATAAAACGATAGGTCAATTTGAACCGACTGACCTAGAATTATTAAAAGCTCTCGCCAGTGCCGCCGCCATTGCGATTGATAACGCCCGTTTATATGAAGCGGAACGGGAACAGTTCCGCCGCTTGCAAGAGTCTCAAGCCAGCATCATTCAAATTGAGAAAATGGCCGCGTTAGGGCGACTCATTGGCTCAATTGCCCATGAAATTAACAATCCATTACAATCCGTGCAAGGCTTTATGGGCTTATTGAAGGAAGAATTAGACGGGCGTAAACGTGCCGAGAAAATTAACAAATATTTAGATATAGCTGATAGCGAAATTGAGCGCATTTCCGACATGGTGCGGCGCATGCGCGACTTTTATCGCCCCACCACCACTCAAATGCCAGCCACCACCACCGACTCGCTTGACCAATTTTATCGCCCCAACCCGACGGAGTTGGAAGTGGTGCAGCTAGATGAAATATTAGACAATGTGTTACACCTCACCCACAAAAAAATCCAGCAACATAAGGTAACTCTTGAGCGGCGGTGGGCTAACAATTTACCCGCCATTCGCGGCCATACCAATCACTTAAAACAAGTCTTTCTTAATTTAATCTTGAACGCCCTAGATGCCATGCCCCCGAAAGGAGGCAAATTACTAATTATGGTTAAGCCTGAAACGGGGCAACTGCATGGCAGTTCCCCCCACCCAACCCTGCGGATTGATTTTAGCGATACGGGCGCGGGTATTCCCTCGCATGTGCTGCCCCGTATTTTTGAACCGTTATTCACCACCAAAGAGCATGGCTCAGGTTTTGGGTTATTTACCAGTTACAAAATTATTGAGGCTCATTGCGGTGATATTCGCGTGACCAGCGAAGTGGGTTTAGGCACGACATTTACCATTATATTACCCATTAACCAACCTATTTAACTTCTTGCAACGAATTACGCGAATTAAACAGATGTACTCCACCTGTTTAAGCTATTATAAGGTTTCAAACCTTATAATGGCTGGGTTGGAGTCCGCAATCATTTGCGGCTATCTGCAAAGAATTGCGGACTCCAACCCATTATTGACAGGTAGTAAGTACCTAAGCAAAAGTTTTGCGGCATGTTTAGACCTGCAAGGTTTCCAAAACCTTGTAGGTCTTCCGCAAAATTTATGCTCATCTACTTAGAATTAATTTATTTTTTTAATTCGGGTAATTCGTTGCTAAAATATTATGTCTCAAGCTGACCGATTCTTACGGGCGTGCCATCGCCAGCCCGTTGATACCACCCCGATATGGCTGATGCGCCAAGCGGGACGCTACATGGCCGAATATCGCGCCTTACGTGAGCGTTACACCATTCTGGAAATCATTAAAACCCCCGACCTTGCCACCGAAGTCACCTTACAACCGCTTAAGGCGTTCAATCTGGATGCAGGTATTATCTTTGCCGACATTCTGCCGATTTTGGCGGGTTTAGGTTTAGAGCTAACTTTTGCCAAAGGGGAAGGGCCAATCATTCATAATCCGTTACGCACGGCGGCGGATTTTGCTAAATTGCCCACCGTTTTACCGCCAACGGAGGAATTTCTAGGCTTCACCTTACAGGCCATTAAGCAGGTACAACAGGAATTAGCGGGGCGCGTCCCACTGATTGGCTTCTCAGGCGCGCCCTTTACATTGGCAAGTTACGCCATTGAAGGCGGTTCATCACGCGACTATCTGCGCGCCAAAGGCTTAATGTATCACGAACCGCAATTATGGCAACAACTCATGACCGCGTTGACCACGTTGGTGGCGGATTATTTGATTGCCCAAGCCAATGCAGGGGCGCAGGCTTTGCAATTATTTGATAGCTGGATAGGCGCGCTCAGTCCGACTGATTATCGCCATTACGTTTTGCCTTATTCGCAACGAGTCATACAATTAGTTAAGCAAGCGGTAGATGTGCCGCTAATTCATTTTGGCACTGGAACGGCGGGTATTTTACCGTTATTAAAGGAAGTCGGCGGCGATGTCATTGGCGTGGATTGGCGGATTGATTTAGATGTGGCCTGGGAAATGTTAGGTCATGAGGTCGTCATACAAGGTAATTTAGACCCCGTATTATTGGCGACTGCGCCGATTGCTGAAATAAAACGACAGGCAGCCCTCATTTTAGAGCAAGCGCAGGGGCAGCCTGGTCATATTTTCAATTTGGGGCATGGCATTTTGCAATACACGCCACCTGAAAATGTGGCGGCTTTAGTTGATTTTGTACATACTTATCAAGGGAAAAAATAAATTAGGAATTAGGAATTAGGAATTAGAGTTTTAATTCCTAATTCCTAATTCCTAATTCCTAATTATGAAAAAAGGTGTTTTATTAATGGCTTACGGCACGCCTGACACAACGGCGCGCATGCGGTGTTATCTCTCTGACATTCGGGGCGGGCGGCCAATGTCAGATGAATTTGTGGCGGAGTTTCGCCATCGGTATGATTTGGTCGGGCAAGGTTCAGGCGCGGGTTCGCCGTTATCTTTATTAACCTACGACCAAGCCAAGAAAACGGCGGAGGAGCTACAACGGCGCGGCTATGATTGGCCTGTTTATGTCGGCATGCGCCATTGGTCGCCCTGGATTAAGGATGCGATTGCCCAAATGTATCTGCATGGCATTGAGGAAGCGGTGGCAATGGTGTTAGCCCCGCACTATTCCAGCATGAGCGTGGGCAAATATTGGGGCAAAATTGATGAGGCGCAGGCGCGCATTGGTAGCCAAATTAAGTTCAAATTGATTGAGTCATGGTATGACCAACCCAAATTTGAGCAGGCCGCAGAAAATCACATTCGCCA
>JAIFLK010000148.1 GCA_020049115.1 Chloroflexota bacterium | reverse complement strand
GGTAATTTCTCATTTCTCATGGCTCATTTCTCATTGTTTTCATGTGCCTTTGAAAGTGACAATCACGCCAACGGTTTTGGCTAGAATGGATAAATCTAACAGAATAGAACGGTTTTTAATGTAAAACAGGTCGTATTGTAATTTGACTAAGGCATCTTCTACCGTACTGCCATAACGATATTTTACTTGCGCCCAACCCGTTAGCCCTGGTTTAACCACTAGACGCGCCCGATAAAAGGGAATTTCTTCTTCTAATTTGCTGACAAATTCAGGCCGTTCGGGGCGGGGGCCGATGAGGTGGATTTCACCTCGTAAGACGTTCAAAATTTGCGGCAGCTCATCTAAGCGGGAGTCGCGCAGAAAACGCCCGACGCGGGTGACGCGGTCGTCGTTTTGCGTGGCCCATTTAGCTCCTGTAGTTTGTTCGGCATCGGTTCGCATGGAACGAAATTTAATAAGCTTAAAGAGTTGGCCGCCTTTGCCTGAACGGGTTTGAAAATAAAAGATGGGGCCAGGGGAATCCAGTTTGATGAGTAGGGCGATAATGGGTCCAAAAAGGAGGAAAAATACCCCTGCGATTAATGCAAAACTCCAATCAACTAGGCGGGTAAAAGCGTAATAAATGATAGCAGGTCGTCCGCCCGTGACTTCAATTGGGAGTAACCAATCATTACGCACATGCTCAACAGGGACGCGCCCCGTAAGGGTTTCGTAAAGTGTGGGCATTTGGATAATGGATAGCCCTGCCGCTTGGCAATCTAGCAAGAGTTGAAAGGTTTCGGCCCGTAATTGGTGAGGCAAGGCGTAAATAATGGCATCAGCTTGATATTCATGAGCTAATTGTAATATATCGCTGGTTTGACCAATAATAGGTAAGTTAGCGACATAACCTTTTTGTTTATCGGGGTCATTATCTATAAAACCGAGTAGGTGAAAGTGGGCTTGGGCCTCACTTTGAATGGCAGAGGCTAAGGTTTGCCCCGCCCAACCTGCGCCAATGATGAGTAGCCGTTGACGGAAGGCTTCTTGTCCCACAATTTTACTATAGCCCCACCGCCATAGATTTGTGCCAACAAAGGTTAACATTAAGGCATATAATAAAGGTAAACGGGGCAAAGCAATCACATACGCTTTCACGAAGAAGATAAGTAAATAGGCTAGTAAAATAATGGTTGTGACTGCTGCCAAGCGGAAAAATATTTGGGTATGTTGGGTGGTGAGTTTGAAATGATACAAGTCGAATAGCCATGAGAGGGCTAACCAAACCGTTATCAAGACAGCGATCCAATTATCGTTATAAACTATAAAATCTAAGGTAAATGATTCAGGGCGGGTGAAACTCCACAGCCATAAGGCCCCGCCACAAGACATAGCAATGACAAAAACATCGCCTAAAAATAACAGCATTTTACGCTCAACTAGGGTCGGGCGTAAATTTGTTCCCCAGCGGATGGGCGACGCGGGGGCTAAAAGCATGGGTTTATTATCAGTAACAGCCATTTCTCTCCTCCAAAAGATTAGGATGCTAATACTATAGGCACAAACTCCTTTTTTCGCAAAAAATAGCTATTTGAGTAATTACTTCTGCAATATCATATATTGCTTTAGTTTTCGCTACAAGATGGCGAAATAAACTTATTCATAACTATGATAAAGATTTGCCACACGATTTACCATGCCAGTTAGCGTAAACTCAGCTTGAACACGTTGACGGGCATATTCTCCCATTTGTAAACGTAAATCATTGTTCTGCAATAAGTTAGCAATAGCTTCACCCAAAGCAAATGCGTTAGCTGGGGGAACTAGCAAACCTGTTTTTTCATGTTGATTGACATAGCTAACACCCGTTGATAAGGTTGTGGCTATAACAGGCTTTCCACAAGCCATTGCTTCAAGCTGAACAATACCAAATTGTTCACTATTAGCAACTGATGGCAGCACAAATACATCACAAGCTTTATAAAGAGCAACTAAGTTAGTTTCATCTTGTGGTGGTAAAAAAGTGATAGATAATTCACTAGCCATTTGTCTTAACTTACTCTCTAAAGGCCCATTACCTACAATGACCAAATGAGCATGAGGTACATAACGCATTGCTTCAATGAGATACTCTACCCCTTTGTAATAAACCAATCGGCCTACAAATAAAATAAGGGGTGTGCCGTAAAGTTGGCGAAACTGTTGAGCTAAAGCGATGGAATCAGATGTTTGCTTAAAACGGTCAATATTCACGCCATAATGTACCACTCTACATTTTTCTCTTACTTCAGGTAAAAATTTCGAGCTGGTGATATGGTTAGGTGTGGCTACGATAATGCAATCGGCTAATCGTAAAGTATAACGTATTAAGGGGGCATACAAAATATAAAATAATTTTTGACGGATAATGTCACTATGCCATGATATAAATAAATGCTTAAAGTTATGTTTGCTTTTCAAGGCGAGATAGGCTAAATCGCCTAATGGAAATGGCTCATGAAGATGAAATACATCAGCCTTTCTATTGGCTAGTTCTGTAATATAAGATGGGCTAATAGGAAGTGACAATATTTTAGCAAGGCTACTGGTATAGGTCACTGGAACATTATTTATGAGGGTGGATTCAGTACGCGCTTGGGAGTTACAAACTAGCACTTCTGTTTCATAGTGCAACGAATTTACCAAGCCCTCAGCTAATTGCTGAACAATGGTTTCTATGCCGCCAATATGGGGGAAATAAGCTTTATTAACTTGGAGAATTTTCATGAGATTGAAGATCTGATATTACAGGTTGTTTTTGTTTTACTAAAGCACTAGATAAAGCAAAGGGTAGCCAAAACATTACATTTGTTAAAGTGCTAAGAAATAATGAAGCAAAAATTGCAACCATTACTGCACTATGAAGTTGAGGATAGCGCAATGACCGCCGCCAAGAAACAATGAGTAGTAAGGAAAATAAAGAAAATCCTATGAGGCCAGTGCCACCAGAGACCTCTAAGAAAATATTATGAGAGGCTTGTCCAATAGCTGAATGGGCAGTCATGTTGCCTACCCCAACACCTAGTAAAGGATATTGTAAGGTAAGCCATACGGCTTCTTGCAAAAGAAATAGACGAGGCAGTGAGGAACGTTCTTCTATTACCCCACGACTTTGGAAAATAAAGAAAAATACAACGATAATTAGCAAAGTTATGCTAAGTCGAGTAAAAGAAATTCGTTTTCCTTGGTTATAGAAAATAAGCATGTATCCTAATAATAGGACTAAGGCAACAATGGCCCCCCTAGAAAAAGTTAATAAAATGGCCGCAATCAAACATAACAACATAATTAGGTAATATTTTCTATATCTAAAATAAGTTGGATTAAGTAAACGAACATAAACAATAGATATACCTAATAACAGGTATACAGCAAAAACATTAGGGTCAGTTAAAAAGGAACTTACTCGTAACCATTCTTTGTTATTCATAACAGTTGTGAAATACCCTCCATTCAAACTAACTAACCCCATAGAAAGTGTACCATTTTGCAAAAATAGAAATTCTTGTATAAAAGCTGTCAGTGAACCAAGTAAGGCAGTCCCTATAATAGCATTAAGAACTTGTTGCATTTGGGCTGTACTACGTACAAACACTGGCGTAATCCAAATCAATGCCACTCCTCGTATAATAGCAACCAAAAACGTAATAAAAAGACCAAAATCTTTTACTATAAAATTCCCTAGCAGAGCCACAATAATAAATCCAGAAATTAAAATATGCTCTATGCGGACTTTTAGCCGACCTCGCATAAAGGTTTTTATTACGCTTGTTCCAACCAATAGCAAAAGTAAAATATTGGGCCAACTAAATGCCCCACCTGCTGATTTAGCTCCAAATGTTACGGAAACTCCATAAAACAGGGTAGAATAAATGAATAAGATATACAATTTCATAGATAGGGCATCAAAATGCTGTATAACTTTTCAGCAATAACCTCTCTTGAGTAGTGGCGAGCTAAGGAAATACGTGCTATTTGTTTTTCAGATGTTTCCACAGTGGCTAGAGAATTTGCAGCATCAAGAAAATCCTGCTCGTTGGAACATAAATAAAGTAATGAACGAAACTCTTCAGGATAATTGGGTAAAGGTGAGGATAAAATAGCTTTACCTGTAGCTAAACATTCGTAAATTTTAGCAGGAATAACTCCTTGCATAAAAGGTGTATCAGGATAATAAGGTAACAAAAGTGCTTGATAAGGGGCGATGGTTTCAGCTAATTTATCAGGAGTTACAGGTGGCAAAAGACGCACATTCACCGGCCACGGATTGGGAACAGTTCCTACCACTGAGCCGATGAGCGTGACATCAAAACCTGACGAAGCCAATTTTTGGATAACTTGCCAATTAAGGTGTTGATGAATACTACCAAAATAACATAATGTATTTGGCCTAACTTGTTGTTGATTAGCTTGAGTAAAAAATTGAGCATCAACGCCATGATGAATTTGGTACACTTTAGGGTGTAAGGCCGCATATTGCTGGAATAAAAAAAGAGAATCAGTTAATACAACGTCTGTTTGCCCTAATAATTGAGTTTCTATCTCTTGAAGGTAGGACGGTGCATCTGGATGACCATAAAAATTGGTGGCGCAATCATAGATAACTGTGGCGGGCTTTAGTTCTTTAATTATGGAAAGAGAGGTAGTCGTTGGGATATAAGTCCAAAAAATAACCTTTTCAGTCAATCCCAATTTTTTCAGTCGCTTTATCAGGAGAGGAATAAAAAACCATTGGTTGATTTTCTGGTTTAAACCACGTCCTGGTGGAAGAGTCAACGGTGAAACAATTTTAACGCCATCAGAAATAGGATTTCTTAATCGGGCTGAGGTTGGAGTACTCCAGCGGCGAATACGAGTGATAATCCGTTGCCAATCTTTAAAAGCAAGCGAACGAAATCCTGTGTTTTCAACAAAAAACACTTCGGCATATTTTGACATTATGGTGGCAAAAACTTGATGCCTTTGCCAAGGGAAGTCCCAATCAATGTTGGGTAAGACAACTACAGTTGACTTCATCCTTATCTCCAAACCATTATCTTTATTAAAGTAAATAAATATCTTTGCCAGTTATGAATAAGATATGTTTTGGGCAATAAAGCAAATGATTTATACAAATAACGTATTGCAATTTGCTTATGGCCTATCGCGTTTTCATACCAAGCAGCATCATGATTTGCACCTGCCCAAGCAATACGCGCTAAATCACTGGCACTAGGATCAGGGAAATATTTTTGGGTAATAATGAAACGATCTTGTTGGAAGCCCTGCTGCTGTGAACCTGTTTTAGACTGCGTCCACTGGCGAAAATTAGCTAAGGCAGGAGGTAAAATACGTTGAAAAGTAGCCCCATTAAGGATAGCCCGTAGCCAGTATTCATAATCCATACCAAAATGGAGTTTCTCATCTAGATAACCAATTTTATCTAACATGGTATAACGAAAAAATACTGCTGGTTGGGGAAGAACATTACCAAAAACAAGCTGAGATAAGTAAATTTTAGGAGGATGTAAACATTTCGAAACTTGGCTATGTTCATCTATCAGATGGCATGAACCATAAATAAAATCGGTTGTAGGATGACAATTATCTATAATTCGAAAAAGGGTATTTGGTTCTAAAGTATCATCAGAATTGAGATAAGTAATCCATTGGCCACTACTCCGTCGCCAACCTTTATTGATAGCGTCAGTTTGACCTTTATCCTTTTCACTCACCCAATAAGCCAACCATGGTTCATATTTACGAATAATTGAAATTGTTTCATCATTACTGCCACCATCAATAATGATATATTCCAAATTCGGATAATTCTGCAACAAAATAGAACGAATTGTTTCCTCAATAAACGAACCTTGATTGTAAGAAGGTGTGATAATACTAATTCGTGGCCATAGAAAACCATCAAATGTAGTATTAGGTAAACCTTGGCTTGATTCTGTCCAAGGCCAGCCCACTTTATCAGGTGGTGGGGAAGGAAGTTTTGTTATTGTTATCTGGGACATTATTTTATTCCTAAATAATACAAAATACTATCAAAAACCAATGTCAATTAAATTATCGTTTATCGATATAATATAACTTCTTCCTACAATATCTATTATAGTATATCGTAATCTTCGCCAATAAAGAAAATGCATCTGACGAATTTGTCTATATTCTATATTTTTTCCAATAGCATCTGCTGTAAATGCCAACAATTTTTTAATATAACCACGATATACATTTTGTAAAAGTACCTTAGAAGGTTTTGCTTTATATTTAGTTAAATTGATATTATATAATCGTGAGGTTATAATTTCTAATCCTTGAAAATGGAAAAAAATTAAGGGATATTCATTCACCCAAACCTGTCCATCTTTTACCGTAAGGGTATAATTATCAAAATTCCACGGGGCTAAATTAGCCCCTAAATGTTCTATTTCTAATACTCCTTGAAATAAATGAGGCCATTCATCTAAATATTTTTGGTCACCAAAACGATTGCCATCAGGTTTATCATAACACCATTCTAGGCATTGCTCGCGCCACCAATTTAAACAGACCAAGCTTGGTTTATCTCTCCTAAACGACAGCCATCCTACATTATATTTCCCGTGTTGCTCAATATATTTTATTTTTGGGGCAAAACGATGTGAAATAATTCCAATCGAATAGTTTTGCAGCGCGGTATAAATTGGGGCGGGGTCAGCGAAAAAGAACAAATCCGCATCCAAATAGGTGATTAAATCCACCTCAACCCAATGTTTCAGAATATATAGCGGTAAGGAAGGGGTACAAGTAAAATAATATTCCACGCGCGAGCGCGTGGGTTTAGCGGCTAATAGGGCGGTGTCTCCTTCCTCAAACTGGCTGAGGCTGATAAGTTGCATTTTAGGTAAATTTAAGTAACTTAAGATATTATAGCTAAATTCATCCATGCACAAAGCCCATAATTTAAAATCAGGACACTGTTTTTGCAAAGATTGATATAAAGCTAACGCGCGGGGAAGGTAATTTTGGTCAAAGTAGGTGCAAAAGTAGTACATTTTAATGTTACCTAATTAACTCACTTGTTT
>JAIFLK010000181.1 GCA_020049115.1 Chloroflexota bacterium | reverse complement strand
AGATTTAGAAATTGCTTTAATTCGTCATAATATTATTGTGACGGGTAAAACCTTATTGGGTCGTGGTGTTGTGGTTTATCATGACAACAAAGAATTTTCCATTAAGGAATATGAAAATAATGAGTTTATTTTAATTGAACGTTGGGCGGATTTTCGTCTTTCTGGCGATATAGCTACAATTTTAGCCTTTTTTGGGGTTGAAAGTGAAACTAAAGTTTCAGATTTGGATAATGAGGTTAGACTAGAATTATTTGCTAGTATGCGGTCAAACCTTCTAACCCATGAGCAAGCGGTTGTGGATGCGTGGGCATGGGGTTTTGAGTTTAGCGGTTTGCAATCGGTGGCATGTGCTGGCTGTGGTCGGGTCGGTCTTGGTGATGTTGGCTCTAGTGCGCGGTGGTATTGTACTAATTGCATGGCTTATCAGCATAAGCTGGCTACTAATGAAGCTAAAGCGAATGACTGGCGATTTTCTCCCATTGATGACCATGATTTTGTAGCCCATTGGCAAGCAAAACATGACCTTATACCTAACGATTGGGAAAAATTTGTCCATGATGGTTTGGATTATCGGTTACATCATGCGGGGGCGTTGCGTGAAGCTATCCCTAACGGTTGGGAATATTCCAAATTAAAACAATTACCTTGTTATGAATGTGGGCGGGTCGGTTTAGCGTCCTTTAGTAGTCGTAATTATTTATGTGACGGTTGTATCCCATTTTAGGATACTCAACTTAGTCGTTAGGCGTGGCTATCACAACGGGCAAAACAAAACCGTCTCTGAGCAAGTATCTAACGTTTATGGCCTAGAACGTAAACGCATTACGACATGATGGGGACAAAAACACTTAAGACACAATAATAACCTTCCCTTATGGGAAATTATCATGCGACTATGTTTTGTTCGTTGTTTGGCTGGCGTGGTGTAATCTTGATTGATTACACTGCGCCATAAAATAAAAGTTTTTGGTGTGTGGCGGTTAATGGCGTGTTTCTCCGCCGTGCGGCGGGCGCAAGCACGCAAGCACGGCGGGACGAAAAAAATCCACGTCATTAAAAACGCATACACGGCTAAAAATACTAAAGCATTTTGTTAGAACTTTATAAAAATTAGGTGGCTTATGCCATTTTACAGGGGGTAAACTATGACAACTTACGATTTTCAAGCCTTTTGTGTGATTTGTTTAATGGCTGTGGCGGCCATGTTGTTTATCTGGTATCGGTGGTCGTGGTGGCTATTAATGTTAGGAGACATAACCGTTATGGGTTTAATCGTGTTATCGGTAGTTAGTTTAATTGTTGCAGTAGGTTTTATGTTGGGTTGGCTTTATTACGGTTTAGCCATGAAACAGGCTCAAGTTGAAGCAGAATGGGCCAAAGCTGATAAGGAAAGGGCTAAAGCTGACCATGAGCGCGCTAAAGCCATTTCAGTTTCTCAATATGTTGTACCTATAAAGCCTGGTCATTCTCTTTATACTAATCAATCATTGATGGCGTTACAAGCTCCTAATCTACCAGGCGAGGTTATGCCTTTATTGCCTGTGCTTGATGATTTTGTTTTACCTTTGGATAGATGGTGGGCAATGGCGAATAAATTGCATACCATGATTGTGGGCCAAACTGATAGCGGCAAGTCATACACTGCTAAAGCTATGCTCCGCCATCGGTTGGCTAACGGTGGTAAAGCGGTCATTATTGACCCACATTATGAGGCTGGCGATTGGTTTGGGTTGCCTGTGGTCGGTGCTAAACGTAATTTTAACCAGATTGATGAGACATTTTTAGCGGTGCTATCTGAGGTTAATAAACGTTTTGAGTTGCGCGCTAATCAGGCGGGGGTACAATTTGATGAGGTTACGGTGGTTATTGATGAAGTACCTGCGGTTAATGCAAATTGTAAACATTGGGACAAATTTGTAAGTACCATGTCAAGTGAGGCGAGAAAAGTTAATTACAAATTACTTGTATTGTCACAAAGTAGATTAGTTGAGGCTTTCGGATTGAAAGGCAAAAGTGACATGCGGGAAAATTTCAGTGAGTTACTTTTAGGTGATTTTGCCATTAAAGCGGTTAAAAGTGACAAGGTTTTAGCGGGGCTTTTAGGGGGTCTTGGTCGTGGTGGCGTTCTGGATTGCGTGGGGTTGCATGTGGTTGACTTGGGCGGTATCAATCGCTTTTTAGAATTGGAATTACCTAAAAATTGCATACAAGAATTAGTATTTCGTGGCGTGGGCGGTAATACTGCGTCTAAAAAGGATACTGATAATTTGCCTGAAAATTGGGAACAAATAGCTGACCTTTTGCGGTCTGGTTTGTCAGCTAACCAAATTTATGCTAAACTAGGCGGGAATCGCAATGATGTTATGGGGGTTATTAGGTCTGTTAAAACCTATTTAGAACATCAACAATCTGGTCAACTTAATGGTTATGGGGTGCTTTCATTATGATGACAGATTTAACCCATATGGAACATTGGATTGATGAAACAATAGCGGGTTTTCCTTCGAATTACTCAAAAGAAAATTATGCTTGTCAGTTGAAAAAATTCTTTGAGTGGGCGGGGTGTTGTCCTGAGGTGCCTACTCATCAATTGCTTAATGCTTATTTAGCCCATTTAATTAAGCAAGGTTATAAATTTTCAACGGTTAATTTTATCATGTCAGTAGTTCGTAAGTACGCAAAATTACGGCTTTGGAGAAGCAATAAGTTAGAATGGCTTGATATACAGGAGTTTGTTCATGCTGTCCCTTATGTTTCCTTGCCTGCGGGTCGTGCATTGTCTACTGTTGAATTAGATAAATTGATGGCTGTTTGTTCTTCTAATTCTAAGCATGATATTCGTGACATGGCGGTTGTTGCGGTTTTGTATGGTTCGGGGGTGCGGCGATTCGAGTTGTGCAATCTCAAGCGGTCTGACTTGGTGGGTGATGCTCTCTCGGTCCACATGGGGAAAGGGGCAAAGTCGAGGCTGATTTATTTGCCTGATTGGGTGGTTGACCTGGTTAAGCGTTGGCTGGCGGTTCGTTCTGACAATTCTCTTTATATGTTTGTTGTTATGCGTGTTCCGTCAGTTCCTTTGTCGGTTCGTACTTTGGGTAAAATTGTGTTTCGCCTTTCTGACCATGCACAAATTGACAAGGTTACATGCCATGATTTTAGGCGAACATATGCAACTAATTTGTTAGATGCGGGTGTGCCTTTAGATACGGTGGCGGCGTTGCTTGGTCATGCTAATCTTAAAACTACTAAGATTTATGACAGGCGTGATGATAAGGTCAAGCGGTTAGCGGTTTCTTCACTTTACAAACCAAATTTTAACATTTCTTAAAACGGTCATATTATGACTATTGTGGTAAAATAAGCGGGTCAGCGTTCAGCTAGTCAGCGTTCAGCTAAAACTGAACTTACGCAGGAGTCCGCAATTCTTTGCGGACAGCCCGCAAATGATGACTGACTGCTGACTAGCTGAACGCTGACAGACTGATAGCTAAACACTGACTAGCTGAATTATACCTTGAAAAGGAGAGTTTGTGAAGATGTTGACCTTCTATATTGTAGATGTTTTTGCGGAAAGGAAATATACGGGTAATCAATTGGCCGTTTTTCATGGGTCGCCCATGCCCTCTAGTGAGGAAATGCAGCAGATTGCCCATGAAATGAACTATTCCGAAACAACTTTTATTACCTCAACTGAACCGCATGATGGCGGCTATGATGTACGGATATTTACCGCAGACCAAGAAGTTCCCTTTGCGGGTCATCCCACGTTAGGGACGGCTTACATTATCCAACGAGAGTTAATTCAACAGGCCGTAGAAAAAGTTACGCTTAATTTACAAGTGGGACAAATTCCCGTTAGCTTTAGTTATAAGGATGGGCGGCCTGACTTTCTCTGGATGCAGCAAAAGCCGCCCGTTTTTGGTGGAACATTTGCTGCCGAAACCATTGCCGAGATGCTTAATATTGACCCTAGCGACATTGATGACCGTTTTCCCATTCAAACCGTTTCAACGGGGCTGCCGTTTATCATTGTACCCTTGCGTAATCTGGCGGCGGTGAAACGATGCCGAGTTAATCTGGATAAGTATTTCTCGGTCTTACGAGATACGAAATTCCGCGCCTTGCATCTCTTTTGCCCTGAAACCTACCATGTTGAAAATCAACTCAATGCCCGCATGTTTTTTGGCAGTTCTTACGACTGCTCCGAAGACCCCGCGACGGGCAGTGCGAATGGTTGTTTGGCAGGTTATTTGGTCAAGCACCGTTATTTTGGCACGGATTCCCTTGATATACGGGTGGAGCAAGGTTACGAAATTAACCGCCCCTCGCTGCTTCTCTTGCGCGCTCATCAGGCTGAGGGTGAGCAAATCAGTGTCTCCGTCGGTGGGCAGGTGTTCATGGTGGCGCAGGGGCAGTGGGTGGTGGAGTGAGAAGTGCAACCCCCTCGCCCCGCCCCTCTCCCATCGGGAGAGGGGCGGGGTGAGGGGGTTGTTTTTATTACAAATGGGGCGGACTCATTATCTCTAGTTCACTGCTGGCTACATGGTCATGGGCGATAATCGTATCCTCAATGGTGAATATCGTTACCAGTGTGCCTAACAAAGCTAACGTGCCACACAAGGCCATCATCAGACGAAAACCATCGACAAAAGATTGGTCAATGGCCGCTTGAACTTGGGCAGCTAATTCAATTTCCATGTCTAGGGGTGGTTTGGCCGCGCCCAGTTTGAGTTTTTCTATTTGGAGATATTGTCGTTGTTCTACCGAGAGGGGTAATTTTTCGGTCAGTTTTTCAAAGGAAATGGTGAATTGCGTCAACATCACCGCGCCGAGAATGGCGACGGCTAAAATGGTGGCGACGCGGGAGACGGCGTTGCTAAAGCCTGAAGCTAACCCTGACATGTGGCGTGGCACTGCCCCTAATGCTACCGTGGTTAATGGGGCCACCGTTAGCCCTAACCCGAGGCCAAAGATAATGGTCGCGGGTAGATAGGCTAACAGAGTCAGGTCTTCTTGCGATAAGCCGTTTAAAAAAGCGAACCAGGGGGTGATGCGCGGCCCTGGAATAATGGCTAAAAAGAGGCTGATAGCAATGAGCGTTGGCCCCGCGATTAACAGTTGGCGCGGGCCAGATTTATCGGCGAGGTTGCCCGCCCAGCGAGACATCACTGATAATAACAATATGAGGGGGATAAGTAAAACGCCTGTTCGCGTAGCCGAGAAGTCGTGAGTTTGTTGCACGAGTAATGGCACAAAGAAAAATACGCCACTCATGGAAAAATAAAGCAGTAATGTCAGGAGGCTAATGCCCGCGAACAGCCGATATTTAAGCAGGGAAATGGGTATCATCGGGTGCGCGATGCGGGTTTCTAAAATCGCAAAGAGAATTAATAAAATGATACCTGCGAGAAAGGTGTAAAAATAAAGGGGTTTATCCCAGTTATGGACTGGCCCTTCAATGAGGCCGTACATTAAGCAACCTAACCCCAGAGTCACTAAAGTAACCCCCAACCAATCTTGTCTATCGGGGATGGTGTGGCTGCGGCTTTCGGGAATGTAACGGATACTGAGGGCGAGGGCGGCTAGACCTAACGGCACATTAATGTAAAAGGCGGCGCGCCATGAGGCAAAATCGACCAGCCAACCACCGAGCAATGGGCCAATGGCGGTGGTTAAGGCGGTGAACGCTGACCAGGTGCCAATGGTTTTGCCGCGCATTTCAGGCGGAAAGGTGGCGTTGAGAATAGCGAGACTGCCAGGTAACATAATACCGCCAAATGCTCCTTGAAAGGCGCGGGCAATGTTAAGTTGATTCATGCTGCCTGATAGGGCGCAGGCGGCGGAGGCCAGGGTAAAACCGATGAGGCCGATATTGAACAGGCGTTTGCGCCCGTAATAATCACTGAGTGAGCCAGACACGAGAATGGGGATGGTTAAGAAAAGGAGGTAAATATCCAGCAACCATTGTAAATCACTCACCGAGGCTTTAAATTCTTGGCGGATGGGTTCAAGGGCAACCGTAATAATCGTACCATCCAGATACACCATGCCAGCGCCAATAATGGTGGCCGCGAGAATGAGCCAACCCCGTTGGCGGTCAAATGGTAAGGATGTTGTCACAGTAAGTAATGTTCTTTAGCTAAACAGCAACCGCCAGGGTGGTTGCCTAGTTAAAGGGTCAGGGCAAAATAAAAGCCCCCAAATGGAGCTTTTATGGTTGATAGGTGGGATGGTTAGGGGCCTAAAACACCTCACCCCTTGCCCCTCTCCTACGTAGGAGAGGGGAGTCGGATTCCCTCCCCTGATGTCGGGGGAGGGCTAGGGTGGGGGTAGAGGTTATTGTACCTAAATCCTGTGCAGTTTCTCAGCACATTAACCCCGCCCCGTATATAAAGAATTGTTCCGTTTGTTGCATGGTGACATCTAGGCCATGTGCCTTGAATCTTGCCTGTAAAAAATTGGGCTGATGATAATGCTTAATGATGTGAAACTCTTGCCCGTCATTCAAGCGGCGTAATACGGTTTCTTGCGCGAGGGTCGTTTCATGGATTTCGCCGCGTTGCGCGAGGGTTTGGCTGAGATTTTGGGTTAAATCTTTAGCGGTTGAGGTAGAGGCCGCGAAAGAATCGACCATGAAAAATTTGCCCTGGGGCTTGAGGGCTTGGGCTACGTTTGCCAGAAAACTGTCCAACTTTTCTAATGGCACATGGGAGAGCCAAAACCCCATAAATAATCCGTCATATTTTTGGGTCGGTTGCCAAGCAAATAAATCAGCTTGGAGGTAATCGACGCGCTCACTGTTGAGTTTGTGACGGTTAATTTCTAACACTTCGGGCGCATAGTCCAGCGCGGTCACCTGGTCAGCCATGCGGATGAGTTCTTGCGTCCAAATGCCTGTGCCTGCTGCTAATTCTAACACTTGACCGTTAAGTTGCAAATCATACAACTGTTGTCGCACGTGTGCCACTTCTAGTTGCCATTGTTGGGTATGGGCTGCGCCTTGGTCGTAGCGTCCTTGCCGATAAAACCATTGGTCATATTCGGTGGCGCGGGCGCGGTAATAGGCTTTTTGTTGCTCTAAAATTTCGGGTAGTGAGGGTGTCATGGGGTTTAAAATTTACCC
>JAIFLK010000379.1 GCA_020049115.1 Chloroflexota bacterium | reverse complement strand
ATACTCCGCATCAAAACGTCCCGTCGCCAGAAAAGACTCCTTGAATGATTTAATATTGACATTTTCGGTACTTAGCGAAAAATCCGCCATGCCGAGCGCGTTGAGGAGGAGGGTTTCGGCTTGGGTGTAAAGTTGTTTTGATTCAAGTAAATTTTCTGCCGCGCGGTCAAAACATAATTTAATCTTCCTTTGTATATCACTCATCAGCAAAGGAATCTGTATTTCCTTAACTTCTTCAGGGTTAACATTGGTTTGATTAATAGAGTGGCGCGCTCTACGTCGAATATCCCAAATACCATAAGCTGAACTCAAAAAAGCTACAAGATATTCAGGCAACACTTTATTCTCATTTGGAATAAAGCGTACCAAATATGAAGCAAAAATAAAATTTTTACCTGCTTGCTTCTTGAATAAACCTGTTCGTCCAACCCATTCGTATGAGTTAGTTCGATTAAATAAAACATCTCGGTCATTTAGTGAAAACTTCTCAAATTCTTCATACTGAATATCTGCACATTTATTCACTTCAAAATCACAAAGCATGTTATGAATTTCGTTCATACGATAAATTGGATAACCCTTGTTATTTTCGTTCATCTCAATTGAGATACCATATTGTGAAACCTTCAATATAGAACCTATAGTAACATAAATTAATTTTGGATTTTTCTTGGGTTTTTTTGTCCAAAAATCGCTATCCGTTCTGAAATCTTTATTAATAAGAGTTTCGGAAAAATCAACTTCGCTAATCTCCAGCCCTTCCAACAACGTCCGATAACGGGTTTCATTGAAAGGGCTTAACGAAAAAAACTGAGCTGCTCTTTTTTGGCAAACTCTCGAAAGGCTTCCGCAATGCCATCTTGCGTTAAACCATCATGGTTAAAGAGGTCATGTTTCACAATCAAATGATTATGAACGTCTAACAACGGCGTACCGTCACCTTGTGACCGATAAATTTTATCGCCTGAATTATCCTTGCTTGGCTCTTGCATGGTGGCAAAAAAGATGGGGTAATCCTCTACACGGGGACATAACGGTCCCGCTTTGGGGTCATCATTCCATTTTTGTAAGAATAAGACACTGGTTTTTGTGCCTGTGTGGGGCTTAAAAACATTGCCATGAATCCCCACCACCGCCAAAATACGGCAACGGTCAGCCAAATATTCGCGAATATCCTTATCACTCGAATTATTAAAACGGCCTTGCGGTAAAACAATCGCCATGCGCCCGCCTGGTTTCAGGAAATTAAGATTACGCTCAATGAACAAAATATCGCGCCCCATTGTGTTTTGCTGTTTCACCTTCACCTTACGATACGTGCCATCGGCCATTTTGAAAATCGTTTCAGGACTCACCCGCAAAAATTCAGGGAACGTAGGGTCGCGCCCCGTAACATGGGTGACATTTTTATTCTGGTCAGTGACATTATTCACCTTTTCCAAACTCACCGTACGGGCTAATTCATATTTAGCCAACATGCGCGTTTCCTTAATATCCCCCGCAAAGGGCGGATTTGCCATTAAAATATCAAACGAAAAATCACGGTTTTGCTCTTTCGTGGCGCGCAACTTACGTAATTTTTTCCAACCCGTACCATACACATCACTCCAGGCTTCATCTTTGGTGCGCTCATCCCATCGTTCATAATCTAACGTATTCAAATGGAGGTAATTGGTCTGCCCATCACCCGCAATTAAGTTTAAGAAACGCCCCACCCGTACCACCTTTTCATCAAAATCAATCGCAAAAATCTTTTCCTGGACGTAAGTGTCACAACGGGCAGGTTTTTTCTCCGCCGTAAAGAGATGACTTTTGTTTGACCCTTCTGACAGCATAATATTTTCCCACACATAAAAAGTCGTATGCACAGGAAAGCCACAACTCCCCGCCGCCGTATCAATCATGGTTTCCTGTTCTTGCGGATTCAGCATCTTGACACACATATCAATCACATAACGCGGGGTGAAATATTGCCCCTTTTCCCCCTTGCTACTTTTATTAATCAGATATTCAAACGCCTCATCAACCACATCTAAATTAGAGTTAAATAATTTAACACTTTCTAACGATGAGACACACACCGCTAAATGGCTAGGCGTGAGGTCAATTTTCGCCCCGTCAGGAAAAATTCCCTCCCATTTTTCGCGGGCTTTATCAAACAATTCTTGAATTTTAGCCTTAAGGTCGGTTTCCGTATCGCCGTAATTTTTAAACACCAAATGCCGCTTTTTATCCCGCCCACTTTCCATTTCATCATATAACTTGGTAAAAACTAGCTTGAACAATTCCTCAAAGACATCAACCCCCGCGTTCGCCAAAACCTCATCTTCCATTTCCAAAATCAAATCTTTCAGTGACTTCCGTTGATTGACCAATTTATCCATCTTCACCAGGTCATCCATTGTCCAACGTTCCGTTAAAATATCGGAAAGTTTCTCATGGGCTGAGGGAACGTTGGGAATGTCTTCAAAATAATTGGGGTCTTTACGGTGATAATAGGAAATACTATCGCCATTCGTCCACACGCCCATCGGCGCGCCCGTTGCATTACAATAAGATTTTAATTGTTCCTTCCCATCTTTCAGCTTTGGCTTTTTCACCTCCACCAAAATATAAGGGTCAGTCGTCCGCGCAATGTCAAAAATACAAATATCCGCCCGTTTTTTCTCTCGCCCAAACGTTACGCCATATTCTAATTCCATGCGACTAACGGGATAGCCATAATCATCGCGTAATACCATAACATACAATTGACGAATAACCTCTTCAGGAGTCAGCTTAATTGGCTTGCCCCGTACTAAGCAATGCACATAAAATACAGGCTTTTTGTCCGTTTCCTTAACGGTAATGCTTTCCTCAAATGCCTTGATTTGAGCCGCTTTAAACTGAGTGAGTTTGTAACCTGTGTCTTTCAAAAATTCATTTAAGGTAATTGTCATAATGTTTCCTTATACTAAGTCGGCCTTGATAGCGTTTCAAACGCTATCAAGGCTTGTAAAAATAGTTCGTAGTTTTTAATTCCACCTGTAAATAATTGGGTGATTTAGGTGAGGAGTCCGCAATTATTTGCGGGCTGTCCGCAAAGGATTGCGGACTCCGATTTTCCATCCCCTAAAAATTTACAGGTGGTTTTAATTCGTAAAATTCGTGTAATTCGTTGCAAATATTTCTACCGATACAACCGATAGACCGTCGCCGCTTGGCTCACGCCCTTGAGCATGACGGAATGTTGCTCTAGCTGGTAGCCCGCCGTATTGAGCGAATCCGTAATTTGGTTGGCCTCATAAATCGGTGCGGTTATCCAAATTTCGTCCGCCTTCGCCAAGCCCTGCACCCGCGCCGCAATGTTGACCGTCTGCCCAAAGTAATCCAGGCGGTCACTCGCATTGACCACCAACGCCGACCCCTCATGCAAGCCCACCTTTAAGCCCAATTCATGCCCCTCATTTTTCAGCCGTTCATTAAAGAAATTCATGCCCTCCATCATGGCGATAGCCGCTTGCACGCCCTCCTGCGGCGTAGAGAACGCGGCCATAATCGCATCACCCATGGTCTTAATAATCGCCCCTGAGTGTAGACGCACGGCTTTGCTCAGAATTTTGAAATGTTCCTGAATGAGATTGTAAGCAAATGCGTCCCCCGTGGCATCATACAAATCGGTTGACCCTTTCAAGTCGGTAAATAACAGAGTCAAACTTTTCATATTTAACGTTAAATCATCTCGTAATGTTTGCAAACGGAACAAATCACGAAACGTTTGATTATTCAGCAACATTTTGCCCGTAAACATGGGCAATATTTTCGGTGGATTATCATTGATACTTTTATAAGTAGTTACATTTTCACCAAGCAACACAATATCAGTCACGCTCAAACGCAAATTACGCACCCGTAAGGTAACGGGGCCAAGCCTGGCTGATACTTTTTGGGTTGAGAACCCATGCGGCAAAATATCTATATCAATAAGTTGCGGTTCGGTGGTGGTTTCGTCCAGATTTTTCACGGAAACCAGTTTATGCAGCATCAAACTCATCAAACTATGCTCTAATTCAGCCGTGTTATTAAAGCTAATTTCCAATGTTTCATCAGGCTGAATGGCATAAATGTGCTGCATGGCCGCAAATAAAAAGGAACTTTGCCCTGGGCCATATTGAAAATTGTTAGAGAAAAAATAGCGGCTATAGTTCTCAGTATTTTCAAAGGGATTGAGCGTTAATTTTCGCACCGTTGGGTTAATCGTAAAGGTCACTTCCAAACGGTCATCTAAATCGGCGGCCTGTTGCCAGCGACAGAAAGTGCAATGAAATCCCTTTGACTCGACCTCGTTAATGGAATCGTAACGATACTCCACGCCACCACAGCCAGGGCAAAGCGTATTCCATTGAAAATCAAACAGCCCAATTTTAGCCCCATGAATGAACAAATCTATCAATTCCATCGGCTTAAACTCATGCTGTTGGGCAAAAGTGAGGGGATTTATTCGTAATAATCCCCAATCATCTAGCCCCAGTAAAACCTCACCCAACCGTTTGACCGTCTCAGGGTTAATCTCTGTAAAGGTGGTTAAGCTATTCAGTTTTTGTTGAATGGTCGTTTCGTTCATGTTGCCCTTGTTTTTATAAGTAGAATCCGCGAAGTACGCTAAGAAATACTAAGGTTTTTCTTCTGTTTCTTAGCGTTTCTTCGCGGATGCTGTTTTACTCTGTCATTGTTGACATCATTAATTGTTCCACTTCCTGTTGTAACACCTCAAACGCCCTCTCTGCTGCCGCCTGTGCCGCCAATTGCTTGCTCAAGCCATTGCCCTGCCCATAAATTTTATCGCCAATGAGAGCCTCCACCGTAAACTCTTTGGCATGGTCAGGGCCAGCCTCTTGCACCGTGCGATAGGTGGGCGTAAGGTGGTGACTACTTTGGGCGAGTTCTTGTAATAAACTTTTTGCATCGCGGTCACCATTCGTTGCCAAAATTTCTTGTAAGGCGGGTTCAATCATGGCATGGATGAAATAACTGGCCGCGTCCAAGCCACTATCCAAATATATCGCCCCAATTAAGGCTTCAAAGGCATCACATAAAATGGCGGTACGTTTACGCCCGCCACTGTCAGCCTCACCCCGCCCTAATAAAATGTAATCTCCCATGTTCAAATCATTGGCAAACTGCGCCAACCGTTCCGTCCGCACCAACGCCGAGCGTAAATTCGTCAGCCGTCCTTCAGGTAATTCAGGGTAATGGTGATATAAATACTCTGCCGTTACAAAATCTAACACCGCATCACCCAAAAACTCCAGTCGTTCATTATCCTCAAAGGGATAATCGGGGTCTTCATTAAGATAAGACCGATGGGTTAAAGCCCGTTGCAATAGGGCTTTATCGCTAAAACTTAATTGTAATTCTTGTTCAATAGCAATAATATCAATGATTGACATATAACTTTAGGTTGAATATTTGAGCTTGCCTTAGAACGTATTTTTTATATAGAATTTACGCAAAAGCCAAGTCTACCCCCCTTAATCCCCCCGACATCGGGTGGAAATTTTGCTCCCTCTCCTATGTAGGAGAGGGTTGGGGTGAGGTGTTTGCGTAAATCCTTACATAATTGATTAGACATAGCTAAAGCAAACTCAAAGGCTCAACGTTGATTTGGTAAATAATCCCCTTCAATCCAGACCGCGCCATCGGGACTCATTTCCTTTTTCCACACGGGGACAATTTGCTTGAGCCGTTCAATGGCAAAACGACACGCCTCAAAACAGCCATCCCCGCGATGCGCGCTTGACACGGCAATAATCACCGCATTTTCCCCAATTTCCAACCGTCCAACCCGTTGCACGATTGCCATGTCCACAATCTCAGGCCATTGCGCGCGCGCCTCAGCCGCCACCTGCGCCATTTTCTCAACGGCCATGGCCTCGTAAGCCTCATACTCCAAATGCTCCACCGCCTTCCCCGCCGAGTGATTTCGCACCACCCCGCCAAAAACCGCCACCGCGCCCGTTTCAGGCTTAATCACTTTCGCGGCAATCGCATCCAAACTAATGGGGTCGTAAGTTATCGCAAATTTATCATCGCCCCCGCCACTGACGGGCGGGAAAAAAGCCACCTCATCCCCTGCTTTAAGCAACGTTTGCAGGTCACTAAATTCGCGATTAACCGAAATAATGGTGCGCGCCAACGGCTGATTGAGCGCGGGAAACTCCCCTTGCAGAGCCTCAATCAATTGCCCCACCGTTGTCCCTTCATTAAACACACGTTCTAAACTATTTGTGCCTACCGTTTCCCGCAGCCGCGCAAAAAATTTAATCGTAATTTGCATAATGTCCTTTAAACCCTCACCCCTACCCCTCTCCCAATGGGAGAGGGAACAAATACCCCTCGCCCTGTGGGAGAGGGGCAGGGGTGAGGGTGTGTCATTCCCGTTGCCACGCCCCACTTTTCCCGCCCATTTTGGTTAGCAAACGCACCGCTTCAATCTCCATGGCGCGGTCAACCGCCTTACACATGTCATAAATCGTCAGCGCAGCCACCGTTACGGCGGTTAACGCTTCCATCTCCACGCCCGTTTTGCCGACAGTGCGTACCGTTGCCGTAATGTCAATCCAGCCCCGTTCGCCCTCAACCTGCGAGGTGAAGGTCAGGCCAATTTTCGTCAGCATTAACGGGTGACACATGGGGATGAGTTCATGCGTTTTTTTGGCGGCCATAATCCCCGCCACCTGCGCCACCGCCAAAACATCGCCTTTGGGCAGGCCATTCTGTTCAATGAGAGCCAGTGTCGCGGGCAACATAACCATGCGCCCTGCCGCCACCGCCTCCCGCATGGTATCCTCTTTCGCGCCCACATCCACCATGTGGGCGCGGCCTTGTGCATCAAGATGGGTCAGTGTCATGGTTGCATTATAGCAAAGTAAAACCTAGCTGACAATATAATGGGAGTTAGGAGTTATGAATGATGAGTTAGGAGTGGAGTTAGTACGCCTGGCTAATATAAAAAACAGGAATTAGTTAAGTAAACTAACTCCTGTTTTAGATAATATGACTTAGTTATCAGTAGGACTTACGCAGAACCCTCACCCCGACCCTCTCCCACAGGGCGAGGGAGTAAAACTTCCCTCCCCCCGACCCTCTCCCACAGGGCGAGGGAGTAAAACTTCCCTCCCTTTGGGGGGGACTGAGGGGGGGGATTTTGCCTTTTTGCGTAAGTCCTAATCAGATGACTTTAAGTCATCTGATAACTAAACTACCACATAACTCAGGCCCCTGTGACCACAAAGGGTTCTAAAGTGAGGCGGTTCTCTAAACGCTGAAAAATATAATAAGGGATATTAAGTTGAATCATAGGTTCAGTCACTTGCCAAACTACATCTATGGCCTGAATGGTGATTAATGTAAATTGGTCACTATTTTGCTGATAATCAGAAACCAACACCCCCATTTGCCAACATTCCAACTCATTATCATTATTAGGTAACAATTTGACTTCTAATATCTGAGCATCCATCAAATCGTTTTTTTGAAACAATTCTAACCTGGGTTCAACTAAAAATTTTGTAATACCTGTTATTATCAATTGCCCTGAAATTAACTCAACCTCATCTAGCTGATAGGTTGGTTGTAGATAATTACATAATTCTAAATCAATCAAACCGCGTTGTTGTTCAGGCTGATATTGGATGGCCTGAATAACCGCGTCGTGCAACACAAAGCTTTGTATAAATAACGATAACTTCATTATTAAAACTCCTTCGGCAAAATATGGGAGGCTTTAGACCCTTTTGGCACAGGATGCCCCTCACTATCCAAATAATAATCTCGTTTACTTGTTCGTTGAGGATTATAGATATGATAATGGTCTACTCCTTCAAAGCCAAGCGCGCCAATCGTTTTTGGGTCAAACCTAACCTTCATGCCTGTCTTTGGATTGTAATATTCTCTGGCGGAAGTATGGTCTTTCATGGCTTGAGGTGTTGTCTCAACCCAACCCGCGAGGAGTAATTGTTTTGGGTCAGAGGGCAGATTGTTGGTTGTATAATCCATAGTTTCAACGATACATCACTGATGTACTCATGTCAAATCGAAAATCAAACATGGACATAATAAGCCTGGGTGTAAGGTTTTGAAGTAAGTAAACCATATTTATTCCCTACCTAGCCACATGGCTAGGTCAAAGACTCCGCATGTGGCTAGGTATAAAACTCTCCACATGCCTGATGTAGTTAACCCGTTTTTGCTCTAAACTAAACAGTATAAAACGAAAAAATTATTCTCATCGAGTCTGCTTAAAAAGCTATGTTCGGGAGGTATCCTTATGACAATCCATACTGAAGCCAAAGCCTTAGCTGCCTTGCGTGCCGCCACGTTAACCCATGATTTAGAGACTAAACAACTCAAAAAATTAGCCAGTTTAGCTAGTCTGGTTGAGTTTGCCGCAGGTGATATTATTTACCATGAAGGGCAACCTGGCCAAGCGGTTTATTTAGTGCGTGCGGGCAAAGTGGTGATTGAAATTGAATCCCCCACGCAGGAAATCGCGGTCGTCAATACCGTCGAAGTCGGTGAATTTTTTGGTTGGTCATCCTTGTTTCCTTCGGTTGACCAGGGCAATAAACGCGCCCGCGCCATTGAACCAACCTGGGCGTTTGCCTTTGATGCCAACCTGCTGCAAGAAGCCTGGAAAACTGACCATCTTTTAGAAAATGCTATTATCAAATGTGTTGCCAAGATCACCCTAGACCGCCTCAAAGAGAGTCGGCAACAACTAGTGAATGCCTTTGCGACCAAATAACTACTTTTTGGGAATTTAGTCATCAGGTGACTTCAAGTCACCTGATGACTATACCATGAAATAACTGAGGAGAGTATAGACCATGACATCCAATTTAGTGACCATTGATGGGAATGAAGCGGCGGCGTATGTAGCCCATAAAACCAATGAGGTTATCGCCATTTATCCCATCACCCCCTCCTCTCCCATGGGAGAGTTTGCCGACGAATGGACGGCGAAAGGCCAAAAGAATATTTGGGGCAGCGTCCCCTTGGTGGCGGAAATGCAATCGGAAGGGGGCGCGGCGGGGTCAGTGCATGGCGCGTTGCAAACGGGTTCATTAACCACCACTTTCACCGCCAGTCAAGGCTTATTGTTAATGATACCCAACATGTACAAAATCGCGGGTGAATTAACCAGTACCGTTTTTCACATTGCCGCCCGTTCATTGGCCGCGCAAGGCTTATCCATTTTTGGTGACCATAGCGATGTGATGGCTGCCCGCGCGACAGGTTGGGCGATGCTGTTTGGCAACTCCGTCCAAGAGGTCATGGATTTTGCGCTCATCTCGCAAGCCAGCACCTTAGCGGCGCGTGTCCCTTTACTCCGTCCAAGAGGTCATGGATTTTGCGCTCATCTCGCAAGCCAGCACCTTAGCGGCGCGTGTCCCTTTCTTACATATTTTTGACGGCTTCCGCACCTCCCATGAGGTCATGAAAGTCGATAAATTTTCGGAAGAAGTCATTCGAGCCATGATTGACGATGACCATGTGCGCGCCCACCGCGCGCGCGGCCTCTCGCCTGACCGCCCCGCCATGCGTGGCACGGCGCAAAACCCTGATGTCTATTTCCAAGCCCGCGAAACCGTGAACAGCTTTTATGAGGCTATTCCTGAGATTGTGCAAGGTCAAATGGATAAAATGGCGGGCCTCGTGGGGCGGCAATATCATTTGTTTGATTATGTCGGCGCACCTGACGCGGAACGCGTGGTCGTGTTGATGGGGTCAGGCTGTGAAACGGCCGAAGAAACTATCAACTATTTGGTTGAACGCGGCGAAAAAGTGGGCATGGTGAAAGTGCGCCTTTATCGTCCTTTCTCGCTGGAACATTTCGTCGCGGCGTTACCCGCCACCACCAAAATAGTGGGCGTATTAGACCGCACCAAAGAGCCTGGCAGTTTAGGCGAGCCACTTTATCTTGATGTCATGTCTTGCGTCAGCGAACATTTTGCCAATATCGGCAAAGTTGCCCCCCGCGTCATCGGTGGGCGTTATGGTTTGTCATCTAAAGAGTTCACCCCGTCCATGGTTAAGGGTGTGTTTGATGAAATGGCGAAGGCTGCGCCGAAAAATCACTTCACTATCGGGATTATTGACGATGTGACTCACACCAGCTTAGATTACGATTTAGATTTCAACATTGAGCCTAACAATGTCGTCCGCGCCGTTTTTTGGGGGCTTGGCTCAGATGGCACAGTGGGGGCAAATAAAAATTCCATTAAGATTATCGGCGAAGAAACCGATAATTATGCTCAGGGTTATTTCGTCTATGACTCCAAAAAGGCAGGCGCGCGCACCATTTCGCACCTGCGTTTTGGCCCGAAACCCATTCACAGCACCTACCTGATTCAACAAGCCAACTTTATTGCCGTCCATCAAGTGAACTTTTTGGAACGTTATAATGTGTTAGATACGGCGGTAGATGGCACGATTTTCCTCTTGAATAGCCCTTTCAAAGCGGATGAAGTATGGGACAATCTGCCCCGTTCGATTCAGGAAACAATTATTGCGAAACATATCAAGTTTTACATGATTGACGCGCATACGGTGGCCCGTGAACTCAATTTGGGGGCGCGCACCAACACTATCATGCAAACCTGTTTCTTTGCCATTAGTGGCGTGTTGCCGCAAGAGGAAGCCATTACCCAAATTAAGAAGGCCATTTACAAGAGTTACGGCAAGCGCGGTGAGGCGGTGGTGAGGCAAAATTACGCCGCCGTTGATGCGACCTTAGCCAACTTACATGAAATTAAAGTGCCGTCTGCCGCCACTAGTAAGATTGAATTGCCGCCGACGGTACGGGAAGATGCGCCTGACTTTGTGCAAAATATCACCGCTAAAATGATGGCGGGTATGGGTGATTTCTTGCCCGTGAGTGCCATGCCGATTGACGGCACCTATCCCACGGGGACAACCCAATGGGAAAAACGCAATTTAGCGTTAGAAGTACCCGTGTGGGATACCGATTTATGTATTCAATGTGGCAAATGTGTGTTGGTTTGTCCCCATGCCGTCATTCGTAGCAAAATGTACGATTCTGGCCTGTTAGCCGACGCGCCCGACACCTTCAAACATACTGAGGCGCGCTGGAAAGGGTTGCAAGAGCAAGTCTATACGCTGCAAGTGGCGGTGGAAGATTGTACAGGTTGCCGTTTGTGCGTGGAAGTCTGTCCAGTGAAAGATAAAAGTAATGTCAGCCGCAAAGCCATTAACATGGAAGCCCAACCGCCGATTCGTGAGGCCGAGAGCAAAAATTGGGATTTCTTCCTGAAATTGCCTGATATTGAGGCTGCGAACGCGGAATTACAATTTAACAACGTCAAAAATGTCCAATTATTACAGCCACTCTTTGAGTTCTCTGGCGCATGTGCAGGGTGTGGCGAAACACCTTACCTGAAATTACTCAGCCAACTCTTTGGTGACCGCGCCGTCATTGCTAACGCGACGGGTTGCTCTAGCATTTATGGTGGTAATTTACCGACTACGCCCTGGAGTAAAAATAGTGCTGGCCGCGGCCCCGCCTGGAGCAACTCGCTCTTTGAGGATAACGCCGAATTTGGGCTAGGGATGCGGATGACGTTAGATAAACAAGTGCTGTATGCCCGCGAATTGGTGAGTCGTTTCCGTAATGAAATTGGCGAAGAATTGGCTGATGGGTTGCTTAATGCGAACCAAAGTGACTCCGCCGCAGTGGAGGCGCAACGTCAACGGGTGGCTGAGTTAAAGGCCAAAGTGACTAGCACGGACTCGGCCATGAAAGATTTGCTGAGTTTGGCTGATGTGTTGGTGCGGAAAAATGTCTGGATTGTGGGCGGAGATGGCTGGGCGTATGACATTGGTTTTGGTGGCCTTGACCATGTGTTAGCCAGTGGACGTAATATTAACATTGTGGTGTTGGATACGGAAGTTTACTCCAATACGGGCGGGCAAGCCTCCAAATCAACCCCAATTGGGGCGGTGGCGAAGTTTGCGATGGGCGGCAAGGCCACGCATAAGAAAGATTTGGGCATGATTGCCATGAGTTATGGCAATGTTTATGTGGCGCAGGTGGCCATGGGCGCGAATGACGCGCAAGTGGTCAAGGCATTCATTGAGGCCGAAGCCCATGATGGCCCGTCCATTATCATTGCTTACAGTCACTGTATCGCGCATGGCATTGACATGGCGAAGGGGTTGACGCAACAACGCTTGGCGGTGGAAACGGGTCATTGGCTGCTTTATCGTTATAATCCAAGTTTGCGAATAGAGAGTAAGAATCCATTACAATTGGATTGTAAAGCCCCCAAATTGCCCTTGCGCGATTATCTTTATAACGAAAATCGCTACCGCATGTTAGTGCAAAGTAATCCTGAAGCGGCGGCGGCCTTTTTAATTCAAGCCCAAGATGGCGTGAAAGCCCATTGGCACAAATATGAGCAGTTGGCGGCGCAAGATAGCTAGTCAGTTTGTCAGCTTGTCAGCGTTCAGCTAGTTAGCGTTCAGCTAGTCAGCGTTCAGCATTTAGCCTTTATAACGCTTTGAGTGTTATAAAGGCTGGCTAACCAACTGACTAGCTGATAGACTCAGTATTTCAAGGCGAGGGAGTCTCTTGTCTCCCCTCTCCCAAAGGGCGAGGGGCGGGGGTGAGGGAAATTTAGTTGTTGAACCAAAATCTTGATATACTGAGACTGACCGACTGACTAGCTGACAAGCTGAACGCTGACTAGCTGACCGACTTTATTCCATGAACTACATCGAAAACCGCACTTTTGACGAAATAAATATTGGCGACACCGTTAGCCTCAACCGCACCTTGTCCATGCAAGACATTCAATTGTTTGCCGTAATGTCAGGAGATGTCAACCCCGCGCATTTGGATGAGGAGTTTGCCAAAAGCGACATGTTTCAAAAAATTATCGCTCATGGCATGTGGGGTGGGTCGTTGATTTCCACGCTGTTAGGCACAGTAATGCCTGGCCCTGGCACGATATATTTGGGGCAAACGCTGCAATTTCGGCGCGCTGTTGGGCTAGGCGATACCATTACGGTGACAGTTACGGCGAAAGAGAAGGATGCGGAGAAAAAACGCATTACCTTTGATTGCGAATGTATCAATCAACAAGGTAAAGCCGTCATTACGGGTACCGCTGAGGTGATTGCGCCGACTAAAAAAATCAAACGGCTGCAAACCGTCTTACCCCAAATTAACCTGCATGACCCTGGCGCGCATTATCGCCGTTTGATTGCCTTAACCTCTGGTTTAGAACCCATTCGCACGGCTGTCGTGCATCCTGTGGGGCGAAACTCGCTCATTGGGGCCATGATTGCGGCGCAAGTTAAGCTCATTGTACCCGTGTTAATTGGGCCAGAGGCGAGAATTAGGGCTGTGGCCGAAGCCGAAAACATTGACCTTAGCCCGTTTACCATCATCCCGACCAAACATAGCCATGCGGCGGCTGCTACGGCGGTGGCTATGGCGCGGGCGGGTGAGGTGCAAGCCCTTATGAAAGGGCAGTTGGATACGGGCGAGTTAATGGAAGCAGTGGTCGCCAAAGGCACAGGGATTCGTACCGAACGGCGCATGAGCCATGTGGCGGCCATGGATGTGCCGAATTATCCGCACCCGTTATTTATTACGGATGCTAATATTAATATTTATCCCAATTTGGAAGAGAAACGGGATATTGTACAGAACGCGATTGATTTAGCGATTGCGTTAGGGACAGCCATCCCCAAAGTGGCGATTCTGTCCGCCATTGAGAATATCAGTTCCAAACTGCAATCCACGTTGGATGCGGCGGCCTTGTGTAAAATGGCTGACCGAGGTCAAATTCGTGGCGGCATTTTGGATGGGCCGTTAGCCTTTGATGATGCCATTTCGCCTGAAACGGCAAAGGGCAAAGGACTTAACTCACCTGTGGCGGGGCAGGCTAATATTTTAGTCGCGCCTGATTTGGAAGCGGGAACGATTTTAGCAAAACAGTTAGAATATTTTGCCCATGCTCAAGCCGCTGACATTGTGTTAGGGGCGCGAGTCCCCATTGTCTTAACCAGTCGCGCCGATAGCCAACTCACTTGGTTGGCCTCTTGTGCGGTGGCGTTACTTTTAGCACATCAAAACAAGTGATGAATTAGGAATTAGGAATTAGGAATTAAAAATGAGAAATGAGAAATGAGAATTTTTAGCTTTTAATTTCTAATTCCTAATTCCCTTACAATAATGAACTTAACAACAAATTACATGGGATTGACCCTGAAAAATCCAATTGTGCCTTCGGCCTCGCCGTTGTCAGAAAATGTGGATAATATTTGCCGCATGGAAGATGCAGGCGCGGCGGCGGTGGTGATATACTCGCTTTTTGAAGAGCAAATTATGTGGCAAAGTCAGCAACTAGACCATTATTTGAGTTATGGTACCAATAGCTTTGCTGAGGCATTGAATTATTTCCCTGAGATGGATACGTTTAAGATTGGGCCAGAAGGCTACCTAGAGTTAATCCATAAAGCTAAAATGGTCACAGAAATTCCGATTATTGGTAGCTTGAACGGGGTTTCTACAGGTGGTTGGATTGACTACGCCAAGAAAATTGAACAGGCGGGCGCGGATGCGCTAGAACTGAATATTTATTACATTCCCACCGACATCCACATGTCAGGGACGGAAGTAGAGCAAATGTATTTGAATGTGGTGCGGGATGTGAAACAAAGTATTTCAATTCCCATCGCCGTCAAAGTGAGTCCCTATTTCAGTGCTACGGCTAATATGATGCACCGTTTGGCGGAGGCGGGGGCGAATGGGCTGGTGTTGTTCAACCGTTTTTATCAGCCTGATTTTGATTTGGAAAATTTAGATGTGGTGCCACATCTCGTTTTGAGTAACTCTAGCGAAATGCGCTTGCCGTTACGCTGGGTGGCGATTCTCTATGACAAAGTGGCGGCCGATTTTGCCATTACCAGCGGCGTTCATAGCCATGAAGATGTCATTAAGGGGTTGATGGCGGGGGCGAAAGTGACCATGTTGGCTTCTGAATTATTGCGGCATGGCATCCCGCGCATTGGTGAGATTTTGGCGGGCATGACCGATTGGATGGAGCAATATGAATATCAATCGGTGGCGCAGATGCAGGGCAGCATGAGCCAGAAAAATGTGGCTGAACCTGCGGCCTTTGAGCGCGCCAATTATATGAAAGTATTACATTCCTGGCGGCCTGACCCAACAGGACAATTGATTTAGATTAGTCATCCGATGACTGCTAGTCATCGGATGACTACTTAACAAGGGATTTCGCAATGAAGCGATATAAACATTTACTCGTGCCATTGGATGGGTCAGAGTTGGCGGAGTTGGCTCTAACCGACGCGCTGGATTTAGCCCAGATGACGGGCGCGGAGTTAACGTTATTACAGGTTATTCGCCCCATTGAGCATGTATTAGCGGCGGATACAGGCCACCCGATTTACATTGACCAACAGTTTGATAGCCAAAAAATGTTAGCATTAGGTTATCTTAACTCGGTCTGTGAGCGGATTGATTGTTACGATTTGCCCATCAATCGGGTGGTGGAGATGGGGTCGCCTGCCGATACGATTATTGATTATGCCAATCAACATACTGTTGATGTTATCATCATGGCAACGCATGGGCGGTCTGGCTTGCAACGGTGGGTTTATGGCAGCGTGGCCGATAAGGTGTTACGCGGGGCAAATGTGCCGATTTTGTTAGTGCGGGCGCATCCGCAACAGGCGGAAATGGTATAGATTAAAAAAAATTATAAGAGGTTACGATGATTTACTTTGAAAGCGAATATTTAACAGTTTATTGGCAAGAAAAAGAAAACTTTGTTCTAATGGTTTGGCAGCGTGAAGCTGAAACCAAAGAGCTAAAACAAGGCTTAGAAAAAGGCTTAGAATTAGTCCAAAAACAGCGTGCGACCAAATGGTTAGCTGACGTGAATAAATTGGGAATTATCAGTGTGCCTAACCAAAATTGGGTTAATGAAGAGTGGTTCCCTCGTGTCATCAAAGCGGGTATTCGTACTATGGCAATTGTTATGCCCAAAAGTGCCATTGCTGGCTTAAGCATTAGAAACACGATGAACAAAGTGGCTGGAGTACAGATTGAAACTTATTATTTCGATAATTTAAGTCAAGCAAAAACCTGGCTTACGGCTCATGCTTAAGTAGATATTTTAATAATAGACATTATACCGATTTAATGATTTTCGTAGGGGCAGGGCTTGTCCCTGCCCACAATGGGGGCAAGCACAAGGCATTGCCCCTCAGGGCTTGTCCCTGCCCACAATGGGGGCAAGCACAAGGCATTGCCCCTACAAAATGTCAACGATTTTTTAATCGGTATAAACTCTAATGTTGGGACAGAGCATAATACCTGAGTTCGGGATAGCGGTTGCCTGACGCTAAAGCGCACTCAATTCGCTTTATGACGTGACTTTTTGCCTACTTCAGTAGGCTTTGTTCTCTTAGCACGATGGCTTCAGCCTCGTGCTATACTGCGCGAGGGCATAAACTGGAGTGTCAAAATTTCATGCGAGGGCATAAACTGGAGTGTCAAAATTTCATTTTGACAGCGAAAATAAAATTTTCGCACTCCTGAAAAGTTTAATTCATGCCCTCGCGCCGTATATCTTATCCCGAACTCAGGTCATAATGTTTGCCCCTTAAGGTACGCCCGTATCTGACAAAATAATCAGCTACACTCCCAACAAAAAAACGGGTCAATTTGACCCGTTTTTGATTCTTACGACTTGTTAGAGTAGATTTATTGGTTCTTTGAGGTATTGTGTGGTTGAGGTGAGGAGTGACACACGCCCTCGTGTGTCGTTGGTTAGCACGAGGGCGTGCTAACTCCGCGTAACCATACTAAACCTCAGAGAACCTAAATTTAATCTTCAAACATAAAGCTCTTGTTTTAACGCCAACGTTTTTTTATGTTACATTGAGTGTATCCAAAGTCATAGTAGGCATAGATAAGTACCCAAGCAAAAGTTTTGCGGACTATTTTTAATCTAGGACTTACGCAGAACCCTCACCCCGACCCTCTCCCACAGGGCGAGGGAGTAAAACTTCCCTCCCTTTGGGGGGATTTTGCCTTTTTGCGTAAGCCCTATAATCCTTATTTTAGCCCTTATAACGTTTAAAACGTTATAAGGGCTGACTGTGACTAATTCAAGTTAATTTTCTTGAATATTGCCACCACTTTGACCAGACGGGTTGCTTCAAAAATGTTGTAAAATAGATTATAATAAGCTGTTTCATGCAAATAAGCCCTACCCTCGGCGGCTTCGGGTAAGGCAATCAGTTGGATTCCTGTGGGTTTGGGTTGAATTTCTAACCCTTGTAAATAGTCCAAAATTTGTAAGGCTTGCACCTTATCAAAATCACGCAGGTCATTGAGAGCGGCTTCGGAAAGTTCAATTTGATACATCGGCACGCTCGCCTACAGGCGAAATATTGGGGATAACCACTTCATTAACGGGGAAGCTAATCATTTCTCCCGTATTAAGTTGGCGTAGCCGTTCACGGGTCTCAGCAATTTGCAAAGCTCGCTCAGAGGTTTCTAAACGATGTAATAATCGTTGATAACTCTCATAGTCTTGTAATATAGCGACAGGACGTTCATGGTGGGTAAAAAGCAGCCGTGAGTCGGCAAAGGTACGAGCATGGCCTAATTCAAAGACCATTTCTTTAATAATACTCCCTAAATCAGACAAGCCCATTGTTTTTTGACAACCAATATATTGTGACATGTATACGCTCCTAGTGTTGATAATGGGTTTAGTATATCACAAAAGAAAGCTATTTCCAAGCATAAAGGTTAAATTTCATGAGCCAACGTTATCCCATCCCCGCAGGTGAAAGTAACATTGAATTACAAATAAAAAATTCCCGTTTTATTGGCCGCGCCGCTTATACCCCTAGTGTGGCGGAGGCCAAAGCCTTTATTGAGCAGGTTAAAAGTGAACATACAGGCTGCAACCATGCCGTCTATGCTTTTGCCGTCGGGCATGGAGCTTCCGTTACGCATGGCATGAGCGATGCAGGCGAGCCGAGTGGCACGGCGGGGCGGCCTGCGTTGGCGGTGGTCAAGGGGAGTAATTTGGGTGATGTCACGGTTGTTATAGTACGTTATTTTGGTGGTACGAAACTCGGCACAGGTGGGCTAGTTAAAGCCTACACCGAAACGACCCAACTCGCCTTGGCCGAACTGCCCATAACGGAAAAAGTGGAACGGCGTACCGTCCATGTAACGGTGCCTTACCATTTTTATGAACCATTTAAACTCCTCGTCCAAGCCCATCATGGGCAGGTGGAGGCGGAGGAATTTGCGACTGAGGTGGCCTTCCAACTTATCTTCATTATAGATGATTTAGCTCCCTTCGTGGCAGCGGTGGCGGAAGCCTCGGCGGGGCGGGTGCGAGTTAGCTAGAATCCGCGAAGGACGCTAAGAAAGGCGAAAGTTTTCCACTTGTAAATAATTCGGGGATTTAGTCATCAGGTGATTTGAAGTCACCTGATGACTACTATTTTGAACGCACAAATATACTCACATAATGGTCGCCCCATGAGGCGGTGTAAGCGGCGGTGCGGCGTTCAAACTGATTGAGCCTAACAAATAGCTTAGGCCAACGTGTAACCAGATGACCTAGATAAGAAGGTGGCAACCATAAACCTAAACTGTGGGTGGAGACATGGCGAAAATAGGGGACTAAATCCTGTTGCAGTCGTCGCGCCGAAGGATACCAAATGGGAATGGTGGCCGCGCCAATGTGGGCTGCGGCGGGTTGTTGCCAACGGCGTAAGGCCAATTTGAATTGCCCATGCAACCCATACCAGGCCACTTCCCAGGGGCAAAGCGGCCCCATCGGGACAAGAATTAATGTCCCGTTAGGCTTAATCAACTGCGCCAACGTTTGGCCTAAAGGTCGCCAATCGCCGATGGTGTTGAGGCCGCCAAAATTGGAGAACGCGCCATCGAACTGCGGCGGGGCGAACCTGGTGGGTTTAATATCTTGCAAGGTGAGGGGCTGAACTGTGACCCACTCCGTCAGTCCCGCTTGCGCCATTTTTGCCTGCGCCACTTGCACCATTTCGGCTGAACCATCGGTGGCGGTGACGAAAACGCCGCGTTGCCCCAGCCACCTGGCATCTTCCCCCGTGCCGCAGGTGAGTTCAAGGATATGCTGCCCCGCCTGAAAATGGTCGGCTAAATGCGCCCAGACTCGCGCCCGTAACATCTGACCGAGAGGCGTATGGGTAAAATCATTATCATATATATCGGCAAAGGCATCAAAGGCTGTCGGTGTCATGAGTCGCTATCTTACCTGATTTGGCGATAATGTTCAAAAGAGTAAGGCTATTATACTGCGTTTCGTTTGAGACTTACACTTTTATGATGACCAATAGGAGTCCGCAATCCTTTGCGGACAGCCCGCAAATAATTGCGGACTCCTATGCTAAAAGTGCCATTTTCATTCGGTAAGCAGTATAAACAGAAAGGTATAAATTAAAGTTTCTGGAGTGCAACGCTTCAGCTTTGCGCCACCAAAAATGAGCAAAGCTAAAACGTTGCACTCCTTTTTGCAGGGGGAGTCATTGACCCTAAAGTAATAAATATGGTATACTCCTAACATTCTCATTGAGGAGACAGTCATGTTAGATAAAGTTGATTTAACTAAAAAACTGAGTAAAAAGCAATATAAAGA